>DASZUN010000092.1:0-12807 GCA_035547615.1 Gemmatimonadaceae bacterium | reverse complement strand
CGCCTGGTGATACTCGGCGATGTTGAGCCCCGCGTTGCCGAGCACGGTGCCGACGCGGCCGATCACGCCGGGGACGTCGGCGTTGGTGAGCACGATGAGCGTGCGCCGCGGCGTCACGTCGACCTTGAAGTCGCCGATGCGGGTGAGCCGCGGCGGTCCACCCGGCAGCGCGGCGCCGCCCACGGTGAGCGCGCGTCCGTCGGAGCTCATCGTCACGCGCACGGCATAAGGCTCGGCGGCATCACCGGCCGGCAGCGTCGCGATCGCGATCCCGCGCTCGGCGGCGCGCGCCCGCGCGTTGATGAGATTCACGCGCACCTCGCCCGTGATCGGCGCGAGTGCGCCTTCGGCCGCCGAGGCGACGAGCAGGCTGTCGGCGCCGGCGAGCTGCGATCCCACGTGCACCGTGACCTGACCGATCGCCGGCGCGCCAGAGTCGGCGAGCATCGCGCGCGCGATCGCCGCGGAATGCCGGGCGAGCCGCAGCGCGCCGCCCATCTCCTTCCACTGCTCGCGGTCGACGTCGGCGAGATTCACCGCGCCGGCGAGCGCGCCACTGAGCAGTGCGTCGCGCACGGCGATGCACGCGTCGACCGCCACGTTCCGCTGGCCCTCGGCCGTGGACGCGCCGAGATGCGGCGTGAGGATCACGTTCGCCATGGTGCGGAACGGATGATCGGGCGCCAGCGGCTCCTTGGCGTACACGTCGAGCACGGCGCCCCGGAGATGGCCGCTCTCGAGGGCGGCGCGTAGCGCGTCCTCGTTCACGATGCCGCCGCGTGCCATGTTCATGACGATCGCGCCCGCGTGCAGCCGCGCGAGCTCGGCGGCGCCGATCATGCCGCGCGTTTCGTCGGTGAGCGGCGTGTGCACGGTGACGACGTCCGCCTGGTCGAGCAGGTCGCCGAGCTGCGACAAGCGTTCGACGCGCAGCAGCTCGAACCGCTCGCGCGCGAGATAGGGATCGTACGCGATCACGCGCATGCCGAACGCGCGTGCGCGCGACGACACCTCGCCGCCGATGCGCCCGAGTCCCACGATGCCCAGCGTGCGGCCGCGGAGCTCGGTGCCGAGCAGCTTGCTACGATCCCACTTGCCGGCGGTCATCGATGCGTACGCGCGCGGCAGATGGCGCACGAGCGAGACGAGCACGCCGAAGAAGAGCTCGGCGACGGCGATCGTGTTCCCCGCCGGCGCATTGATCACGGCGATGCCGAGCGCGGTCGCCGTCTCGAGATCGATGTTGTCGGTGCCGACACCGGCACGGCCGATCACACGGAGCTTCTTCGCCGCGCGCAGGAGCTCGCCGGGGATCTGTGTCGCGCTGCGTCCGACGATGGCGTCGTACTCGCCGATCTCGCCGAGCAGATCGCGCCATGGCCGGGTGGGCCGCTCATCGACGATGAGCGACGGGTGGCTGCGCAGCAGCTCGACGCCCTGCGGATCCACCTCGTCAGTGACGAGCACCCGGAAGCTCAGCATGTCCTCGCGCGTGTACGGATGACGCGTCGGAGCGGCGCGTACTTCCTGTACAATAGGACGTGCGATCTTCGCAGTTCAAGTCGGTCGAATTTGTAATTTCGACCTACAATTCTCACCATCTGCGGCGGGAGAATTGCCGATTCTGCGCGCGCCGCCGCGCGAGGCCCGGCGCGGTGGTTCAGCCGACGCGTGGCAGCGCGAACGCGGGCGACGAGACGAGGGCCACGGCCCCGAGCAGTCGGTACTCGGCGGGGTCGGGATCGGGATGGATCGGCGTCGAGCGCGTGGCTTCCGTGAGCGTATTCTCGGCGAGCACCGCGCGCATCGGGGGCTCGATCAACTCCCACGCGGCGGTGATCTCTCCGCCGATGTAGATGCGCTTGGGATTGAACGCGCTCACCACCGCGGCGAGCCCGCGGCCGATCTGGCCGCCCGTCTCGGCGATCGCGTGCGCGGCAGCCGGCTCGCCGCGGAGCGCGCGGCGCACGATCTCCTCGACGGCGATCGCGCTGCGCGTACCGCGCTTCCCACCGAGCGCGTCCGCGTAGCGCGCAACCGTGGCCGCGTTGCAGCAGAACGCTTCCCAGCAGCCGCGCTTGCCGCAGGCGCAGCGCGGGCCATTCGGATCGAGCGAAACGTGTCCGATCTCGCCGGCGGTGTGGGCTTCGCCGCGCAGCACCTCGCCGCGCACGACCACGGCGACGCCGACGCCGTCGGAGACGCTCACGTACGCGAAGTTGTTCACCGCGCGCGAGTCGCCGGTGAGCGACCAGAGGCGCGCGAGCGCGCAGGCGATCGGCGCGCTCTCGATGGACACGGCAAGACCGAGTCGTGCGGCGAGCGGCTCCTGCAGATCAACATCGCGCCAGCCGAGTCGCGGCGCGTACAGCACGCGTCCCGAGTGCCGATCGACCATGCCCGGCACCACGATCCCCACCCCCTGCACCGTCTCGCCGTCGGCCGCGCGATGTTCACGCAGCACGCGCGAGACGTGCGTCACCATGTCGTCGAGCAGCCGCTCCGGCGACTCCGGCGTACGGAAGGATTTGCGCGCGACGATGCGGCCGCCGACATCGGACAGCGCGAGCGACGTGCGGTCCTGTCGCACGTCGGCGGCGATCACGAGCTGTCCGCTCGTGCGGATCGCGAGCAGACGCGGCCGCCGCCCGCGCACGGCCGCCGCGGCGCCGGCTTCGTACACCGCGCCGCGCTCGAGCAGGTCGCGTACGATCGACGTGAGCGCGGCGCGCGGCACCTTCATGCGACGCGCCAGCTCGGCGCGCGAGATCGGCTGGTGCTCGCGAATCAGGTTGAGCACGATCTGCCGATTCACCTCGCGCGGTGTCGAGCGAGTCGCCAGCCGGAAATTTCGAGTGTTGAGCTTGCGCACGACGCGAGCGGTTGCCGAGTGGAGATCTATGCCCAACTCAACGCGCGACGGCGCGCGGTGTCAACGTGCGACGTGCGCGCGCGACGAGAGCCAGCCGTTGCGGCGCATCCATTCCTCACACAGCCGCGGCCACTGCGACAGCGACTCGTCGCCCGCCGCCAGTCCGAATCCGTGGCGTCCGGTCTGAAACAGGTGGAGCTCGGCGGGCACGTGCGCGGCGAGCAGCGCCTCGTAGAACATGAGCGAATTCTGCACCGGGACGGTAGAATCGTCGCTCGTCGCGACGAGGAACGTGGGCGGTGTGCGCGCGGTAACCTGCGTCTCGTTGGACAACGCATGCACCAGCGCGGGCGACGGGTCGTTGCCCAGCAGGTTGCGCCGTGAGCCGGCGTGCGCCCAGCGCTCGTCCATGGTGATCACCGGGTACGCGAGCACCATGAAATCCGGCCGCGTGCTCACGAGATCGACGGAATCGGGTGCTCCGAGCACCGTGTCGGCATGCGTTCCGAGCGCGGACGCGAGATGGCCGCCGGCGGAGAAGCCCATCACACCGATCGCGTCTGGATCGAGATTCCAGCGCGCCGCGTTCGCTCGCACCAGGCGAACGGCACGCTGGCCGTCGGCGAGCATGGTCGGATGGTGGTAGCGCGGCCCGAGGCGGTAGGTGACGACGAACGCGTTCACCCCCATGCCGTTGAGCCACTCGGCGATCTTCGTGCCTTCCTTCTCGATCGCGAGATGCTCGTAACCGCCTCCAGGGAAGACCACGACGCCCGTGCGCGTCGCCGTCGTGCCGGAGGCGAGATATGGCGTGATGGTGGGCCGATCGATGCTGCTGTCGCCCACGGCACCGGGCGCCGCGTGCGGCCACAGCGGAATCGGCTCGTGCTGCGCCGCGGCCGCGGAGCCAAGCGTCGCGAGAAGAGCCGCGGCGACGGCCGTTCGCATTCTCTAATTGACTCCGAGGATGTGCGGGGCCAGCGCCGGCACGGCGGTCTTCAGCGCGCGGGCGGCCAGCTTCGCGACCTCGGACGCGCCGTGGGGCGACAGGTGCGTATCGTCGTGCCGCGGCGCCGGGAAGGCGGCGATCGCCCCCGAGTCCACGTAGACGTAGAGCTGCTTCGAGGCGTCCGGGCCGGCGCCGCGCACCAGGTCTTCCGTCAGCATCTCCAGATCGACGAACGGCACGCGCAGGTCGCGCGCGACGTCGCGTACGACGAGCGCGTACACGCCGTGCGTGTCCTCGAGCGTGCCGTGCTCGTTGAACTTGCGGCGCACGATCGGCGTGAAGAGCACCGGAATCGCGCCTTTCGCGCGCGACTCGTTCACGAAGCGCTCGAGGTTCCGGCGATAGGCAGTGCACGGGCTCGTGTAGCGCGACGAGTCCTGCACCTTCTCGTCGTTGTGGCCGAACTGGATGAACACGTAGTCGCCCCGCTTCAGCTCGGCGAGCACCGCGGCCCACTTGCCTTCGTCGATGAAGCTCTTGGTGCTGCGCCCATTCACCGCGTGGTTGCGCACCACCACGCCGTGATCGAAGTACTGCGGCAGCGCCTGTCCCCACCCGCGCTCCGGATTGACCTCGGGCTTCGGCTTGTCGGCCATCGTCGAATCGCCGATCATGTGCACGACGATCGGTTTCGGCTGCGTGAAGCCGAGCACCGCAACGGTGAGCAGCAATGCATGCGTCATCACGCGCATGGTCAGCGCTTCTCCGCCACGGCAGGCACCCAGCCGCCGAGCACGTTCGCCGGCGTGTAGCGCTTCGCCTCGTCCGCCGTGAGCTGCGGGCGCGTTGGGCTCGTCACCGCCCCCGGCCCCGTCGTTCCGTATTCCGCAAAGCGTGCCGACGAGGGCTCGTACCAGATGCGCGTACCCGTCGAGTCGACGGAGGACATGCGGTCCCAGCCCTTGGCGCCGATGTGATCGTCCATCCAGCAGTCGATGTATGCCACGCTCGCCACCGCTCGAGGATTGGCGAACGGGTGCCACGGGCGGCCGAGCGTCACCGAATTCGGCGCCATGTTCGGATTGTCCTTCTTCAACCGGCTGTGGACGAAGAGGAAACCGTACGGCTGCGAGATGTCCGTGCTCGCGGCGGTCACGTACCCGTTCAGCGTCTTGCTGCCGCGATCGCGCGAGACGATGTCGCAATCATCGAACACGGCCTGGCCGGCGCCGAAGATGAAATCGACGTGCCCCCAGATCTCCGATCTGTAGAAATAGCTGCGTCCGGAATTCGGAAAGAGCGTGTCCTGATAGCCGGTGATCTTGTCGTTCACGAACACCGCGCGATCCGAGCCCAGGTCGAGCATCAGCGCGACGGCCTGCATGTTCTTCAGCTTCGTCGGATCGCTCGCCGGCTTCGCGACGTTGGCTGGGTAGTCGAACGCATTCTCGATGGTCAGATTCTCGGCGCGGAAGTCCGGCGCGACGATGCGGAGGGTGAAGCTGCCGCGCGTGCCGTACGTTCCGCCTCCGGGGCTCGGCGTATCGGCCGCGGCGTCGTACGTGAGCACGGTGCTGTCACGGCTCTCGCCGAGCAGCGTGACGTACGGCCGATCGATCGTGAGCTTTTCATGATAGCGGCCCTTCTTGACGAAGATCACCGCGCGGCCGACGCCGTTCGGCGGCAGATGCGTGAGGGCCGCGCCGAGGGTGTGAAACGTCGGCGCACCGGCGCTGCTGTCGCCGTCGGTGCCGGTGAAGCGCGCATCGACGATCGCGGCGAAGTTGCCAGCCGACGCCGCGGCACGCGCGGCCGGCATCGGCACGAACTTGCCGACGCACGAATTTGCCGGCGCATCGGACGTGCTGCCTTGGACCTGGACGTCCTCTCCGCTCACGGGCAGGTTGCTCGGCCCCGGTCCCTTCGTGATCGTCACGTGCTGCGCCGTGACCTTGACCGTGGATGGATCATCGAAGATCACGTTGTCCCAGTGCATCGTGAGGCGGCGCCTGGCGTCGTAGCCCTGCAGGATCACGCGGCCGCCGCCCTCCACTCGCACGTCCTCGAGTGTGATGTCGCGAAACTCGGGAATCAGGATGCCCGTCGTCTTCGCCGATGCCGTGTAGTGCGTGTCCATCTCGATCGGATGCCCGGTCGCGCGGACGCAGACGTCCCGATACGCCACGTCGTGCACCAGCCCGCCGCGGGCGGCGTTGGACTTGATCCGGATCGCGTTGTCCGCGCCGTCGACCGAGAGGTCGAACACGCGGATCGCGCTCGCGCCGCCGTCCGTCTCGCTGCCGATCGACATGCCGTGACCGCGATAGAAGTGGTCGTGCGAGACGGTGATGTGCGAGCTCGGAATCTTGCCGGCCTTGATCGCGACGTTGTCGTCGCCGGTGTTGATGTAGCTGTGCGTGATCGTGACGTTCGTCGCGCTCGCCGGATCGATGCCGTCGGTGTTGCGCGCCCGCGGGTCGCGCGTGTCGATGATCACGCCCCACGCGGTGAATCCGTTGCCGCGATCGAAGACGACGTGGAAGTTGGGCGAGTTCACGAGCTTCACGTCGTACAGTGTCACGTCATTCGAGAGCGTGAACTGGATGAGCCGCGGACAGCTCTGGTACGCGTTCGTGACCTTCGCGTTCTGCGCGAGATCCCACCATGACACGTTGTCGCCGAGGAGCGTGGCCCAACCGCGGCCATTGATCGTGCCCGGCCCCATGATGCCGGATCCGTTCGCGTGATCGGCCGAAATGAGCGGCTTGCAGCCGTGCCCCTTCGCGTCGACGGTGCCGCAGCGGCCCGGGCGATCGATGTCGTACTCGCGCGGGTCGCGCGACGCGAAGAGCACGACGTTCGTGTCGACGACGAGCGTCACACCGCGAAGAAGCACCAGCGGCCCCGTGAGAAACGCGCGCACCGCCCCGTTCGCGCGGAGTACGACGGCCTTGCCGTAGCCGCAGCCGTCGATGGCCGACTGGATTCGCCGCGTGTCGAGCCTGCGCTCGTCGTTCTCGTTCAGCGTGGTGTCGGCGAGCGGCGTCAACTCGGCCGTCAGCACCTTGCAGGCTTGCGGACGCTTCGGCTCCGTGACGGTACGTGTGTCCTGCGCGGCCGCGGTCGAGGCGGCAACGAACGCGAACGCGACGAGCGCGCCGATCCTCCTCATGAGTGGCTCGGCGATTCGACCGTGACCGCGAGCGGCGTCGACAGACGCTGCGCCCAATTGTCGAGGTAGTTCCACCAGTCCTGCACGTCGCGGTAGTCGCCGCTGCCGGTCCAGCCGGCGCCGATCCAGTAGTCGACCGGCTGGCCAGACTTCGTGTGCGAGATGGCGAGGTAGTGAGTGCTCGTCTCCTTCCAATCATCGACCGACGTGCGCGGCATCAGGATTCCGATGCCGAGGTCGCCGTGGCCGCCGTCCTTCGGCACGATTGGTCCCCACTCGGCGAGCCACGCCCACGGCCGCGCCTTGCTCTCCGACCCGACGACCGACGGCCGCTTCACGATGCCGGTGGTCCACGGAATGTCGGTCACGCCGTTCTCCGCGCGGAAGATGCTCGTCACGTGGTTGAGGTTGTGGCCGGCGTCGATCGCGATGCGCTTGACCTCCGTGACCCGCAGCCCGGGCGCGTCCCACGGCTGATAGTACAGCTCGAAGATCGCGCGCACCGGGCCGTTCGCGATGATCTTCCAGTTCTTGAAATTCCACGCGCGGGAGAGCGAATCGTCCTTCCAGATCGCCGTGCCGCCCGCGCCGAGCGACTGCCCGACGTCGAAGAAGTCGGCGCCCTCGCCGTTGTCGTGGTGATACTCGTCGTGGCCCTTCTTGTACCACTTGTCGACGATCGGCGTGCGCACGCGCTTGACCCAGATGTCGACCCCGCTGCTGAGCAGCGAGTCCACCTTCCACAGCCCCTGCCCGTAGATGCGGTACGCGATCCGGTCGGTTTCCCACGCAACGTCGTCGCGCGGATCCTCGTGCGCGACGTAGACCCGCTTCGGTTGATACGACGCCGTCGGGGCCGCCGCCTGGATCGTGAACCGCTGCGATGCCTTCGGCGAGAAATCCGACTGGAAGATCAGCTCGTCCATCGTGCCGTTGCCGTCGTCGTCGACGACCTGCGACACGATCTCGCGCCCGGAGCCGACGTCCACGACACGCACGCCATTCGGCGCGACGTTCGGCAGCTCGCGCTGCACCGTGGACCACGGAACGGAGATCGTCTCCGCCTGCCGCTCGATCGGCAGCGTGTTGTCGGCGCGCACGGTGAACGATGCGGGAGACTGCGCGAGAAGCGTGGCAGGGAGCGCGAGAAGTACGGTCATTCCGAGGAGCGAAGCGACGAGGAATCTCCCCTCTGCGGCGCGACGCGTGCTACGCGACCGCAACGCCAGATCGCTCGATTCCGCGGCTGCGCCGCTGCGCTCAGGATGACATGCACGCGCCTTCATCTCGATCATTTCAGATTCCTCGTTTCGGCCGGCTGCATGTCGCCGTAGTCCTGGTTCTCGCCGCCCATCGCCCAGCAGAACGTGTAATTGCTCGTGCCGCAGCCGGAGTGGATCGACCACGCCGGCGACAGCGCGACCTCGCCGTCGCGGACGATCAGGTGGCGGGTCTCGCCGGGCTCGCCCATGAGGTGCACGACCACCGCGTCTTCCGGGAGATCGAAGTACAGATAGACCTCGGTCCGGCGCTCGTGCGTGTGGGCGGGCATCGTGTTCCATACGCTGCCGGGCGCGAGCTCCGTCACGCCCATCACGAGTTGCGCGCTCTGCACGCCGTCCGCGTGGATGTACCGCGCGATCGTGCGGCGGTTCGCCTGCTCGGCGCTTCCGAGCTCCGCCGATTGGACGTTGCCGTTGCCGACGCGCGTCGTGGGATGCGACGCGTGCGCCGGGTAGCTCACGATGTAGAACCGCGCCGGCCGCGCCGCATCGTCGCTCTCGAACACGATCTCCTTGGTGCCGCGGCCGATGTACAGCACGTCGCGCGGGTCCATCGCATAGCGCCGCCCGTCGACGACGATCGTGCCCCGTGCGCCGATGTTGAGCACGCCGAGCTCGCGCCGTTCCGCGAAATACGCCGCGCGGAGCGATGCCGGCGCCTCGAGCCGGAGTGGCTCGCTGAGCGGCACCGCGCCGCCGAGCACCACGCGATCGAGATCGATGTGATGGAGCGTGAGCTTGCCGAGGGTGAAGAGATCCTGGATCAGAAATGCCGACCGGAGCTCGTCCGTGGTCAGCTGCTTCGTGCGGTGCGCGTCTGGGAGATGATGCATATATGAGTTTCCTAACGGGCCATCCAGCCGCCATCCACGACGAGGATGTGGCCGTTGACGTAGTCGCTGGCCGCCGATGCGAGGAACACGACGGCGCCGGCGAGATCGGACGGCTGCCCCCACCGGGCGGCCGGAATGCGCGCGCTGATCTCCGCGAACCGCTGTTCGTTCGCGCGGAGGCGCTCGGTGTTGTCGGTGGCGAAGTAGCCCGGCGCGATCGCGTTCACCTGCACATTGCGCGCGGCCCATTCGTTGGCGAGCGCCTTGGTGAGTCCGGCCACCGCGTGCTTGCTCGCCGTGTACGCGGGCACCGTGATGCCACCGCTGAACGACAGCAGCGACGCGACGTTGATGATCTTCCCCGCGCCACGCTCGATCATCCCGCGCCCGAATCGCTGACTGAGCTGCCACGTCGCGTCCAGATTCGTGCGCAGCACGCGCTGCCATTCGTCGGCCGGATACTCGGTCGCGGGATACCGCGCGATCGTGCCGCCGTTGTTCACGAGGATGTCGATCTGTCCGGCAACGCGCTCGGCGTTGTCGGTCATGCGCGCCACGGCGCTCGCGTCCGCGAGATCGGCGTCGACTGTCCACGCCTGGCGACCGAGCGCGCGGACGGCACTCGCGGTTTCCGCTGCACCGTCCGGTGACGAGCTCGCGCACACCACGTCGGCGCCGGCGTCGGCAAGTGCCAATGCCATACCTCGCCCGAGCCCGCGGCTCGCGCCCGTGACGAGGGTACGCTTGCCGGCGAGCGAGAACAGGTCGAGGACGCTCATCGTCCGAGCTCGTTGGCGGCGAGGATGAACGCGCCCACGCCCTTGTAGTCGTTCGACACGACCGGCTCGCTCACGTAGTACTCGTACGAGCCGTCGCGCGGCGGATTGCCGCCGAGTCCCGCGACCTTGCAGATGTCGTTGATCGACACGAGGCCGTTCGCGTCGACGGTTACGAAGTTCTTCAGCATTCCATCAAAGCCGCGCTCGGCGAGCGCATGGTAGCCGGGCGGCAGATAACCCAGGCGCGCGCCCTTGGCGAACGCGTACACGAACATCGCGGAGGCCGACGCCTCCAGATAATTCTTGGCGCGATCGGGTTGATCGAGCACCTGCCACCACACGCCGGAGACCGGGTCCTGTACCTTCGCCACTGCGTCGGCGAGCTGCTGCACGACCTGGATCAGCGCGCCGCGATCGGGATGGTTCTTGGGGAGATAGTCGAGCACGTCCATCGCGCCCATGAGATACCAGCCGACCGCCCGCCCCCAGAAGTTCTTCGAGAGGCCGGTCGCCGGATCCGCCCACCGCTGCGCGTGCGCGGCGTCCCAGGCGTGATAGAACAGTCCGGTCTTCGGATCGCGTGTGTGCCGCGCAACGAGCAGAAACTGGCGCACGACATCGGTCATCGCCGTCGTGTCGCGATGGCGCGCCGCGTACTCCGCATAGAACGGCTCGGCCATGTACAACCCGTCGAGCCACATCTGCTGCGGATAGATGTCCTTATGCCAGAAGCCGCCCTCGTTGGTGCGCGGCTGATTGCGAAGCTGTTCGCGCAGGCGATCCGCCGCCGTCGCGTATCGGGGATCGTGCGTCCGGTCGGACAGCGCGAACAGCGCGCGTCCTTCGTTGATCTGGTCGAGCTGATGCTCGGACGGATCATACGTCGCGATCGAGCCGTCGGGATGCACGAGCGAGTCGACGCTCCGCTTGATGTACGCGGCGTATTTCGGATCGCCGGTCCGCGCACCGACGCGCTCGAGGCCGAGCAGGACGAGGCCGGCGGTGTAGTCCCACTTGCCGTAGACGGCGGCCGGGCTGCGCTGCATCACTGCATTGGCGACGCGCACGGACCAGGGTTGCTGAGCAGCGGCGGGGACGGAAGCCGTCGCCGCGAGGAGCGCCGCGAGACCTGTCATGCCGAGGAGCGAAGCGACGAGGAATCTCTCGTCCTTGCCGCGATTCACGTGACGCGACCCGGACGGTAGATCCCTCGACGTCGCGGCTTCGCCGCTCCGCTCGGGATGACACCGAGGGGACGCGGCTTCGCCGCTCCGCTCGGGATGACGGCGCCGCATCACTGCGCCGCCTTGCCGTTGATCGTCGTCCCCGCCAGGTCGAGTCCCTTCACGTTCTCCGTCACGCTACCGTTCGCGACGTCGTCGAAGTCGCAGTGGCGGACGCGAACGTCCTCGATCGGCGCATTCGGAAATCCGCGGAGGTACAGGGCATACGGGCTCTTCGCGCTCTTCACGCGCTCCATCTGGATGTTGCGCGCGATCGGCTTGAACGGCCCCTTGTCGCCCTCCTCGTAGTAGAAGTCGATCGACAGGATAGCCTGGGACACCTGCCCGACGGTCACGTCGCGCATGTAGATGTCGTGCAGGTCGCCGCCGCGCATCGCGTTGTTCTTGAGGCGGAGCGCCGAGTAGAGAATCGGGCTGTCCATGTGACAGTCGTGCGCGAACACGTTCCAGCAGCCGCCAGAGATCTCGCTCCCGACCGTGACCCCGCCGTGACCGTCCTTCATGTCGCAGTTGCGGACGATGATGTTCTCGCTCGGCACGTGCACGCGGCGCCCGTCGGCATTGCGCCCGGACTTGATCGCGATGCAGTCGTCACCGGTGTTGAACGTGCACTGCTCGATCAGCACGTCGCGACACGAATCCGGATCGACGCCGTCGTTGTTTGGGCCGTGGCTGTTGATCTTCACGCCGCGCACCGTCACGTTCTCGCACAGCGTGGGGTTGATCTCCCACATCGGCGAGTTGACGATCGACACGTTCTCGATCAGCACGTTCTTGCAGCGGTACGGCTGGATGAAGTTGGGCCGCAGATAGTCGCCCCCGCCGAAGACGCGCTGCTCGACCGGGACGCCCTGCTCCGCCATGGCGAGCAGCCGCTGCCGCGCGGTCTTGTAATTCGGCATCCCGGGCTTCCAGCCGGACTCCTTGCTCCCCTTCCAGAACCACCAGTGCGTCTCGTCCGCCTGGCCGTCGAGCGTCCCTTCGCCCGTGATCGCGACGTTCTCCTTGCCGTAGGCATAGATGAAGGGCGAGTAGTTCATGAGTTCCGTGCTCTCGAAGCGCGTGAGCACCGCGGGGAGATAGGCGTTTGGATCTCTAATGAACAAAAGCGTCGCACCGCGAGCGACGTGCAGGTCGACGTTGCTCTCCAGGTGGATGGCGCCGGTCAGGAACCGGCCCGCCGGCACGACCACGCGCCCGCCGCCCGCCTGCGCGCACGCCGCGATCGCGCGGCGGATCGCGTTGGTGCCGTCGACCGTGCCGCCCTCCACGGCGCCGTATTTCGTGATATAGAATTCACGATCTGGAAACTTCGGCGGCACGATCCGGGCGAGGATGCCCGGCACGAGATCCCACCCGCCCCTCTCGGGAGTCGGCGAGGCGCCGCCCGCGCCGATGCGGCACGCCAATTCGCCAAGGGACGACGCGAGGACGACACCCGCGCCCAGCGTCTTCACGAAATCGCGACGTTGCATCATGGAGTCGGAGGATGGGTTCTGGACCACGTCTCGAAGCGCGCGAGCATACCCGCCGGCTCCGCCGAGTACCAGCCGTACCCCGACCGCCGGTCGGTGAGCTGTCCCCAGTCGTACAGCGTCTTGCCGTCGCGATTCGCCATGATCACACGGTTCGTGCCGATCTCGTACAGCCGGCCCCACAGCGGGCCCGCCCCCTC
>DASZUN010000091.1:0-7827 GCA_035547615.1 Gemmatimonadaceae bacterium | reverse complement strand
GCGGCCAAGTGCAACTTCTGCTCGCACCGCGTGGACGAAGGACTGCTCCCCGCGTGCGTGGTCGTGTGTCCGGAAGAAGCGCTCCTCTTCGGCGATCTCGACGATCCCACGAGCAAGGTCCGCCGAGCACTCGGCGAGAACGCGACCGCGGTGCGGAGGCCGGAGCAGGGCACTCGCCCCCAGGCGTACTACATCGGCGCGCACTCGGCGACGCTCGACCCGCTCGCCGCGCGCCACGATGCGACGTTCATGTGGGCCGACCGCGGACCGGACGACGTTCGAGACCTCGTGCCGCTCGCGCGCCGCAGCACGACGAGGGCGCCCGCGCGCGTGGCGTACGACGTGCCGCGTCAGCGCACCTGGCGATGGCCCGTCTCGTCGTACATCTGGACCAAGGGCATCGCGGCCGGACTCGGCGTGCTCGCGGGACTCTCGCGCGTGATCGACGTCGGCGCCACGCGTGCGACGCAGATCGTCGCGCCGCTCGCCGCCCTCGTGTTTCTCGGGCTGACCGGCGCGCTGCTCGTGGGCGATCTCAAGCGCCCGGAGCGCTTCTGGACGATTCTCACGCGCCCGCAGTGGAAGAGTTGGCTCGCGCGGGGGGCATTCATCATATCGGCCTACGGGCTGACGCTCGCGATCTGGCTGGCGCTCGCGCTCACCGGCAGAACGAGCGCGCTGAATGTCGTCGCGCCGATTCTCGTGCTGCTCGGCGCGCTCACGGCCGCGTACACGGCGTGGCTCTTCGCGCAGTGCGAGGCGCGCGACCTCTGGCAGTCGCGATTCCTGCTCCCGCATCTGCTCCTGCACGCGCTCGGCGCCGGTGCGGCGGTGCTGATCGTCATCATCGCGCTGAGCGGTGCGCCCCTGGCGCCATTGCTGCGCGACGTCTTCATCGCCTGCGTGGTGACGACCGGCGCCATCGCGCTCGCCGATGGTCTCGGTCACCATCGCACCGCCAACGCAACGGCGGCCGCCCACGCGCTCACCCGGGGCTCGCAGTCGCGCGCGTTCTGGCTCGCGATGGTGATCGGACTCGTGCTCCCGCTCGCCGTTATCTCCGTGTCCCCCGCGCTCTCCGCGGTGCTATCCCTCGCCGGCTGGTGGCTGCACGGCCACGCCTTCGTGCTCGCCGGACAGGGGCCGCCAATCTCATGAGCATTTCAGAATGACGATGCGAAGCCTTCACCCGGGCGACGACGGCCAGATGCAGCAGGGCTTCGCCGCGTTCCCGCCCGAGGATCGCTGGGACGACTGGGTCGAACGTGGGCGGCACTACCGCCTCGTGCCGACGACCTGCTTCAACTGCGAGTCCGCATGCGGGCTCCTCGCCTACGTGGACAAGGAAACCGGCGACGTCCGCAAGTTCGAGGGCAATCCGTACCACCCGGGGAGCCGCGGCCGCAACTGCGCGAAAGGACCGGCCACGCTGAACCAGGTGCTCGACCCGGAGCGCATCCTCTATCCCATGCGCCGAGTGGGCGCACGCGGCGAGGGCGGATGGGAGCGCGTGACGTGGGATGAGGCACTCGACGATCTCGCGAACCGCATTCGCGCGGCGATCCAGCGCGGCGAGCCGAACAAGGTGATGTACCACGTCGGCCGCCCGGGCGAGGACGGCTACACCGAGCGCGTGCTCGCCGCCTGGGGCGTGGATGGCCACAACAGCCACACCAACATCTGCTCGGCGGGCGCGCGCGCCGGCTACGCGTTCTGGATGGGCATGGATCGCCCGGCGCCCGATTACGCGAATGCTGATTGCATTCTGCTCATATCCGCGCACCTCGAGAGCGGGCACTACTTCAATCCGCACGCGCAGCGGATCATCGAGGCCAAGAAGCGCGGGGCGACGATCATCGTCATGGATCCGCGGCTCTCGAACACGGCGACGCACGCGGACCACTGGCTCCCCACGCACCCGGGCACCGAGCCCACCGTGCTGCTCGCGATCGCGAACATCCTGATCCGCGAGGGGCTGTACGACCGCGAGTTCGTGCGCCGCTGGGTGAACTGGGAGGAGTACCTCCGCGCCGTGCACCCGAGCGAGCCGGTCGCGTTCGAGCGATTCACCGCGGAGCTCGAGCGCCTCTATGCCGACTACACGCCCGAGCGCGCGGAGCGTGAGACGGGCGTGCCGGCGGCGACGCTGGTCGAGGTGGCGCGTGCGATCGGCCGCGCCGGCTCGCGGTTCAGCGCGCACAACTGGCGCGCGGCGGCCGCGGGCAACCTCGGCGGCTGGATGACGGCGCGCTGCCTGTTCTTCCTCAACGTGCTCACCGGGAGCGTGGGCACCGAGGGCGGTACGATCCCGAGCACGTGGGCCAAGTTCGTGCCCGCGCCCCACGCGCGCCCGCCGCATCCCACGACGTGGAACGAGCTCACCTGGCCGAAGGAATATCCGCTCGCCTTCTTCGAGATGAGCTTTCTGTTACCACACTTCTTGAAAGAGGGACGCGGCGCGCTCGACGTCTACTTCACGCGCGTCTACAACCCCGTCTGGACGAATCCTGACGGCTTCACGTGGATCGAGGTGTTACGCGACGAGTCGCTCATCGGGCGGCACGTGGCGCTCACCCCGGTGTGGAGCGAGACGGCGTGGTTCGCCGACTACGTGCTCCCCGTGGGACTCGGCAGCGAGCGCCACGACCTGGCGAGCTTCGAGACGCACGCCGGGAGCTGGATCGGCTTCCGGCAGCCCGTGAACCGCGTCGCCGCGGAGCGCGACGGCGTGGACGTCACCGACACGCGCGAGACGAACCCCGGCGAGGTGTGGGAGGAGAACGAGCTCTGGATCGAGCTGTCGTGGCGCATCGATCCCGACGGCGCGATGGGGATCCGCAAGCACTTCGAGTCGCCGTACCGCGCGGGCGAGAAGCTGCGGATCGAGGAGTACTATCGCTGGATCTTCGAGAACTCCGTGCCGGGGCTGCCGGAAGCGGCGGCCGCCGAGGGACTCACGCCGTTCGAGTACATGCGCAAGTTCGGCTCGTTCGCCGTTCCGGTGAGCGCGTACGCGCGGCACGAGGAGCCCGTGAGCGGCGACGAGTTGGCGCGCTCGATGGTCGACCAAGGCACGCAGCGCGTGTACACCGCGACACCGCCCGCGAAAACCACGAACATCGCGCCAATGCCGGCTCCAGCGCCCGACGCCGAGGGCCGCCGCGCCGTGGGCGTGATGGTCGACGGCGTCGCGCGCCACGGATTTCCGACGCCGTCGGGCAAGCTCGAGTTCTACTCGTCCACACTTGCCGCGTGGGGCTGGCCCGAGCTCGCGATTCCCGCGACGATCGAGAGCCACGTCGCGCCGAGCACGCTCGACGCCGCGAGTGGCGAGATGGTGCTCGTGCCGACCTTCCGCTTGCCCGTGCTGATCCATACGAGATCTGGAAACGCGAAATGGCTGAACGAGATCGCGCACGCCAATCCGCTCTGGATCCACACGTCGGACGCGGAGCGGCTGGGCATCGCGCTCGGCGGTCTCGTGCGCGTGAACACCGACATCGGCTACTTCGTGGTGCCGGCGTGGGTGACCGAGGGGATTCGCCCCGGCGTGGTCGCGTGCTCGCACCACATGGGCCGCTGGCGCATGAAGGACGACAAGGGCATGGACCGCTGGAGCTCGGCGCTCGTAAAGCTCGAGCAGCAGGGCGGCCGCTGGCGCATGCGGCGCGTGAAGGACGTGGAGCCGTTCTCGAGCCGCGACTCCGATTCAGGGCGCGTATGGTGGCACAGCGCGGGCGTGCACCAGAATCTCGTCTTCCCCGTGCACCCCGATCCGATCAGCGGGGCGCACGCGTGGCATCAGAGGGTGCGCGTGACGAAGGCGGAGGCGGGCGACCGCGAGGGGGACATCGAGGTCGATACGGCGAAGAGTCACGAGATCTACAAGGAGTGGCTCGCGATGGCGCGGCCGGCGCCTGGGCCGGGTGGAATGCGGCGGCCGCATTGGCTGCTGCGGCCGCTCCGGCCAGCGGCGCAGGCGTATCGGATGGAAGAAGACGCGCCGCGCGCGAAGTGATCCTCGCCCGCGGACGCATCGACGTGCTCTTGCGCGCCGTCACGCCACGAGCGTCTCCCCGAACAGCGTCAGCAGCGACTCCCAGTGCCGCTCGGCTTCCACCTGGTCGTGCACCGGCGTGTCGCACGGCACCCAGCCGTGGCGCGCGTTGTACGTGGTGACCACGTGGTCCACGCGCGCGTCGGTGAGCGCCTGCTCGAGCCGAGCCTTCTGCGCGTCATCGAACCCCTTGTCGTCGATCGCGCCGGCGACGTAGACGCGAGCCTTGATGTTGCCCGCCAGCCGATGTGGACTGTCGGGTGAGTCGGTCGCGACACCGCCGGGGTGGTACGCGGCCGCGGCGGCAAAGCGCTCGCCGAAGTGCCCGGCCGCGTAGAGCGCCAGCCGCCCGCCCATACAGTATCCTGTAATACCAAAACAGTCATGCCGCACGTCGGGGCGTGCGTCGAGGTGCGCGAAGAAGACTTCCGTGTCCCGCATGATGTTCGCCGGGCTCGCCGACGGCATGATCCGCGTCATGAGGTCCTCGCGCGCCTTCGCATCCTCGAAGACCCGCACGCCGTACTCCGCGTTGTAGCCCACGCGGTAGAAGAGGTTCGGCGCCATGGCGTAGTACCCGCTCGCCGCGATCCGCGCCGCGATGTCGAGGATCGCCGGCCGCATCCCGATCCCGTCCATGTAGACGATCACGCCCGGCCACGGGCCGCCGCCGTCGGGATGATAGACGTGCGTCGGGCAGACACCGTCCAGCGTCCTCAGCTCCACCAGCTCGTGCTGCATCGGGCATCTCCGGTCTCGAGTCGTCCGGTGAAGGATAACCCGAGACCGGACGCGTCGGCCATGAACAGCGCGACGCGGGCCGCCGCGCCTAATCCGCGCGCAACGCGACGTTCGGATCGACGCGACCGGCGCGCCGCGCCGGCAGCACGCTCGCCATCACGGCCGCCGCGCCCGTCACCGCCACGACCGCGGCGAACGTGAGCGGATCGGTGGGCGTCACACCGTGCAGCATGGTGCGGAGCACACGCGTGAGCAGCAGCGCCGCCACGACGCCGAGTGCCAGCCCAACGCCCGTCTGCCGCAGCCCCGCGCCCAGTCCGAGGCGCGTGAGCTGGCCTGGCGTCGCGCCGAGCGCGGCGCGAATGCCCAGCTCGTGAATCCGCGACGCGACGATCTGCGACACGATGCCGAAGATTCCGATCGCCGAGAGCAGGAGCGCGACGATCGCGAACAGGCCGAGCGTCTGCATGGCGAAGCGCTGTCCGCCGATCGCGGCGTTCACGATGTCGTCCATTGTCCGCACGTCGGACACGGCGAGCCGGGCGTCGATCGCGTGCACGGCGGCACGCACCGGCGCGATGAGCGCCCGCGGGTCGCCCCGCGTCCGCACGACGAGGTTCATCGTGCGGCGCGTGCTGCCCGGTGCGACGGCGAACTGCGCGAGCGTCGCGTAGAACTCGGGCTTCACCGCGCCAAGCAGACTATTGTGCCGAACGTCGTCGACGACGCCGACGATCGTGTACACGTGCAAGCTGTCGCTGCCGCCGATGCGCACGCGTCCGCCGAGCGCCGGGCGGCCGGCGAAGTACTGCGTTTCGAACGCGCGATTCACGACCATCGCCAGGGGCCCGTGCATGTCGTCGCCGGTCTCCAGCACTCGGCCTTCGCGCACACGCAGCCCCATCGTCTCGAAGTAGCCGGGCGTCACGATCTGCCAATCGCCGGGCGCGCCCTGGTTGGGCGGCGGCGTGTAGCCGTCGATCCGGAGCCCCCAGTCGCCCATGTCGGACGCGAGCGGCAGCAGGCGAACGGCGCCGACGTGCTCCACACCGGGCAATCCCGCGACGCGCCGCTCGAGATCGTCCCAGAACGCGGCCACGCGCGTGGAGTCGCCGTACCAGATCGACGGCGTGGAGATCTGCATCGTGAGCACGTGATCCGCGCGGAAGCCCGGATCGATCGTGAGCAGGTTGCGCACGCTGCGGATCATGAGCCCCGCGCCGGCGACGAGCACTACCGCCAGCGCGATCTCGGCGGTGACGAGCGTCTGTCGCCAGCGGAGCCGCGCGCGGCCGGTGGTCGCGCCACGGCCGCCCTCGCGCAGTTCGCCGGCCAATCCAAGATGATTGGCCTGTGCGAGCGGCAGCATGCCGGTGAGCAGCGCCGTCAGCGCCGACGCGCCGAGCGCGAAGGCGAGCACGCTCCAGTCGAGCGAGGTCTCCGTGATGCGCGGCAGCCCGGCCGGCGCGTGCGAGCGCAGCAGGCGGACGGCGAGCCAGGCGAGCGTCACGCCCGCGGCGCCGCCGGCCGCGGCGAGCAATGCGCTTTCCGTAATGAGCAAACGCGCAAGTCGCGACGGTCCGGCGCCGAGCGCGACGCGTACGGCCAGCTCGCGCCGGCGCGTCTCGCCGCGCACGAGCAGCAGCCCGGCGACGTTGGCGCAGGCGATGAGCAGCACGAGCAGCACCGCGCCGAACACCACGAGCAACACCGGGCGGACGCGTCCGGTGATCTGCGCCTCGACCGGCACGGCGAACGCGTGAAAGTCGACGTTGGCCATGTAGCCGTCGCGCGTGATCTGCGCGACGAGATCGCGGAGCTGCGCGTTGGCCGTGGCTGCCGTGGCGCCGGGCGCCAGGCGCGCGACGGCGTAGAAGCCGTGGCTCGCGCCGCCCTTCGGGAACGCCGGCCCGGGCAGCGAGCCCGCCTTCTGCGCGTCGAGCGCGAGCGGCACCCAGACGTCGGTGCGCTGGCCGCCCGCGTAGTCGATCGGCAGCTCGAAACCGGCCGGCATGATGCCGACCACCGTCGTCGCGTTCCCGGAGATCTGAATCTGCCTGCCCACGATCGACGGGTCGCCGCCGTAGCGCCGCTCCCAGACCTCGTGGCTGAGCATGGCGACGCGTGCCCCGCCCGGACGATCTTCGTGCGCCGAGAAGCCGCGGCCGCGCTCGGGCGACACACCGAGAATCGGGAACACATCGCGCTGCACGGCCTCGGCGCGCACGCGCTCGGGCGAATCGCCGTCGAGCGTGGCGGAGCCGTCGGAGTAGAGGCCGATGTCGGCGAACGCGGGGATGCGCGCGTGCCACCCTTCCCATTCGTCGTACGAGAGCCACGTCTGATCGAAGCCCTTCCACGCGCTCCACACGTTGACGACGTTGCGCGGTTGCGCGTACGGGAGCGGCGTGAGGAGCACGCGCTCGACGACCCCGAACACCGCGCTCGTGGCGCCGATGCCGAGCGTGAGTGTGAGCAGCGCGGCCGCGGTGAGACCGGGGCGATGGCGAAGCGAGCGCGCGGCGATGCGGACGTCGCTCAGTGCGTCGAACCACCAGCTCGCGCCGCGCTCGTCACGCACCGCGTCCTTGTGGCGGTCGACGCCGCCGAAGTCGCGGCGCGCGCGCCGGCGCGCCGCGTCGAGCGACATGCCGGACGTCACGTGACGCTGCGTCTCCATCTCGAGATGGAAGCGCATCTCCTCGTCCAGCTCCGCGTCCTGGCGACGCCGGCCGAACAGCGATGCGACTGAGGATGCGAGCTCGTGGTACCAGGCCATGGTCAGGCTCCCTGAAAGGCGTAGCGGAGAACGCGGTTGACGGCGGCCGATGCGCGCTCCCACTCCACGATCTCGGCGCGGAGCTGCCTGCGGCCTTCGGCGGTGATGCTGTAGTAGCGCGCGCGGCGGTTGTTCTCGCTCGGGCGCCACTCGGCGCGGATCCAGCCGCGGCGCACCATCGCCTGGAGGGCGGGGTAGAGCGATCCCTGGTTCACGTCGAACACGTCGCGGGAGATCTCGCGGAGCTTGA
>DASZUN010000090.1:0-19789 GCA_035547615.1 Gemmatimonadaceae bacterium | reverse complement strand
CGCCGACGATGCATGCCCGTGGCGTGATTCGGAACGACCGGGTCGCGTGTTCCCGGCTCGCCCGCGTTGCCGCACAGTTCCTGCAAGTCTCGCGATGTCGAGCCCCGTCGAGCCGGATCGCCGCCGGCACGTTGGCGTTCGCGTTGCCGCGGAGCTACCGTTCGCTTCGTCGAGTTCTACACATCTGATTATTCAGCGGAGAAGCGTCGTGGGACAGAGGGCAGCCGAAGTGCCGGCGTCAGATTCAGCATCCCACGCCGTTCCGAAGTGCGCGACGGGCATCGCGGGGCTCGATGCGATCCTATACGGGGGCATCGCGAGCAATCACGTCTACCTGATCGACGGCGATCCGGGCACCGGAAAGACCACGCTCGGCTTGCAGTTCCTCCTGGCCGGCCTGGCCCGTGGCGAGCGCGGCATGTACGTCACCCTCTCGGAATCCGCGGCTGAGCTGCGGGCGACGGCGATCTCGCACGACTGGTCGCTGGACGGACTCGACCTCGTGGAGCTCGCCGAAGTCCAGCCCGGCAGCACCGACGAGGCGTACACGCTCTTCCACCCGTCCGAGATCGAGCTACAGCAGACGGTCGAGGTGATTCTGTCCGCGATCGAGGAGAAGCGGCCCGCGCGCGTGGTGATCGACTCGCTCTCCGAGATGCGACTGCTGGCGCGCGATCCGCTCCGCTTCCGGCGGCAGATCCTGTCGCTCAAGCAGTTCTTTGCCGGCCGCGACTGTACGGCGCTCTTCCTCGACGATCGCTCGGCGCCCGACGGCGACATGCAGCTGCACAGTCTCGCGCACGGCGTGATCGTGCTCGATCACCTGGCGATCGACTACGGGGCGGAGCGGCGGCGGCTCGAGGTCAAGAAGCTTCGCGGCGCGCGTTTCCGCGCCGGCTATCACGACTTCCGCATCCGCACCGGCGGGCTGGAGGTGTACCCGAGGCTCGAGATCGCCTCTCCCGCGGAATCGCTGGGAGGCGAGGAGATCGGCAGCGGCTCGCCGCAGCTCGATCGATTGCTCGGGGGCGGGCTCACGGTGGGCACGAGCACGCTGATCACGGGCGCCGCCGGCACCGGCAAGTCCGTGCTGTGCACCCAGTACGGGCTCGCCGCGGCCACGCGCGGCGAGCGCGTGCACTTCTTCCTGTTCGACGAGCGCGCCGCGACCTTTCGCGCGCGCGCCGAAACGCTCGGCATGGACATCGGCGAGGCGGAGGCGAACGGGCTCGTGCACGTGCACCAGATCGAGCCGACGGAGATGTCGCCGGGCGAGTTCGCGGCAACCGTCCGCAAGGTCGTCGAGCAGGACGGGGCGCGCCTGATCGTGATCGATTCCATCAACGGCTACATGCAGGCGATGCCGTCGGAGCGGCTGCTGACGGTGCAGGTGCACGAGCTGCTGAGCTACCTCGCGAACCATCGCGTCTCGATTCTCATGACGCTCGTCCAGTACGGCGTGTTCGGCGGCCCCGTGGACGAGGCGGCCGAAGTCAGCTATCTCGCCGACACCGTGCTCCTGCTTCGCTACTTCGAGCACGCTGGCGTCGTCCGCCAGGCGATCTCCGTCGTGAAGAAGCGGAGCGGTCCGCACGAGCACACGATCCGCGAGTGCCGCGTCGATCAGGGTGGGCTCGCGGTCGGCAAGCCGCTGGCGGAATTTCACGGGGTGCTCACGGGCGTGCCGACCTACACCGGCGGTACCGCCCCGCTCATGGATCAGAACGTCGCGCCGTGACGGCTCGCGCCGACGCCGGGAGCCGGACAGTGCCCACGACGGTCGACGTGGCGGTCCACGCGCCAACGGGTCGCGACGGCCCGCTCGCGGTCGCGATTCTGGAACGCTGGGGCCTCACGAGCCGACTCTGCGCGGACATCGACGACCTGTGCGCCGCGATCGACGAGGACGTCGGCGTGCTGCTCGTGGCCGAGGAGGCGCTCTCGCGGAGCACACGTGAACGCCTGCTCGACGCCGTGGGGAGGCAGCCCTCCTGGTCGGACATCCCGCTGCTCGTGCTCACGGGCGAAGGCGAGCTGTCGCGGAGCCTCACCGACGGAATCGGGGCGATCATGACGCGGGGCAACACGGTGCTGCTCGAGCGTCCCATTCGCATCGCCACGCTCGTCACCGCGGTCCGGTCCGCGCTGCGTGCGCGCATGCGCCAATTCGAGATCCGCAACTACCTCGCCGAACGCGAGCGACTCCTGGAATCGGAGCGGGTGGCGCGCGCGGACGCCGAAGAGGCCAATCTCGCGAAGAGCCGGTTTCTCACCGTGATGAGCCACGAGCTGCGGACGCCGCTGAACGCGATCGGCGGCTACGCGGAGCTGATGGAGCTGGAAGTCCACGGCGCGATCACCGACGCGCAGCGCGAGGCGCTGCAGCGCATCCAGCGCAGCGAGCGCCACCTCCTCGGCCTGATCGAGACGGTGTTGAGCTTCGCGCGCATCGAGGCGGGCACCGTGCGCTTCGACCTTCGGAAGGTGAGCACCGCGGAGCTGGTCGCGGCCGCGGAGGCGCTCGTCGAGCCGCAGATGCGCGCGCGCGGGCTCGTCCTCGAGCTGGTGGAGTGCGACGAGCCGCGCTGGGTGGTCGCGGATCCGGAGAAGGTGCGTCAGATCCTGCTCAATCTCCTGACCAACGCCATGAAGTTCACGCCGAGCGGCGGCCGCATCAGGGTGACGTGCACGAGCCACGACGATGCGGTCGACATCGCCGTCGCGGATTCGGGCATCGGGATTCCGAGCGACAAGCTCGAGAGCATCTTCGAGCCGTTCGTGCAGGTCGACACGCGCCTCACGCGGCGGCACGAGGGCGTCGGCCTCGGCTTGTCGATCAGCCGCGACCTTGCCCGGCGCATGCGGGGCGACCTGTCGGTCGTCAGCACGGAGGGCGACGGGGCCTGCTTCACGCTGCGATTGCCGGCGTACGAGGACGCCGCGTCGCTCAGCCCTTATGGCGAAACGTGATGCGGCCGCGCGCGAGGTCGTAGGGCGAGACAGCGACCGTCACCCGATCGCCCGCGAGAATGCGAATGCGGAACTTCCGCATCTTGCCGGCGGCCGTGGCCAGCAGCTGGTGCCCGTTGCTCAGGTCGACGCGAAACATCGCGCTCGGCAGGACTTCGGAGACGACGCCTTCCATTTCGATCGCTTCTTCCTTCATGACGCTCCTGTGCGTGGGGTGCGGCGGTAATGCAAGAAATTGAATGATTAATCCGTGATCGCGACGTCGCGGAAGCGGACGAGCCGCCCGCGGTCCTCGTCCCACAGCGCCAGCCGCAGGGCGGCCGTTCCGCTGCGGAGCGTCACGACGGGCGACTGCGCGAAGAGCGCGTTGGCGTCGTGGCAGGACTGCAGGCGATAGTTCGGGATGCGCGGCGCGACGTGGTGCACGTGGTGCAGGCCGATGCTCCCGGTGAACCACTGGAGCACGGCGGGCAGCCGGAGATGCGAGCTGCCGCGCAGCGCGGCGTCCACGTAATCCCATTCGCCGTGCGGCGCCCAGTACGCGTCCTCGAACTGGTGCTGCACGTAGAACAGCCAGACGCCGGCCATCGCGGCGAGGTAGTAGGGCAGCGCGTAGGCGAAGACCACGGTCTTCCAGCCGACGGTCAGGAACGCGATGGCGAGCAGCGCCGCGATCGCCACGTTCGCCAGCCAGACGCTCGCCGCCTGCGTTGGGCCGGTCGCGAGGCTCCGGCCGCGCAGCCGCTGTCCGATCGCCAAATGCAGCGGCCCGCCGAGCAGCAGCACGAGCGGATGCCGAATGAGGCGATACGCCCGGCGCGCCCCCGGCGATCGCGCGAGATACTCGCGGACCGTGAGCGTCGGGACGTCGCCATGGCCGCGGCGGTCCAGATCGCCAGACGAGGCGTGGTGCAGCGCGTGATCGCGCCGCCACTGCGCGAACGGCGTCAGCGTGAGCACGCCGGTCACGAAGCCGACGCCGTCGTTCATCGCGCGCGAGGCGAAGAACGAGCCGTGCGCGCAATCGTGCATGAGAATGAAGGTGCGGACCAGCAGGCCCGCCATCGGGAGCGCGAGGAGCGTCGCGACGACCAGCGATCGGCTGGTGGCCGCGTGGATCGCGGCGCCGTTCGCGGCGAGCAGCCCGAGCGTGGTCAGGAGCTGAACGGCCGCGCGCCGCGTGTCGGGGCCGGTGTACGGCTCGACCAGGCGGCGCCAGTCCGCTGCCGCCGGTCGAGCTTCCTCGACCGGCGACGCGACGATTCCGCTCAACGACCCAGCTTGGTCACGTTCTCGGCGGCGGGGCCTTTCTGCCCCTGCACGACGTCGAACTCCACACGCTCGCCGTCGGTGAGCGTCTTGAAGCCCGAGCCCTGGATCGCCGAGTGATGAACGAAGCAATCCTTCTGTCCGTCTTCGGGCGTGATGAAGCCGAAGCCCTTCGAGTCGTTGAACCACTTCACGGTGCCAGTCGTACGCATTGTCCTACTCCTTGGTGTGCTGTGCTGTGTTGGTGGGAGTCCGGAGTTTTGCCGTACCGGCCGACACAACGTGCTTCGTGAATTGACCCCTCACGAGGGGTATCCGCGGAATGCGGATCGGGCGATTCGTCCGGGCGGAACACAAAAAGGCCTGCTCGCAATTGGGCAGGCCCAGGCAACGTCCGGAACATGTCCACGCGCACCGCGCGTGTGTCGCTTGATGCAAGATAGCGGATTCACCCTGCTCGAGCAATGCAGGCGCGCGCGAGCCAGTCGGCGACGAGCTGCTCGCGGGCGTACGGCTGCCGCGCCACGTCGTCGGCGCGCCACCGCCACTCGTCCGGGGCATTCCCGTCGGCGGCGTACACGCACTCGCGCAGCGCGTTTGCCGGCTTGAACGGCGGAACGCCCCGCACGCCGCGATCGACGCCGCTCCACGCCATGACGAGCAGCCGCCCCTCGGCGACGTTGGCCAGTCCCGTCGTGAGCCAGGAAAACGAGATCGCGACGTCGTCGAGGCGGGCGACCACGCGATGTGGCAGCACGTGCACGTCGAACGAGCGATCCGGGCTCGCCGCACACTCGCGCGCGAGCTCGCGATTGAGCACGGCGACGATGCCGTCGAGCTCGTGCCGGAGCGCGGCGAGCGCGCGCGGCTGCGCGAGGAACGGCGTCGGCGGGTCGGGCCACCGTGCACCGACGTCGACGGGCGCGGCCGGCGGCGCTGGTTTCACGGCACCTCCCTCCGCGGCGACGACGCCCGCGATGAACTCCGCCGCGCCGGCGCGGCCGGACGCGAGCAGACCATAGCGGGGCGCGTCCGCCAGCCACCCCGCGACGGGACTGTCGTCGAGCGCGAGCACGCACACCGAGCCGCGCCGCGCCTTCACGCGGATCTGCAGCGCCGCGGCCTCGCGGAGCGTTCGCGCGTCGTGGTGCCACAGGTGCTGGTGCAGCACGAGCACTACGCGCGAATACTCGGCGCCAAGCGGCAGGCCGGGAGCCTCGGCATCGTCGGCGTTCATCGGCGAACCGGCGAGCGGGTCTGCGCCGATCCATTCCGGAGCGGTCGGCAGGCGGCCCGCCAGCTCGCTCGACAGCTCGGCGACGAGGCCGCCGTCGGACGCGACCGCGGAGACCGCGAGGTCACACGAGTAGAGTGAGTGCACGGCAGCCTCGAGAGTGAGAGCGTACTGGATCGGATCGACTCTCGAGAGCCGGATGACGGCGTTGCGGCGCGGACCGTCAGGCAGCTTGGGAAAGGAGCAGCGCGGTGCCGCTCGCCAGTAAACGGAACCTAACGAGCGGACCGCGGGGCTGCTCAGCGTGCTCTTCAGCCGGACGTCTCGCGTGTCGCCGTGGTCCCGAGCCGCCGCTCCATCGCCTCGAGCGCGGTTCGCATCTCGCGCATCAGCGCGAGCTGCTCCTCGTACGCCGCGCGCAGCGCGGCCGCTTCCTCGCGTGCGCGTTCCGCCGCCTGTCGCGCCGACTCCGCCGCGCGCCGCGCCTCATCCGCGACCTTGCGAGATTCTTCGGCGGCGTCCCGCGCGTCCTCGGCCGCCACACGCCGGAGCTCGGCCGCCTGCCGCGTCTCGTCGTCGATCCGGCGCATCAACTCCGCGGAGTGCCGCTCCTCCTCTGCGATGACGCGCTGCTGCTCCGCTTCCTCGCGACGTTCGCTCGCCGAGTGGCGCACGTGCTCCGCCGACTCGCGACGGCCCTCGGCCGATTCGCGCGCGCGTTCGCGTGCCCCGCGGGGCAGGTCGCGGTCAGCCTTCTTGCGGCCAGCGGACATTTCCGGCGGCACTCTCGTTGGGCGTTCTGCCGGTTGTCGCGGCCACGCGACGAGCACGGCACTTACCGATTTCGAGAAGTTCGGCAGGATGCGGCTGGGAGGCAAGGCCGCCGAGCGCAGTGCCTGGTCCGCCGCCCACATACCGCGAAGTGCCGACGCGTGGTAGAATACCGTTGAATCAGGACTTCGGGTCCCCGCCCTACTGAGCACGCTCATGAGCAAATACTCACTTCGCGTGAACGGACAGTCGCACACCGTCGACGTTGCGCCGGACACTCCGCTGCTGTGGGTGCTGCGCGACTCGATCGGCCTCACCGGCACGAAGTACGGCTGTGGCATCGGCCAGTGCGGCGCGTGTACGGTGCACCTCAACGGCTCGGCCGTTCACGCCTGCCAGGTGCCCGTGTCGGCCGTCGGCGCGTCCGAGGTCACCACGATCGAAGGGCTGGATCCCGCGGGCGCGCATCCGCTGCAGCAGGCGTGGCGCGAGCTCGACGTGCCGCAGTGCGGCTACTGCCAGGCGGGGCAGATCATGGCCGCCGCCGCGCTGCTCCGGCGCACGCCGCACCCGAGCGACGCGCTGATCGACCGCACGATGGCGGCCAACCTGTGCCGCTGCGCGTCGTACGTCCGCATCCGCGCCGGGATCAAGCGCGCCGTGGAGATCGGCGCCGCCACGCCGGTGAATGGAGGGCGTTCATGAAACACTCATATGATTCTTCTCATAACGCCGTGGACCGGCGCGCGTTCATCCGGGCGAGCGCGATCGCCGGCGGCGGCCTGCTCGTCGGCGCCTATCTGCGCTTCGGCCCCGCGACGGCGCTCGCCGAGCCCCTGGCCGCGGGGGCCGGCGACTTCGAGCCGAACGCCTTCATCACCATCGCGCCGAGCGGCGCCGTCTCGATCATCGCGCCGAACTCGGAGATGGGGCAGGGGATCAAGACCGGCCTGCCGATGATCGTCGCCGAGGAGCTCGACGTCCCGTGGGACCAGGTGACGGTCGTGCAGGGCGACTTCAATCCGGCGTACGGCCGGCAGTTCTCGGTGGGAAGCATGTCGACGCCGAGCAACTTCGCGCCGCTCCGCCACGCGGGCGCCACCGCGCGCGCCATGCTCGTCGCCGCCGCGGCAGACACGTGGGGGGTGCCAGCGGCGGAGTGCAGCACCGAGAACGGCGCCGTGGTACACGCGCCGTCCAAGCGACGCGCCACGTACGGGTCGCTGGCGACCAAAGCCGCCACGCTCGCGCCGCCGGCCAACGCGCCGCTCAAGGATCCCAAGGACTTCAAGCTGATCGGCACGCGCGTGCCGGGCGTCGACAATCACAAGATCGTCACGGGCGCGCCGCTGTTCGGAATCGACGTCAAGCTGCCGGGCATGCTGTACGCGACGTACACGAAATGTCCGGTGTTCGGCGGCACCGTCGCGAGTGCCAACCTCGACGACGTGAAGCAGCGTCCCGGCGTTCGCGACGCGTTCGTGCTCGAGGGGATCGCGGGGCTCGTGCCCGGCGTGGCGATCGTCGCCGACTCCACGTGGAACGCGTTCAGTGCCGCGAAGGCGCTCTCCGTGCAGTGGAATGCCGGTCCAACCGTGAGTCGGAACAGCACGGAGATGGCGGCGCAGGCCGAGCAGCTTGCGAGCGCGACGCCGCCGGTGCCGCTGCCCGCGGGCGCGAAGGCCGTGGCGGCGGTGTACCACTATCCGTTCCTCGCGCACGCCACGCTCGAGCCGCAGAACTGCACGGCGCTCTACAAGAACGGCGTGATGGAGATGTGGACGCCGACGCAGATTCCGGCGAGCGGCCATGGCCTCGTCGTGCGCGGGCTCGGCCTCGCGCCGAAGAACGTGATCGTGCACATCACGCGGCTCGGCGGCGGGTTCGGGCGCCGCGGCAGCAATGAGTATTCTCTGGAGGCGGCGGCGATCGCCAGGAAGCTCGAGGGCACGCCGGTCAAGCTCATGTGGCGGCGCGAGGACGACTTCGCGCACGACAACTATCGCTCCAACGGCTGGCACTATTTCACCGCGGGCGTGGACGGCGCCGGAAAGATCGTGGCGCTGCACGATGCGTTCGTGAAGATGGAGGGCGGCCCGGGCGACATGAGCGCCGACGGCTTCCCGTTCATCGCGATCCCCGGCTCGCGGGTGCAGTCGAGCAAGCTTCCCGGCGGGATCCCGACGGGATTCTGGCGCGCCCCGGGCGACAACGGAAACGTGTGGGCGACGCAGTGCTTCGTCGACGAGCTGGCGCACGCGGCGGGTCGCGAGCCGCTCGCCTTCACCCTCGAGCTGCTGTCGGCGGTGCCGGCCGGCACGCGCGGCTTCGACGCGGCGAAGATGACGAACGTGCTGAAGCTCGCGACGGCGCGCGCGGGGTGGGGCGCGGCCCGTCCGCGCGGCGAGGGCCAAGGCTTCGCGATCACGCACACGATGAACGCGTACGTCGCGATCGTCGCCGACGTCGCGGTGAGCCGCGACGGCGATCTCGCGATCAAGAAGCTCACGGCGGCGGTGGACGCCGGCACGATCATCAACCTCAGCGCCGCCGAAAGCCAGGTGCAGGGCGCGATGCTCGACGGCATCAGCGCCGCGTGGTTCCAGAAGCTCACGATCGAGAACGGCGCGGCGGCGCAGACGAACTTCAATCAGTACCACATGCTGCGCATGAACCACACGCCGCCGGCGGTCGACGTGGACTTCGTCACATCCGACGCGCCGCCGACCGGATTGGGCGAACCTGGTCTCCCCGCGGCGGCGCCGGCGGTCTGCAACGCGATCTTCGCTGCGACGGGCGTGCGCGTGCGCACGCTGCCGATCGCCGAGACGAGCCTGAAGTGGGCGTGAGACGCGGCGTGTCGCCCGCCGCTCACATCGCCGGGATCAGAAGCTGCCCCGCACCCCGAACAGCAGCGATCCGTTGTTGTTCCCCGGCGCGCCGCGCAGCTCGGCCTGGCTGTCGTAGTTGTCCGTGAACGTCACGGTCAGCGCCACGGGCTTGCTCAGCGCGTAGCTGCCGACCGTCGTCGACGTCACGGTGAACTGCTCCGGCGAGTTGACGATCGGCGCGTAGAACGTCGCGTGCGACACCGAGACCTTGTCGTCGAGCCGCTGATCCATCTTCACGCGCCACGAGTAGCGCGCGACGCCCTTGATGCGCGACGTCAGCGTGTCCGCGAGCGCGGCGGTGCGCTCGCCGAGCACCGCGAGGCTCACGCTTGCCGAGCCGGTACTCGACTTGGCGAACATCCACTTCGCACCGGCGCCGCCAGAGAAGCGGCTCTCGATCCGCGCCTCGAGGCTCGTCTCGCCGGTGAACATCACGAAGGGGCTGAAGCGCCCGTGCGGCGCGACGTCGACCGACGTCGACACGCTGACGCCGCGCGCGTTCACCGATTTCACCTTCTTGGCGTCCTCGGCTTCGCCATAGCGAAACTTGAAGTGCGCATCGGCCGTGAATCCTTCGCCCCCGTGCGAGACGTCGGCGGCGAGCGCCGTGAGTGTCTGCGACGTCGCGCCGAAGAACGTGCTGGCATTCGCCTCGAGGACGGAGTGCCAGCCGGGATTCTGCGCGAGCACGGGACTGGGGAGCTGGAAGGCGGCGATGGCGAGCGCCAGGGGGGCGAGCCAGCGCCGAGCAAACGGTGGAGAATGGATGGGAGACGATTGCATATCCCCAAATTAGCCCGTCGCGCGCCGCGATGGTGCTGATCGATTCATACCCGTTACGCGAGGCCGCGGATCGGTCCGCTCTGCCGCGATCGCCGCCGGGACCATGACAACGCTTCGCGAGCTCGGGCGTCGCGCCCTGTAAGATTCCGCCGTCGCCGCGCATTGTCATCGTGATGCGCTCGACTGCCCTTCACGAACAGGCCGCTGCTGCCGTGCCGGAACCGCCCGCAACCGCGGCGTGGACGCCGTCGCCGGAGTGCCTCGCGCGCGTCGCGCGCGGCGAGCCGGGGGCGCTCGCCGAAGTCTTCGGCGCGTACAGCCGCGACATCCACCGTATCGCGTATGCGGTCACGCTGTCCGCCGACGACGCGGACGACGTCGTGCAGGACGTGTTCATCGGGTTGCCCGAGGCGCTGCGTTCGTATCGCGAACAGGGCCGGTTCGGCGCCTGGCTGCGCATCGTCGCGGCCCGCACGGCGCTGATGCGGCGCCGCCGTGCCCGGCGGACCGTCGAGCTTTCGACCGGCGCGCGCGACGATCGCGACCGCTCCGATGCGGTCGTCGAGCGGCTCACGCTCGAGCGCGCGCTCGGTGCGCTGCCCGACGAGATGCGCGCCGTGTTCGTGCTGAAGGTGATCGAGGGCTACTCGCACGACGAGATCGCGCAGCAGCTCGGCATTCGCCGGGGCACAGCGGAAGTGCGGCTGTTCCGCGCCATCCGCCGCTTGCGCGCGCTGCTCGCGACCGACTGAGAGACTCCAATGATGCCGACCATGTCCAATCATCCCTCAGACGAGCGCGACGCCGCGCTGGCCCGCTTCGCCCACTATCAGCCGTCCGCCGCGCTCCGCGACGACTCGCTCGACCGCATCCTGGCCGCGCGTGCCCGTGGCGAGCGCCGCGTGCTGCCTGCCGAGGCGCCGGCCGCGAGACACTCCGCCGCGCGGCCATGGATCGTCTCCGCGATCGCCGCGACGATCCTCACCGCCGTGCTGCTGCTCGCGCGCATCTCGACGCCGCCGAGCGCCACGGCCGGCGAACTTTCAGGGACGCTCATCTTCGCGCCGGCGCAGCCCGAGGCAGGCGCGCACGTCACGGTGCGTTATGATCCGCCGCCTGCGCTCGGCGGCGCCTCCACGCTGCGGCTCCGTGCGCGCTACCGCACGCGGTGGAGCGACGCGTACAATCACGGCTCGACACAATCGGTCGTGGCGCTGCTCAGTCGGCAGCCCGATGGGAATTTCGCGGGATCGTTCACGCTGCCGCGGAACGTGGTCTACGCCGCGTTCGCCGTCGAGGACTCGACGGCCGCGCACGTCGACGCGCACGGCGACCGCCTCTGGGAGCTGCTCGTCTACCGCGACGGGAAGCCGACGGCCGAGGCGCTGGCCCAGGAGTTCAACGACGTCCTCGCCCGGTCGCCGGACAGCGCGCTGAGCATCGTGCGCCGCGCGACCGATCTCTATCCCGACGATCCGCGCGCCTGGGGCGCTCGCGTCGCCTTCGAGTCGTACATGCTCGGCGGCACGTACCTGGACAGCGTGAGCGTGGAACACGTGCGGCGTCTGCGCGCGCTGGACGGCATGCTGCGACGGCAGAACGACGTCAGCCCCGACGCAATGGAGGGGATGCGCGACTACGCGGTGCAGATTGGGTCGCCCGCACACTCGACGAAGGACATCGCCACCTACTGGGGCGATCGGCTCGCCCACGATCCTGCGGGCGGGATGGAGGCGGCGTATTACAGAATGTCCCAATTGAACACGGCCGTGCTGCGCGACAGCACCCGCGCACCGGCCGCGCTCGATACGGTCGAACATCTCTGGTCGGCTGGGGATTCGCTGAGCTCGCGCGTCGCCGCGTTCGGGTTTCAGATCGCGCGCGCGGCGCACGATTCCACCGCCGTGTTTCACTGGCTCGCCCGCCTGGGGCCGTCCGAGCACGACGCGTTCTGGTATCGCTACGAGACGCTGGCGCGCCGCGATCCGGAGTATCGCGATGCCGTGCTCGCGCGCCTTCGCTCGCTGATCGCCAGCTACGAGCGCCCCGACGATCGCTACCGCGATCTCACGCTGACCGTCGCGGCGGACGCGCGGCAGCGCGCGGAGATGGTGCGCCAGGCGCTCGTCTCGCTTGGCGAATTGCTGCTGGAACGAGGCGATACCGCGGCGGCGCTCGACACGCTGCGCCGCACGATCGATCACGGGTGGGACGTGCAGCGATTCGAGCGCGTCGCCGCGATGTTTCTCCGCACGCGCGACACGGTGAACGCGGCCCGCGTCTATGCGCTGGTCGCCGCCGATCCGGCGACCCCGCGCGCACACGCGGACTCGCTCGCGGCCACGTTCGCACGCGCCCTTGGCGACGACAATTGGCGCGCGCTCGTTGGGAGCGCGGGTCAGGAGATGACTCGGCGCATCATGACCGACGCCATCTCACGTCCGCTGCCCGGAACCGTCACCGTGAGTGACGCCGGGGGAGCGAGTGTGCGGCTCGCGTCGCTGACGCACGGACGCGTGAGCGTGCTCGCGTTCTGGTCTCGCTCGTGCGGCGCGTCGCGGATGCAGATGCCGCTGTTGCCGCCGATGCAACGAACGCTCGAGGCACATGGCGCGGTGCTCGTGCCGCTCACCACGGAGGCGTACAGTCTCGAGATTCGCGAGTATCTCCGCGATGCCCACGTCGAGCTCACGTCGTACTACGACGACCGTGGTCAGGCGCGCCTGGCGACGAACGACATCAGCACGCCCACGTACTACGTCCTCGACGCCGCGGGCCGCGTGCGGTTCGAGGGGCACTCGCCAACGCTCGCGATCACCCAAGCCGTCGCGCTGCAGCGGCAATGACGCGCGCGCGCGGTCAACCGACGGCGGCTGCCGCCGGGCGCCGCGTGCGCCGCGTGACGAGCTTCAGCAGCTCGGCAGGGATCCGCTCCAGCGGCAGCACGCGATCGACGGCCCCGGTGCCGATCGCGGAGAGCGGCATCGTCGAATAGGCCGTCGTCGCCGGATCCTGCACGAGCACCACGCCACCCATGCCTTTCACCGTCTGCACGCCGTTCGTGCCGTCGGTCCCGCTGCCAGTGAGCACGACCGCGACGACGCGCCCGTCGAGCGAGTACGCCGCCGATTCGAACAGCGGATTCGCCGACGAATGCACGTACTTGATCTTGTGTCCGTCCATCAGATGCAGCGTGCGATTGGGACGCACGACGAGATGCTGTCGCGGCGGCGCGAGATAGACGACCCCGCGCACCACGCGCTCGCCCTCTTCCGCCGTCTTGATCTGGAGCGACGATGTTCGGCCGAGCACCTGCGCGAGGCGCACCGGCTGCGACTGCGTGCGGTGGAGCACGACAGCGATGGGGACCGGAAACGTCGCCGGGAGTTTGGCGAGAAAGTCGCGCAGCGCCGGCACGCCGCCGGCCGAGGCCGCGAGGAGCACCATTTCAAAGTGTCCGCGTTTCACCGTCGGTCGTGCGCGCTTCGCGAGCCGTTTGGGAACGGCCGAGAGCGGCGACTCGACTGGTGCCAGGTGCGATGACATGGTCGTGGTTCCGGATCGATTGATTCCGTAATCACGATTGCGCCGGCCCGTGTTGCACGCGACCGGCCAACCTCATGGCCGCACGTCATCAAATCCCTGATGCGTGCCCGCGGCTCCGTTCGCCGCATCCCGCGCGCACGCCGCTTGCGCATGTGCACGCGCGCGCACGGCGAGGCGTACCGCACGTGGAAGCTCTCCATCGGCGTTCAACAGGAGGCACGATGCAGGTCAGGATCGAGGCGGACCGTTGACCGATGGCCGATCAGCCCGCGCCTCCTCGTTCCGCTCCTGACGGACGGCCGCTTCCGTCGGGAGCTTCGGCGAGCCAATCCGTCACGCCCGGCCTGTATCGGCTCCTCGTGGAGAGCGTTCGCGACTACGCGATCTTCGCGCTCGATCCCACGGGGAACGTGCTCACGTGGAACACCGGCGCCGAGCTGATCAAGGGATATCGGCCGGACGAGATCATCGGGAAGAACTTCTCGAACTTCTACACGCCCGAAGAACAGGCTGTCGGCAAGCCCCGTCGCGTGCTCGAGATCGCCGCGCGCACGGGACAGTACGAGGAGGAGGACTGGCGCGTCCGCAAGGACGGCAGCCGCTTCTGGGCGAGCGTCCTGATCACGGCGCTGCACGACGCATCGGGCGCGCTCGTCGGCTTCGCGAAAGTCACGCGCGATCTCACCGACCGCCGATTGGCGCAGGAGCGGGAGCTCGCGGCCGTGCGACGGCTCGCCGAAGAGGAAGCCGAACGCCACGCGCTCGAGGCGCGCGAGGCCGAGCTTCGCGCCTTGAACCGCGAGCTCGAAGAGCGCGCGCGCGAGGAACGCGCGCTGCGCACGCTGTCGCAGACGATCACCGGCGCGGTGCGCGTGCCGGAAGTCATGCGACAGATCGCCGAGGGGGCGATCGCGGTGTCGGAGGCGGACGGCGCCTACGTGGAGCAGATCGTCGCGCCGAACAAGGACGTCGAAGTCGTCGCCGTCGCGGGAAGCGCCACGCCGCCGTGTGGCCAGCGCGTTGCGTACCCGGGCTCGCTCACCGAAGAGATCATCTCACGTCGCGAGCCGGTGTTTCTCGGGCGCATGGAAGGGTTCGGCGCGGCCATGGCACCATATCTCGCCGCGAATTGCGAAGGGTGCTCCGTGCTCGTCGTGCCGCTCATCGGAGAGCAGTCAGTGCTCGGCGCGCTCGTGCTCGTGCGCGCCCGCGACGAGCAGCCGTTCGCGCACGGCATCGTCAATCGCGTGCGCACGCTCGGCGATCTCGCCTCGATCACGCTGCAGCGCCTCGCCGCGCTCGCCGAGAGCGAGCGTCGCCGCGCTGAGGCGGAAGCGGCGGTGCGGGGCCGCGACGAGGTGCTCTCGATCGTGTCGCACGACCTCCGCAACCCGCTCAGCACGGTGACGATGAGCGCCGCGCTGTTGCGCGATCCCGAGATCCCGCTCAGCGAAGAGCAGCGGCAGGAACAGCTCGCCGTCATCGCGCGCTCGGCGCAGCGCATGAACCGGCTCATCCAGGACCTGCTCGACGTCGCGCGCATCGAGGGCGGACGGTTCACCCTCTGCTGCCGGTGCGAGGACGCGGGTGCACTCGCGTCGGAAGCCTGCGAGGCCTTCCGACCGATCGCCGCAGCAAAGCCGCTGACCTTCACGTGCACGATTGAGCCGGGCTCGGGCCGGATCCTGGCGGATCGCGACCGCATCCTGCAAGTGCTTTCGAATTTTCTGAACAACGCCGTCAAGTTCACGCCCAAGCATGGCCGCATCACGCTCCAGGTATCGGGCGACGATCGCGCCGTCCGCTTCCGCGTGTCGGACACCGGGCCGGGGATCGAGCCGGAAGATGCGCCCCACGTCTTCAGCCGATTCTGGCAGGCGAAGCGGACCGCGCACCTCGGATCGGGGCTCGGGCTCGCCATCGCGAAGGGCATCGCCGAAGCGCACCATGGGACGGTGGCGGTCGAGAGCGTGCCCGGGCAGGGGAGCACGTTCTCGCTCGTCGTGCCGCGCTCGGCGGAGTGCGCCAACGGGGACGCGCTCACGTGAGCTCGACGCGCCGGAACCAGGCCATGAGTATCTGATAAACGCCGTAGCTCGCGAGCCGGTCCCACTGTGATGCCCCGGGTGTCGCGCCGGGCGCGACACCCGCGATCCCGCCACCCGCTACTTCTTCGTCTGCACGTACTTCTCGAGCAGCGGCAGCATATCCCCGGCGTTGTTCGTCAGCCACTCGAGGTTGTGCCGGCGATTCTGCGTCTCCTTGCGGAGATTGACGCCCGCTTCGTCGCGCGAGCCCCACTGGGCGGCGCAGGCTTCCTGCTCGTTGAGGCTCGTCTGATCCATCAGATCGGCGTACGCCTGCGCGGCCGCCGCGATCAACGCGTTGAAATCCGCATCGCTGACGCGGGCCGGCGCGGGTGCGGCGGCTTTCGACGTGTCCGGCACGTTCAGGCGCACACGCAGCTCGCTCACGAGCACGGGCGTGTCCTTGTCGGAGAGCCGGCCCACGGTCTGCGCGTGGAGTGCGCGCGCGGGAACGGCAAAGAGCAGAGAGAAGCACGACAGCGCGAGCAGCACGATACGCTTGCGCATCGGAGACCTCCTGGGATGGTTGACGCACCCGCGAGAACGATTCGCACGGGGGTGCCCAACCATCGCCGGGGCGCCGGGACGCGACAATCGGGGCGGCACGGACTCTCCGTGGGCACGCTCCCGACGCGCCTGTAATGGCAATCGCGTCGGCTATTGGGGGCCGACGGATCCCAGCCGCCCATCGGCGTGGCCGAGCCGGCACCGGGAAATCGCGATGCGGCCCTAACGCGTGACATGCGTGCCGCGTATCCTTTGCGGTCGCCGTTCCTTCCACTTCTCGCGCAGGCTCACCATGAATGCACTTCGATCGCGCGGACGCGTCGCGACGCTCGTCTGCTCGGCAGCGCTCCTCGCCGTCGCGCCGCGCGCGTGGGCGCAGAACCCCACGGGCATGGGCAGTCACGACATGGCCGGCATGGACATGGGGTCGGAGCTTCCCCCCGTCACGATCCCCAAGAACGCGATCTTCACCGAAGCGGACGTGCGCTTCATGCAGGGCATGATCGCCCACCACGCGCAGGCCATCTACATGGCGAATCTCGCCGCGGCGCACGATGCGAGCCCGCGCCTGCTCAAGTTCACGCAGAAGATCGCGCAGTCGCAGACCGCCGAGATCAAGCTGATGCAGGACTGGCTGCGCGCGAAGAACCAGTTCGCGCCCGATACCTCGTCATGGCATCACATGATGATGTCGGGCATGCTGAGCGCCGCGCAGATCGATTCGCTCGGCGCCGCGAAGGGACCGGAGTTCGACCGCCTGTTCCTGCGATTCATGATCCAGCACCACGAAGGTGCGATCACCATGGTGCACGATCTGTTCAGTACCCCGCTCGCCGGACAGGACGTCGACGTGTCGGTGTTTGCCAACGATGTCGAGACGGTGCAGACCGCCGAGATCGGAACGATGTACCGGATGTTGAACGCTCTCTGAGACCATCACTGGAGCCCGACCCGATGCACATTGCTCGCAGGATTCTCTCGCTCGCCACGACCATCGCCATCGGCATTGCGCCGACGATGCACGCCCAGACCTATCCGACCGGCAACGATCCCCGCAACGGCCTCAAGCCAGGCATGTACGACGCGGGCGAAGCGGGGCAGGGGATTCGCCTCGTTTCGTTCTCGAAGAAGCCAGCCGAATTCGATTCGGTGTCCGGCCTCACGTTCATCAACTCCGACATCGCGTTCCGCAGCCACTACGTCTATCAGGGCAACTTCTCCGGCTTCATGATCTGGGATGTCGCCGACAAGGCGAAGCCGAAGCTCATGGCATCGGTGCCGTGTGTCACGTCGCAGGGCGACCCGTCGATCGTCGGCAACCTGCTCTTCGTCTCGGCGGAAAGCCCGGGGAACCGGGCCGACTGTGCGAAGGGCGGCGTGAAGAATCCCGAAGACCGCATGGAAGGCGTGCGCATCTTCGACGTGTCGAACCCGGCGAAGCCGAAGCTCGTCAAGAACGTGCAGACGTGCAAAGGCTCGCACACGCACACCGTCATCCCCGACCCCAAGGACAAGAACATCATCTACCTGTATGTCTCGGGGCAGCAGGGCGTGCGCGCCGACTCGACGCAGTACGGCTGCAACGGCAGCATGGATCCGAACGACGTGAACAGCTCGCTGTACCGGCTCGACGTGATCAAGGTCGACCTCCGGCATCCGGAGAAGGCCGCCGTGGTCACGGGGGCGCGGATCTTCACCGGGCTGTCCCCGGCGGCGCAGAGCGAGATGCGCAAGGAAGCGATGGCGGCGCGCGCGGCGCGCTTCGGTCGTCGTGGTGGCGCACCTGGCGGGGCGCCGGGTGGTGCGGGCGCGGCGCAGGCTGGAGCCGCCGCGCGTCCGGCGTTCGATCCGATGGCGACGGGGCCGCGCAACTGCCACGACGTGACGGCGTATCCGTACATCCACCGCCTCGCCGGCGCCTGCGCGAGCTACGGGCTCCTCGTCGACATCAGCGATCCGGAACACCCGGTGCGTCTCGATGCCGCCGCGGACACGAACTTCTCGCTCTGGCACACCGCCGTGTTCAGCAACGATGGATCGAAGGTCGTGTTCACGGACGAGTGGGGCGGCGGCACGGCCCCCAACTGCCAGGCGACCAGCATGATGCAGATGGGCGGCAACGCCGTCCTGACGATCGCCGATCGAAGCAAGATGACCGAGCACGCCTACTTCAAGATCCCCACGGCGCAGTCAGCGCAGGAGAACTGCGTCTCGCACAACGGCGGTCTGGTGCCGGTGCCGGGTCGTGATCTGATGGTGCAGGGCTGGTATCAGGGCGGCATCGACGTGAGCGACTTCTCCGATCCGGACCATCCGTTCGAGGTGGCGTTCTACGACCGCGGTCCCGTGGACGCGCCGAGCGACACGTCGAAGGCGAGCGCCCGCTCGCGCTACACGATCGGCGGCTCGTGGGGCGCGTACTACTGGAACGGCTACATCTACTCGTCCGAACTCGCGCGCGGCTTCGACATCTACGAGCTCACGCCGACCGACAAGCTCTCGGCGAACGAGATCGCCGCGGCGAAGCTGGTGCACATGGACCAGTACAATCCGCAGAGCCAGCCGCACTACACGTTCCCGGCCGCCTTCCCGGTGGTGCGCTCGTACCTCGATCAGCTCGTGCGCAACAACGGCCTGTCGAGCGACCGCACGACGGCGATCGACAAGGCGCTCACGACGGCCGAGCAGCAGAAGGGCGCCGCGCGCGCCGCGACGCTGACGAAGCTCGCCAGGCAAGTCGACGCCGACGCCAAGGACGCGACCGACGCCCCTCGCGTGAAGACGATGGCCTCGGAGATCCGCCGCCTCGCCGCCGCGTCGAAGTAAGCATTCTGTAGTTATAGTTCCCAAACACCCTCCCGGGCCCGCGCCCGGGAGGGTGTTTGCATTTCACCCCGCCGTTCCCGCCGCGCTCCCCGCGGCAAATCCCGCGCGAGCTCTACGCCACCGACTGCCTCACCTCGGCCCCGCGCTCCATCAGCGCGGCGCACTCGACCGCCACCGTGGACACCGCGAAGTTCCGCGCTCCCATCCCCTCGCCCGTGATCGGGTTGAAGTACTCGCGGAACCCCGATCGCTGCACGAGCGCCGTCGTGCGCTCCACGAGGTGCGCCGCCTCCGCCTCGTAGCCCAGCCGCAGCAGCCCGCGCAGCATGAACCACGTCGAGAAGAGCCACGTCGGCCCGCGCCAGTAGCGTTCGATCCACAGGTACCGGTCGCTGCCCGGAACGAACGTCGGCTCGCACGCCGCGGTGCTCGGAACGGGGTAGTCCAGCCAGAAGCAGGTCGGGTTGATGAGATGCTCATTCACGACCCGGCGCCCGATGTCGCGCGGCAGCCGCTTGAGCGCGAGCGGCGCGAGCCCGGCCCACGTGCTCACCCGCAGCAGATCGCCCCGTGGACCCTCGGCGAAGAAGATGCCGGCCTTCTCGTCGAACAGCCGCGCCACGAGCGCGTTCGTGAGCTGATCCGCGCGCGCCGCGGCGCCGGGATGCCCGAGACGCGCGAGTCCTTCCCATCCAAGGATCCACGCGGTGTTCACGAGCACGTCCGTCGCATGAAAGCCGCCGTCGGCCACCACGCGCCGGTAGTCGTAGCCGCGACGCACGTTGAACGCGCGCAGCGCGAGGAAGCCGAGCTTCGGATGGCAGCGCCAGCCGAGCGGCAGATCGTACGCCGGCGTGGCATCGAGACCGGATTCGTCCGGCTGCAGAATGCCGATCAGGCCGTCC
>DASZUN010000089.1:0-9100 GCA_035547615.1 Gemmatimonadaceae bacterium | reverse complement strand
TCCTCGCTGCGGTCGGAATGACGGCGAGCTGCGAGATTCCTCCCTGCGGTCGGAATGACGGCGAGCTGCGAGATTCCTCGCTGCGCTCGGGATGACGGCGAGCGGCGAGATTCCTCCCTGCGGTCGGAATGACGGCGAGCGGCGAGATTCCTCCCTGCGGTCGGAATGACGGCGAGCTGCGAGATTCCTCCCTGCGGTCGGAATGACGGCGAGCTGCGAGATTCCTCGCTGCGCTCGGGATGACGGTCTACCGCCGCGCCCAGTGATTGTTCGACCGATCCACATCCGGAAACGCATTCGCCGGATCGATGTCGATCGAGGCGACCGTCGATGGGTCGTCGAGTGAGAACGCATATGTCGGCGCGCCGGTGAGCCACACGTCGACGGGGACGGTGTAACGCTCCGTCGCACCGCTCGTGCGCTTCACGGCCAGGAGAATCGGCATTGGCGCCAGGCCGCGATTCTCGATCGTCACCACGAGCTTGTTCCCGTTGGTCGTGACCGATCCGATCGCCTGATCGAGCGTCCACGTCTCGTACCACCACGTGCGGAAGAACCAGGACAGGTCCTTCCCGCTCAGGCTCGAGAACGTGTTGAAGAAGTCGTATGGCGTGGGGTGCTTTTCGAGCCAGCGCAGGCCGTACGTCCGATAGATATTTACGAAATTCTCATCGCCGAGCAGCGCCCGGAGCGAGATCATGTTCGTCGCCATCTTCTCGTACGACGCGATCGCGTAGGCGGAGGTCCCGGTGGGGAATTGATCGGCCGGCCGCATGAGCGGGACTTCGTTGCCGCTGAGCGCGAAATCGATGTACGCGCGCGGCGACGTGGTCTGCCAGCCCGTCAGGAATGCCTGCATCCCCTGGATCTGGTTGAACCGCGTGAGTCCCTCGTCCTGCCACGCGTACCGCCGCTCGTCCGAGCCCACCTGCATCGGGAACCACATGTGCCCCGTCTCGTGCACGAGCACGGAGTAGAGCCCGACCGTGTCGCGCGGGCCGCCGACGCAGGTGAGCATCGGGTACTCCATGCCGCTGCACGACCAGGGGCCTTCGACCGCCGTCATCTGCGGCCATGGATACGGCCACAGATACTTCGAGAGAAATTCAACCGACGATTTCTCGTACTCGGCGGACCGGTCCCAGGCCCATCTCCGCGCTTCGGGGCGATAGAACGTGTTGATCGCGGTCGTGTCCGGGCGGCCGCGATTCATGCGGTCGCCGACGACCGCACGCGTCGCATCCCAGAGCCACGTGCGCGACGCACCCCAGTCGAAGTCGCGCACGTTGCGCGCGCGAAAGCGCCACGTCACCGCGCCGTCGAAGCCGGTGTTCGTTGCCTTGGTGGGGCCGGCGCCACGATCGCGCTCCGTGACGACGTGCATGGTGGTCGCGGTGCGCCGCGCCTGCGCGATGCGCGCCCGCGTCTGCGGCGAGAGCACCTGATCGGCGTTCGTCAGCTCGCCGGTGGAGCCGACCAGCCACCCCTGCGGCAGCGTGATACTCACGTCGTAGTCGGCGTAGTCCATGTAGAACTCGCCGGTGCCGAGGTACGGGTCGGTGTGCCAGCCGTCGACGTCGTCGTACACGGCGAGCTGCGGATACCAGTACGCGATCATGAACGTGTCGCCGGTCGATCCCTCGCGCGGAGCGCCGTCCGGCGGCACCTGGAAATCCCACGCGATGTCGAGATCGAGCGAGTCGTGCGGCGTGAGCGCGCGCGGCAGGCGGATCTGCATGCGCGTCCCATCGATCGCGTAGCCGGCGCCCGTGTCGCGTTTGGCGAGCGTTGTGCTCCACGCCGAGACGCGGAGCACTTCCGTGCCGCCGGTGACCGGCACCGATTCCGTACGCGGCGACGACGGCGCGAAAAGGTTCTGATCCAGGTACACCCACACCGCGCGCAACGTGTCCGGCGAGTTGTTGACGTAGCGCACGGTCTCGCGTCCGTTGATCTGACTCGTTGCGGGCACGAGCTCGGCGTCGATGTGATAGCGGGCGGACTGCTGCCAGTATTTCGGTCCCGGCGCGCCGGTGCGCGTGCGCGTTCCGTTGGCGACGGCGCGCGCGAAGCCGGGCGAATCCCAGACGGGGTACGGAATCGGGTGGCGTGCGACCGTGGGCGCCGGTGTGGCCGGTCCGGACGACGAGCGGAGATTCGCGATGACAGTGCAGGACGCGACCGCGGAGAGCGCGGAGAGGCAGAGCAGCGATGCCTTGATCGGAGAGGGCATGGGTTGAAGTTACCGCGGCGTGGCCCGGTGTCATCCCGAGCGTCGGCGCGCGTCTGCGTCGTACGCGCGAATCGGCTTGGATTGACTTGGGGAACACCGATTGACGGAGCACTGCACGAACTGAACGGAGCCGCACACGATGGATGGTTGTTCGCGCCACGAGCTGTGATCGTTGCGAACGGCCGCTCGGGACAGCACGAGAAACGTCCGGAGGTCGTTCCAGAGGAAATCGTCGGCTCGTGCCAATTCGCGACGTCACGCCCAATGGAGCAGTCCGTGGAATTCGCTGCGGTTGTCCGCGCGTTTGCCGCATCGCGTCAGCGACGCGGCGAACCGGCGTCCCCAACTCAATCCAAGCCGATTCGCGCGAATCATGCAGACCCGCGCCGAGTGCCGTACCAGTTGCCACGAGCCGAGATCCCTCGACTCCGGCGCTGCGCGCCTTCGCTCGGGATGACAGGGTATCGAGCGGTTCCCCGGTGCGAGCCGTATATTCGGCAACCGCTCGTCACCCGTTGGAGATCCCATGTCCTCCCCCATCAGTTCCGCGTCTCGTCGCGCGATCGCCGCACTCGGGCTGATCGCGCTGCTCCCCGCCGCGCTCCTCGCGCAGACACCCGCGCAACAGGGCACCGCCAATTCCGACCCTGGCGCGAAGAAGGTTCTCGGTCTCGCGGACATCGGCCGCTGGAATCGCATCGCGAACGCCGAGCTGTCGAGCGACGGCAAGTGGATGGCCTACGTGCAGACGCCGAACGAGGGCGACGGCACGTTGTTCGTGCAGGAGCTGGACGGCACGAACAAGTACACGGTCCCCGTCGGCTCGGCGCCCGAGTTCTCCGAGGATGGCAAGTACGTCGGCTATTACGTGAGCCCGCCGGCGCGCGCCGGTCGTGCCGGCCGCGGAGGTGCTGCGGGCGGGCGGGGCGGCGGACGCGGCGCTGCACCAGGCACGGGCGCAGCGAGCGGCCCGGCGCGCAAATTCGAGCTGCGCGACCTGGCGACCGGGGCGACGTGGGACGTCCCCGACGCGCAGTCATTCAAGTTCTCGAAAGACTCGCGCTGGGTGGCGGTGCACACCAACAAGGCGGATCCGGCGGCGAAGCACGCCGGTGCCGACCTCGTGCTCCGGGAGCTGGCGAGCGGGATCGTACAGAACATCGGGAACGTGAATCTGTACGACTTCGACCACCGCGGTGATCTCTTCGCTTACACCGTGGACGCCGCCGAGCGCACGGGCAACGGCCTGTACGTGATCGACCTCGCGACCAACCAGTCGCACGTGCTGAGTTCCGCGTCCAAGGTCTACGATCAGCTCGCGTGGGCCGACTCGGGGAACGCGCTCGCGGTGCTCCAGGGCGATACGCTCAAGGGCAAGGTGCAGCGTGAGAATGCGTTGCTCGTCTGGCGCGACGCGTCGCAGACCGTGGCGCCGACGGTGTACGATCCCGCCAAGGACGCGAGCTTTCCCAAGGCCGACGTGCTGAGCGAGTTCGCCGCGCCGCGCTGGTCGCGCGACGGGTCGCGCATCTTCCTCGGCATCAAGGAGCAGGAGGACGCGCGCCCCAACTCCGACGAGCCGCAGGCGAACGTCGACGTCTGGCACTGGAAGGACGACGACGTGCAATCGGTGCAGATGGTGCGCATCGCGCAGGAACGGCGCGCCACGCTGCCCGCGGTATTCGACATCTCGAATGACCGGCTCGTGCGCGTCGCCGACAGTGCGATGCGGACGGTCACGCCGACCGGGGATCCGCGCTGGGCGATCGGCCGCGTCGACACGACGTACCGCGGCGAGGTCGCGTGGGGCGGCAGCCACGGCGACTACTATCGCGTGAACAGCGCGACCGGCGAGCGCACGCTGATCGACACCAAGCTGATGCGCACGATGGGCACGTCGCCCAATGGGCGCTGGTTCCTGTACCTCAAGAACGGCCAGGTGATCGCGTACGATCTCGACGCCAACAAGCACGTGACGCTCGGCGCGGGCATCAATTTCGTCGACGTCACGGACGATCATCCGTACGAGAAGCCCATCTATGGCGTGGCCGGATGGTCGAAGGACGGCAAGTACGTGCTGCTGAATCACCGCTTCGACCTGTACGCGGTCCCGCTCGACGGTGGCAAGCCGGTGAATCTCACCGCGGGTGTGGGCGACGCGCAGCAGATCCAGTTCCGCCTCGTGCGGCTCGACCGGCCGACGGCCGGGGGGCGCGGTGGCGGCCGCGGCGGCTTCGGCTTCGGCGCGCCGCAGGACGAGGACACGGGCGTGGATCTCTCGAAGCCGCTGCTGCTCTCCGCGTACGGCGAGTGGACGAAGAAATCGGGCTACTACACCGTGACGATGGGCGGCAAGCCGGCGCCGCTGATCTACGACGACGAGGACGTCGGCCAGGCGGAGAAGGCGAAGGACGCCGATCGCGTGATCTTCACGCGGCAGGACTTCGCCGAGGCGCCGGACTACTGGGTGACGAACACGAGCTTCGCCTCGCCGAAGAAGGTGACCGACGCGGATCCGTTCATCGGCGACTATCGCTGGGGCAAGCGCATGCTCGTCGACTACACGAGTGGCCGAGGCGTGAAGCTGCAGGGCATCCTCACGCTGCCGGCGAACTACGAGCCGGGCAAGAAGTATCCGATGCTCGTGTACTTCTACGAGAAGCTGTCGAACACGCTGCACCAGTTCCCGATGCCGATCTTCGACGACCGGCCGCACTTCGCCGAGTACGCGAGCGACGGCTACGTGGTGTTCGAGCCGGACATCGTTTATGAAACTGGTAAGCCCGGCAGCTCGGCGCTCGACTGCGTGACGAGCGGCGTGAAGAAGGTGATCGACCTCGGCTACGCGGATCCCGCGCACATCGGGATCCAGGGCCACAGTTGGGGCGGGTACGAGACGTCGTACATCCTCACGCACTCGCACATGTTCGCCGCCGTCGTCACCGGCGCGCCGCCGACGGACCTGATCAGCTTCTACGACGAGACGTATCCCGGCACCGGCACACTGCAGCAGGGGATCGTCGAAGTGGGCCAGGTGCGCATGGGCGGCAACCCGTGGGACGACAAGCAGGAGTTCGAGGATCAGTCCGCGATCTTCAACGTGCGGAACATCACGTCGCCGTTCATGATCCTGCAGGGGACGGCGGACAACGCCGTGGACTGGCACCAGGGGCTCGAGCTGTACGGCGCCGCGCGGCGCTGGGGGAAGAAGGTGATCTTTCTCTCGTATCCCGGTGAGCCGCACCACCTGGCGAAGAAGGAAAACCAGAAGGACTTCCAGCAGCGGATGAAGCAGTTCTTCGATCACTACCTCAAGGGCGCGCCGGAGCCGAAGTGGATGGCGGACGGGGTGCCGCAGACGAAGAAGGGCGGGCCGATCGAGTAGGGGACCGGCGAGGAACGACAATCGAACTGAGAGCGGCCGATCGAACGAACAGTGCAATATCTTTGCTGTTTTCGTTCGATCGGCCGTGTTTCGTTGGATTGTCGTTCAACGCTGTGACCTGACCTCAGCGACTCCGCGATCCCTTTCCTTTCGCGATCCGCTCCTGGCCGCCGCTCTTCGAGGGTGCGCTGCGCGACGCGACACCCGAGGGGCGCGTGCCTTTCGCCGGCGTCGACGTGCTCTTCGACGCGGCGCGCGACGAGCCGCTCATGCCGCTCGCGCGCTTCGATCCGGATTGCTGTCCTTGCGTCGAGCGCCGACTGCGCTCGTCTCCACTTCCCCGACTCTGTGCCATGGGCTCCTCCAAGTGAGAGTCGGGGCGGCGCGCTGCATGTTGCGTTCCGCCGTGCCAGTCACATCCCGCGCCGCGTGTCGCCGAGTGGAACGGTGGGCGCGAACGTCGGCGGCTTGCGCGCCGGTGCGGCCTGCTCGAACGCGTACGCGAGCTTGAGCAGCGTCGGCTCGCTCCATGCGCCGGCGACGAACGAGATGCCCACCGGAAGTCCGCGCACCTGTCCCATCGGGACGGTCACGTGCGGGTATCCGGCGACGGCCGCGGGTGCGGTGAACGAACCGCCGCCGCCCGAGTCGCCGTTCACCAGATCGATGAGCGACGCCGGACCCTGCGTCGGCGCGACGATCGCGTCGAGCTTGTGCTTCGCGATGGTCGCGTCGATGCCCTGAGCGCCCATGAGCCGATGGTTCTTCGCCAGCTCGTCGAGATACGCCTTGTCGGTGAGCGGGCCCTTCTTCTGCGCCATGTCCATGATCTCCTGCCCGAAATAGCGCAGCTCGCGCCCGGCGTTCGCGTTGTTGAACGCGATGACGTCGGCGAGCGAACGTACGCGCACGTTGCGCGGCGTCTGGCCCAGGTACTTGTTCAGGTCTGCCTTGAACTCGTAGAGCAGGAGATCGAACTCGGAATCGTCGGTCTGGCCGGCGGTCGCGATGTCGGCGGGGTCGACGATCACGGCGCCGTGCTGCTTCATGAGGTCGAGCGCCGCCTCGAGCAGCTTGTCCGTGTCCGGGCTGTAGCCCGTGTAGTGCTTGCGCGCCACGCCGATGCGCGCGCCCCTGAGGCCGTTGCGGTCGAGGAAGGTCGTGTAGTCCGTGTGCGAGCGGCCCGCGCTCGCCCGCGTCGCTGGATCGCGCGGGTCCACGCCGGTGAGCGCGCCGAGCAGGATCGCCGCGTCGCGCACGGTGCGGCACATCGGACCCGCGGTGTCCTGCGTGTGCGAGATCGGAATGATTCCCGCGCGGCTGATCAGACCGACGGTTGGCTTGATTCCGACGAGCCCCTGCGCGGCCGACGGGGACGTGACCGAGCCGTCGGTCTCGGTGCCGATCGCGATCGCGGAGAAGCTCGCGGCGCACGCCGCGCCAGACCCGGAGCTCGATCCCGAAGGCGTGCGGTCGAGCGCGTACGGGTTGTGGGTCTGCCCGCCGCGCCCGCTCCAGCCGCTCGTGGAATGCGTCGAGCGGAAGTTCGCCCACTCGCTCAGATTCGTCTTGCCGAGGATCACGGCGCCGGCGGCGCGGAGCCGCGCGGCCACACCCGAGTCGTGCGCCGCCCGGTTGTCGGCGAGCGCGAGCGAGCCGGCGGTCGTGTGCAGCCGATCCGCCGTGTCGATGTTGTCTTTTATGAGAACTGGAATGCCGTGCAGCGGGCCGCGAGGCTTGCCCGCCTTGCGCTCGGCGTCCATCTGCTCGGCGATCTCGAGCGCGTCGGGATTGAGCTCGATGACCGCGTTGAGCGCCGGGCCGCGCTGATCCAGTGCGTCGATGCGTGCGAGGTACTGCTGCGCGATCGATCGCGCGGTCTCGTGGCCGGAGCGCATGCGCGATTGCAGCTCGTCGACCGTGATCTCATCTAACGCGAAGCCGGCCTGCGCGGGCGGGCGAGACTCGGCCGCGCCGGACGCGCGCGGGATGCGCAGTCCGGTGCGTTCCCACATTGCCGCGGCCAGTCCACCGGCGATCGTTGTTCCGACAAAGCCGCGGCGCGTGACGGGCGCGTCGGCGGCGCGATCACCGTCGCGCGGTTCGTTCGCATCTGCCATTGGAGTTCCGTGGATCCGGGATTGAAAGAAGAGAATTCTCAGCCGACACGGCGGTGGCGCACTCGGCCCGAGGTCGATGAATTGACCGCGCCGCGCCGTGAAGCGCTACCTTGTGGAGTCTCTCGGTGTCCGAAATCGCACAGTTCATGTCGATTGCGGACATCGGTCGCCTCGGCCGCGCCGGGGGCGGGAGACGGAAGTCGTTGGAACACACGTCCTTGGCGAGTCTGCCCGGTTCGGAACGCCTCGTGCCTCGGCCCCACCTGTCCCTCACAGGTCCGTTCGACACGGCAATGAACGATTTCCTCCACGAGCTTTCCCGCTCGGCGCGCGTTTGGCGGCGCACGCCTGGGATCGCGGCGGTCGCGGTGCTCACGCTCGCCCTGTCCGTGGCCGCGACCACGACGATCTTCGGCGTCGTCGATGCGATGATCGTGCGGCCGCTCTCGTTCCCGGACCCTGATCGGCTGGTGCACGTTCAGGAGCTCGCACCAACGGGCGTGCACTTCACCGCGTCGCAGCCCGACTTCCTGGATCTCGCGGCCCGCACGCGCACGCTTTCAGGGCTGGCGGCGTTCGTGCCGGGCAACGTCGTCATGTCGGGCGTCGGCGAGCCGCGGGCGCTGCACGTGGAGTTCGCCAGCCACGCACTGTTCAGCGTCCTCGGCGTTCAGCCCGCGCTCGGCCGATCGTTTCGGCCGAGCGATGATCTGCCAAATGATTCGTCTCACGCGGTCATCCTCGGCGATGCGCTCTGGCGCTCCGTGTTCGGCGCGGACTCCACGATCGTCGGACGATCGATTCGGATCGATGGGCAGCCGCTCGAGGTCGTCGGCGTCATGCCGCCGAGCCTCGAATATCCGGGCGGTGACGCATTCATCCCGCTGCACGCGGCTGCGACGGCGAGTCGGACGGAGCACGCGCTCGTGCTCGTCGGCCGACTTCGTCCGCGCGCGACGCTCGTGCAGGCGCAGGCGGATCTCGCGCGGATCGCGCGCGAAATCGGCGAGGAGGAGCCCGCGAGCAAGGGATGGGGCATCGACGTCGAGCCGCTGGATCACGCGATCGTCGACGACTCGATGCGTCGTGGTGGCTGGGCGTTGTTCGGCGCCACCGGCCTGCTCCTGCTCCTCGCGTGCGCGAACGTGGCAAACCTTCTGCTTGCCCGCGCGTCGATCCGTCGCACGGAGCTCGGGATCCGCACCGCGCTCGGTGCACGGCGCGCGCGGCTCGTGCGGCAGCTCTTCACCGAAAGCGCGCTCCTCGTGGCCCTCGCCGGCGCGCTTGGTTTTCTTGGTGCCATCTGGGGCATCGGCGCGGTGCGGCTGATCGGGGCGGACCGCGTCCCTCGGCTCGCATTGC
>DASZUN010000088.1:0-15287 GCA_035547615.1 Gemmatimonadaceae bacterium | reverse complement strand
GCGCTCTGGGCGCCGGGATCCCTCGCCCTGAGCGCCCGAATGGGGGCGCCGTGCGCTCGCGTGCGCGTGCGGCCCGTAGCGGATCGCTGCGCGCGCGCAGGGCCACATGATGGGCGCGCAGGTCGGGCGGAGCGCACGCGCACGCCACCCCACGCGCGCAGGGGAGCGGTGTCGCGGAGCGCGAGCGGATGGCGATTCTGCCACGATCAGTGGCAGAATCGCCTCGTCGCGCGGAGTGACACTGCTCCCCGAGCACGCCGTCGGCGACACCGCGACGGGCGGTGATAGATTGCGCGGCATGAAAAGCGTGGCGGTGATCGGCGGCGGGCTGGTCGGGCTCGCGAGCGCGTACAAGCTGCAGCGCACCGGCCGGTTCGATCGCGTCATTCTGATCGAGAAGGAAGCCGACGTCGGGCGGCACCAGTCGACGCACAACAGCGGCGTGCTGCACGCGGGGCTGCACTACGCGCCCGGCTCGCTCAAGGCGCGATTCGCGGTCGAGGGACTCCGCGAGATGGTCGCGTTCTGCCGCGAGCACGGGATCGCGCACGAGCAGTGTGGCAAGATCGTCGTCGCCGTCGATGACGCAGAGCTCGAGCGCCTCGACAGGCTGTTCGAGCGCGGCCAGAAGAACGGCCTGCAACGCCTCCGCAAGCTCGGCCCCGCGGAGATCCGCGAGATCGAGCCGCACGCCGCCGGCGTCGCGGCGGTCCACGTTCCCGAAGAAGGCATCGCCGACTACGCCGGCGTGTGTCAGGCGCTGAAACGGCGGATCGTCGGCGCCGGCGGATCGGTCGTGCTCGACGCGCCGGTGCGCGCGCTCACGCGCACGAGTGCCGGGTGGAACATCAGCGCCGGCGCGCACACGATCGATGCGAATACGATCGTGAACTGCGCCGGCCTGCACGCGGATCGCATCGCCAAGCTCGCCGGCGAGAAGACGGACGTGATGATCGTGCCGTTCCGCGGCGAGTACTACACGCTGCGCCCGGATCGCGAATTGCTCGTTCGCAATCTCATCTATCCGGTCCCCAACCCCGCGTTTCCGTTCCTCGGCGTGCATCTCACGCGGATGATCCACGGCGGCATCGAGGCAGGCCCCAATGCGGTGCTCGCCGCCGCGCGCGAGGGTTATCGAAAGACGAACGTGAACCTGCGCGATCTCACGGGCGCACTTTCGTTCCGCGGGCTGTGGCGATTCATCGCGCGCTACCCGAGCATCGTCACATACGAAGTCGCGCGGTCGTTCAGCTCGGGACTCTTTCTGAAATCGCTGCAGCGGCTCGTTCCCCAGCTGCGCGCGGGCGACATCGTGCGCGGCCCGTCGGGTGTCCGCGCGCAGGCGATGCTGCCGAACGGCGACCTCGTACAGGATTTCCAGCTCATCGTGCGCGACGACGCGGTGCACGTGCTCAACGCGCCGAGTCCCGCGGCGACGGCGTCGCTCGCGATCGGCGGCGAGGTTGCCCGGCTCGTGCGGTAGCGACTCCGCGATAGCGGCTCCACGCCAGCGGCTGGCACCGTCGTTGCCCCGGTGCGGTCGGATCTCGACAGGAGCGAGGAATGGGCGAGCCCAAATACAGCGAGCCGAAATCGGCGAACCCGCGTGCGCCGGGCGGCGCCGTGACGCCGCCGGACGCGAACGATCAGCCGCAGGGTGAAACGAACGAGACCGAGGCCGGGCAGGAAGCGCGACGCGGCGTGCCGCCGGGGAAGCACGACCGCGAGCACCAGAGCGGGTACGGCGGCGGCGGACCGAACGGCGGCGCGTGATCGGCACGACCGGAAAACGAACGGCGGAGCACTCCGGTGCTCCGCCGTTTTCTTGCCCACTCATCTCTTGTCGAACGAGCTGACCACCACCACACCGCCGCCACCACCCACGGTCGTGTAAAGCATCCCGCGTACCAATCCACACGATCGGCGGTTCTTTCGAGATGCCGGGCGTGCGTGGCACGCCAATTTCCTTGACCACGGTGTGAAGGGGATCACGCACGACGTACTTCAACCGGCTGTCCCATGCGTCCTCGCACATCGACCCAGATCAGCTTCCTCGCCGGCGCCGCGATCGCGGCCGCGGCGGTGGCGCTCGTCGGGTGCGCACAGGTGTCGCAGCCGGGCCTGGCGAGCACGACTCCGTCGCTCGCGCCATCGAGCAGTCTGTACAGCCTCGCTTCGAGCAGTGCCCGGCCGACGACGATTTATGAAACTCGTACGATCTCATTCGCCCTCGATCGGATCGATCAACGGGCGCTGCCGCTCGATCAGACGTATCGTCATTCAGCGACCGGCAAGGGCGTGACCGTATATGTGTTCGACGGTGGAATCTCCGATACGCATCCGGAGCTCGCGGGACGGGTGCGTACCGGATTCACCGGCTTTCCCGATGATCCCAAGATCTGCAACGCGCACGGCACCGCGGTCGCCGGCGCGATCGCCGGCTCCACGCTCGGCGTCGCGCCCGAGGCGCAGATCGTCGACGTGAAGATGGTCCAGTGCGCGCGGCTGCGCGGCACGATCAAGGCGATCGTCGACGGCGCCAAGTGGGTGATCGAAGACCACAAGCTGCACCCGGGACCGGCGATCGCGAACTGGTCGTTCATCGCGGACACGGCCGGCCGGATCGCCGAGCTCGACACCGCGGTCGCCGAGCTGCGCGCGAACGGCATCCCGGTGGTCGTGTCAGCGGGCAATCTGGAGGTGGATGCGTGCCGCGTCTCGCCGGGCAACTCGCCGGGCGCGATCGTCGTCGGCGCCTCGGGCGTGTCCGGCGTGGAAGGGCCCGACAGCACCGTGCACCTGATCGACCGCCGCTCGCCGGGCACCGCCTACGGACACTGCATCGACGTGTACGCGCCGGGCGACTCCGTGCTGCTGCCGAGCATCGATCGCGATCTCCAGCCGATCACGCAGCTCTGGAACGGAACGTCGATGTCTGCGGGATACGTGAGCGGCGCGATCGCGCTGTATCTCGAGTCGCACCCGACCGCCACGCCGGACCAGGTCGCGGCGGAGCTCAAGCGCACGGCGACGATGAACGTGCTGCAGGATACGCGCAGCGCGACCTCACGCATGCTGTACGTGGGCGCACCGATGCTTCGAGCGGAAATCCGGACCGCATCCAGGCGGTAGGCGTATCGAACAGCCGGCACCGACAATCGAGCGGAGAACGGCCGAACGAACGAATACTTTAGAATGCTCTGATTCGTTCAGCTCGGCCTCGTTTCATGGAATTGTCGTTCAGCTGTTCTTCTCGCCGGACCGTCGATCGCTCAAGACCGGCGCGTACGCGTCCTTCGCGCACTTCACCGCTGCCTCCACCGCGACCACGTTCTTCCCTTCGCCCACCGCCCGCATCTCGATCGAGATGCACTTGTCGTAACCGATTTCGACGAGCGCCGCGGCGGCCGCGCGGTGGTCGGATTGCGCCCCCAGCGGCTGAAGGTTGGGCTCGCTCGCGTGGAAGTGGCCGATGAACTCGGCCGCGGTGTGGATCGCGCGCGCCGGATCTTCTCCGTTCATCGTGATGCCGCCCAGGTCGACGTTCACGCGAACGGCCGGGTGCGACACGCGCCGGCAGAGCTCGACGGCCTCGGCGGTGCTCGTGATGAAGTCGCAGTCGTACGCGGGCGGGTTGGCCTCGACGCAGATGGTCGCCGAGTGCTGCTGCGCGTGCTCGCCGAGCGCGGTGAAGAATCCCTCGGCGATCTTCATCGCGTCGGCGGGGGACGTGTTGCCGCGCGCTCGGTTCTTCGGCGAGCCAAGCACGAAGGCCTTGGCGCCGAGCCCCGCGCCGAGCTCGACGATGCGCTTGAGGTAGTCGAGCATCGCGGTGCGACTGGACTCCTCGCCGAAGAGTTGCAGCTCCGGGCGGCCGAACAGCAGGGCCTGCATCGCCACGACGTGCAGCTCTCGCCACTCCCATTCCTTGCGGTAGCACGCGATGTCGGTGAGCGACGCGGTGAGCGGCGCCTCCTTCCACTTGGTCGGCGCGAGCTCCACCGCGCACAGGCCCGCGGTGCGGAGCACGGTCGCGACCGCGTCGTTCTCGGGCGGTTCCCAGGCGATGTTCGAGATGGCGAGACGGATCATGAGCCTTGCACGAAGGTTCGGATTCCAGCGAGCACCTGCTCCCTGCTCTCCAGGTACGGTGTCTTGCCGCCGAACAACTCGGCGTAGCGCGTGCGCATGTCGTAGCGCGCCGGATTCGGCATCACCTCGTTGGAGAACTCGATACCGAACGCATCATGCACGACCTCTGCCACACTGACCGGCTCGGTGGCAAAGTGCGCGAGCGGAAGCTCGGCGTCGAGCGCCGTCTCGATGTCGCGCCACAAGCGGTCCAGCCCGTAGAACTGGAACACGCCGCGCGAGTCGATCTTCCGCGTCTCGTTCTCGTGCAGAAAATCGTAGATCACGTTCTTCTTGAGCCCCGGGCCGTACAGTCCGGGGAGGCGCACGATCAGCGCGTCGAACCGACTGCCGATCACCTCCTCGAGCATGCGGCGGTTGCGGCCGTAGGCGTGGAGGTCCGTGAGCGACGTCGGCGTGTCCTCGTCCACGCCGACGGGATTGGCGAATACGTCGACGGTCGAGATCAGGACGAACTTGTCGGCTTCCACCTCGTCGAGCGCGCGAATGAGACGGTCGATGTTCGCGAGGTCCGCTTGCGGGTCGGCATTCGCCTTCCACTTCTCGGCGGGTGCGCCGGCGCAGACGATGAGATCGAAGTTGCGATCGCGAATCTCGTCGATGTTCGTCGAGTTGAAGCGCTCGTCGAACGATCGCTGGCGGGCAAGGTTGCCCCCGACAAAGCCGGTGTAGCCGATGAGCGCCGAAGAATCGAAGTCCGCCATTACGGATTGAACTTGCCGCGCGCCGCGGCGAGCAGCGTGCGGATGATGAGCAGGTTGCCCCTGATCGGGCTGATCTTGGTGGGCGTCTTGCCGGATCTCGGGTAGGCGCGCGTGACCGGCGTCTCCGTGACGCGGAAGCCGAGTCGCGCGGCGCGAATCGCAAGATAGTAGTGGAGCTCGTAGCCGACGAACACGTCGCGGAGCGGCTGCACGCGCGGATCGGCGAGGAGCCGTCGGCTGTACGCGCGGAATCCGTTCGTCGTGTCGGTGTAGCGCGTTCCCGCGGCGAGGGTGATCAGCGGCGCGTGCAGGAGCTTCACACCGACCGTGCGGCTCCACGGCGTGTTGATGCCCCGGCCGCCGGGGATGTATCGGGATCCCTGGATGTGGTCGTATCCCTCATCGAGCAGCGCGATGAAGCGCGGGATCGCCGTGAAGTCGTCCTTCCCGTTCCCGTCGATCACGACCAGCCCCTCGTATCCTTCGTCGAGCGCGAAGGCGATCGCCATGCGCATCTGCGCACTGAGCTTTCCGGGCCCGCGCTTGACGAGCAGCGCGTGCAGCCGGAGCTCGCCGAGCGAGTCGAGCGCGAGCGAGCCGTCGGTGCTGCCGCCGTCGGCGACGACGATGTCGATCTGGTCGGCGAGCGGCGCCATGCCGCGGAGCTGGGCGCGCACGCGTTCGCCCTCGTTGATGCAGAACACGGCCACGCAGTAGCGGTGGCGCTTTGGAGCGAGGACGTGGCGTTCGTGCGCCGGCACGCCCGGCGCGGCGGGGACGAGCGTCACGTTACGTGGACTGCACCACGTTCTTGCGCTCCTCGCGCAGGAGCACGGAGCTGGTGTGCTCCTCGCGGACGTAATAGGCCGGCCGGTCGCGCATGCGGCGGGAGAGGCCCGCGACGTACTCGCCGACGAGCGCGAGCATCACGGCGAGCACGAGGAACATGAGCGCGACGTGGAACTGCTCCGGCCGGCGGTCGAACCCGGCGTGGATGCCCATCATGATCAGATTCAGCACGGCGATCGCGACGCCCGTCCAGATGACGGTGCGCAGCGGGTGCGTCGTGTGGTCCATGATCATCGCGCGGGCGAGATTCACCGCCTCGCGTTTGGGGCGCACCGGCGCCTCGCCGGTGCGGTTGATCGGCGCGTACGGAAGCGGCTCCTTGCGGAAGCCGATGTACGAGGTGAGCAGGCGCAGGTACTGGTCGGGGCCGCGAATCTGCGTGATCGCGTTCACCACTTGGCGGCTCATGCAGCGGTACTGCGTTGAGTCTTTTGGTATACCAGCTTTGACAATAGAGTTTATATACCAATAGAACAGGCGCGCGCCGGCGCGGTACCACACCGGCTCGGCCTTGCGATGGAGCCGCACGCCGTACACGATGTCCGCCTCGCCGCGCGCGCGCGCGAGGAACTGCGGGATGAGCGCCGGCGGATCGGTGTTCGGCATCATCACGATGACGTAGTCGCCGATCGCGCCGTCGAGCCCCGCGGCGATCGCCGTCTCCTCGCCGAAGTGCCGCGAGAGCCGCAGGAAGCGCACGAAATCGTACTGCCGGAGCATGGCGCGCACGTGCGCGACCGTTTCGTCGGGCGCGCCGTCGTCCACGAGGATGATCTCGTAGTGCGTGACGAGCCCGCGCACCACGTCGACCGTCTCGCGGACGAACGCTTCGACCGCGGCCGGCGTGTCGTTCTCGAGCGGGGCGACGATGGTGAGGAGGGATTCGATCATGGCGTGAATCTGACGAGGCAGGCGAAGCGCCTGTCACGCCTCGCGGGCGGGTCTGGAATGTCGGTAGCGATCGCCAGAGGCGCGAGGGCGGGCCTGGGCGTATCTTGTGGCGAGAGGCAAGTGCCCGAATGCCAGCCACCCCCCCGTCCATCGAGCAGCTTCAGGAAGCCGCCGCCGCGGTTGCGCGTGCGGCCGGTTATCGCCTCGTCGTGCTGTTTGGCAGCACCGCGAGGGGCGAGCCTTCGCCGCGGGATGTGGATCTCGGCATCGAGACCGGCGACGGATCGCACGTGCTCGACCCGGTCGATGCGGCGGCTCGCTTCACCACCGCGCTGGGCGGCGGACGCATCGATGCGGTCGACCTGCGGCGCGCCAATCCCGTCCTGCTGATGGCCGTGGCGCGGGATGGCATCCCGCTGTACGAGGCCTCGGGCGTGGAGTTCGCCAATTTTTGGTCGCTTGCCATGCGGCGATACGCGGACACGAAGAAGTTCAGGGACGCCGTGCGCGAGGATCTGCGGGAATTCGTGCGCTCGCGATCCGGGGGTGAGTCGTGACGCCGCTCGACGCGGCGGTCGAACGCTTCCTCGAGGCATCCCGCTCATAGTCCCTGGACAACTTCGCGACTGTCCGGCCGTGGGATGCCCAGTCCCACGGCCGAACGCGCGCGACCCACAGCCGTGGACCGATCAACGGTGTAACTCGCTGCCGTAGAACGGTTTGACCGCACGGCCCGCCGGGCACGAATCGTTCTCTTGCCGGCGCTGGCCCATACCGCACGGCAGATCATGGACACGCTCGTTCACGACATCCGCTACGCCGCGCGCAAGCTCGCGCGCACGCCCGGCTTCACCCTCGTCGCCATCGTCACGCTCGCCCTGGCGATCGGTGCGACGACCGCGGTGTTCAGCATCGTCAACGGCGTGATCCTCAATCCGCTCGGCTTCCGCCAACCGGACCGGCTGGTCTACATCGGCTCGACGAGCCCCGACGGCAAGCCGATGAACGCGTCGCCACAAGACCTGCTCGACTACGGCGCGCGCAACCACACGCTCACGGATCTCGCGGCGATCGATCCGGGCGAGAGCGCCAATCTCGTGCGCGCGTCCGCGTCGCCACTCCGCATCTCCGAAGCGCGCGTCGGCGCGTCGTTCTTCGACATCCTCGGTCTTCGCGCGCAACTGGGACGCACGTTCGTCCACGGCGAGGATGCCAAGGACGCGGCGCCGGTCGTCGTGCTGTCCGACGCCGCGTGGCGCCGGGACTTCGGCGGCGATCCGCGGATCGTCGGGCAGCAGATCACGCTCGATGAGAAGTCGTATACGGTGATCGGCATCGCGCCGGCGAAGTTCACGTTCCCTGCGTCGCCCGACGTCTGGGTGCCGGTGGTCTGGCGGAGCTACGAGATCGGCGACGCGGCGCGCGGATTCCACGTGGTGAACGGCATCGCGCGGCTGCGCGACGGGGCCACCGTGGCCGGCGCGCGCCGCGACCTGCAGTCGATCGCCGCCGCGCTCGCGCGCGATTTCCCGAAGCACGACGCGAAGATCGGCGCGTTCGTCCAGCCGCTTCGCGATCAGATCATCGGCGACGTCGAGCGTCCGCTGTGGGCGATGTTCGGCGCCGTCGCGCTCGTGCTCATCATCGCCTGCGCGAACGTCGCGAACCTGCTGCTCGTGCGCGCCATGTCGCGCGGAAGCGAGGTCGCGGTGCGCACCGCGCTCGGCGCGGGACGCCGCCGGCTGCTGCAGCAGTTCGTGACGGAGAGTGTGCTGCTCGCGGTCGTCGGCGCGGGGCTTGGCGTGTTGCTCGCGACGTGGGCCGTCGACGCCGTCGTCGCGTTCGGGCCGCAGCGGTTGGCGCGCCTCCAGGAAATCAGCGTCGACCACCGCGTGCTCGCGTTCACGTGCCTGCTGGCCGCGCTCACCGGCATCGTCATCGGCGTGCTGCCCGGGCTGCAGCTCTCGCGGTGGGACGCGGCCGCGCTCCTTCGCTCGGGCACGCGTGGCACGACCGCCGGCGGCCAGCGCACGCGATCCGCGCTCGTCTTCGTCGAGCTGGCGCTCGGCACCGTGCTCCTCGTAGGCGCCGGGTTGTTCATCCACAGCTTCGAGCGGCTCACGCACGTGGATCCCGGCTTTCGGCCGCAGCATCTGATCGTCTTCAACGCCGCGCTCTCGGGGAAGAAGTACGAGTACGACGCGGGGACGAACGCATTCGTCGACGAGCTCGAGGCGCGGCTCTCCAGCATTCCTGGCGTGCAGAGCGTGGCGGCGAGCGGGGATCGTCCGTTCGACCCGTCGCCGATCTTCGAGGCCTCGACCTCGTTCACGGAAGACGGCGCACCCAAGCCGGCGCCGGGCACCGAGCCCGAATCGCGCATCATTCCGGCGTCGCCCAGCTTCTTCGAGACCACCGGCATGCGTCTCGAGCAGGGACGCACGTTCACGGAGGCGGAGAACCGCCGCGACGCCGCGCCCGTCGTGGTGATCAACGAAGCGCTCGCGAAGCGCTACTTCCCCGGCCAGAATCCGATCGGCAAACATCTCACATTCGGGATCTCACATACCGCGTCGGCCGATCCGGCCGACAGCGTGCGCGCGCGCGGCGAGGTGATCGGCATCGTGCGCGACGTACACCTGTCGTCGCTCGGCGATCCGCCGGTGCCGGCGGCGTACTTTCCGTATCGCACCATGCCGTTCGGCGCCACATTCCTCGTCCGCACGTCCGGTGATCCGGCGAGCATCGAGCGCTCGATCCAGGCGCAGGTGGCCGCCGTCGACAAGACCGTTCCGATCTACGAGCTGGGCACGATGGACGCCGCGCTGTCCGATTCCGTGTCGCAACCGCGCTTCTACGTGACGCTGTTCACGGCGTTCTCCGTCGTCGCCCTCCTGCTCGCGGCGCTCGGGATCTACGGCGTGATCTCGTACGCGGTGAGCCAGCGCGCGCGCGAGTTCGGCATTCGTCTCGCCCTCGGCGCCACGTCGCGCGACGTGACGCACCTGGTCGTGCGCAGCGGACTGTGGCTCACGGTCGGCGGACTCGTCGCCGGCGCGCTCGCGGCGACGTTCGCGACGCGCGTCGTGCAGAGTTTGCTCTTCGGCATCGCGCCGCTCGATCCACTCGCGTTCGTCGCGGCGTGCGTCGCGCTCGGCGGGACGGCGATCGCCGCCTCGTGGCTCCCCGCACGCCGAGCGGCGCGCACGGACCCGGCCGTCACAATGCGAGCGGAGTGACGGTCGAGCGCTCGAGCTCCGCTTCGAGCGCCTCCTCCACGTCGTACACGCTGTCGATCTTCGCGCCGAGGACCGTGATCAGCTCCGGCACCTCGGCGCTGCGGCGGAAGAGGATCGGCCGACTGTCGTCCTGCTCGCTCCGCGGCATCACCGTCTTGGTCTCCCAGATCGAGTCGACGTACGTCGCGCCGCGCATGATCGGCAGATAGCGCTGCGCGTCGTGGATCATGTGGGCGAAGCGCGTCGCGTGTGGGCCGTCGACGGGTTCGCTGGCGTTGCCGTTGCCTTCCCAACTGCAATGCGGCGTGTAGCGCACGTGGCTGAGGGTGAACAGCCCGCGCGACGGATACGGCATCAATGAGAAGAACGGTCCGTCCATCACGGTCACAGCCGCGCCGTTCAGCTCGGGCGGCGGCTCGACGAGCGCCAGCTCGGTGAGCTCGTGCTTCATCGGGATCGTCGACGCGCCGAGGCTCGAGAGAATGTGATTAACGCTGGAGTACGTGCAGTTGAGGACGAGGGGGGCGGTGACGGGGCGGGAGCCGGTGGGGGTGGAGAGGTCGAATTGCCGACCGTCCGTTGTCCACGGACCACGGACCACGGACGAACCAACCTCCACCTCCACCCCCGCATCGACCAACTCTCGCCCGACACGATCCCGCAGCTTGACCGCGTCGAACGCGCATTCCTCGACGAGAAACACCGCTTCGATCCGCCCCGCATCGAAGAGCGCCGCGACTTCCTGTGGTGCGTCCGTCAGCGGCGCTTCGATCCGGCGGCAGAACTCGGCGAACTGCGACGCCGTGACCTTCGACGTGCCGCGCGCGATGGCGTAGTAGTGCGGGAAACTGCGATCGACGCACTCGGCGTACTCGCTCACAAAGCGCGCGTAGTTGAGCCGTGATCGGCGCGACGTGAGGATGCTTCGCGGATAGTGATACCCGTTGTGGACGCGCGCCTGGTTGCGGAGCGACGCGCGGCCCAGGAGCACGGGCTCGCGTTCCACGAGGAGGACGCGATCGCCGTGACGGCGCCTGAGCAGCGCGAGGCGCGCGCCGTAGAAGCCGCCGCCGATGACGATGGTGTCGTAGTGGTGCGAGGAGGTCACGGGAGATCGACGAGTCGTGGGCGGACGGTGTCACGGAGCGCACACTGCCCGATGCAATGCGATGCTTCTACCCGAGATGAATCGCCCTTTCGGCGCTTCCCTTTCGGACACATCATTCGCCATGCGTCTCGACGAACTCCAAGCCGCCACGACTCTGCTCGGCAAGACTGGCGACGTAGTGAAGATTGTCGGGGGCGTCGTGGCGCTCGCGGGATTTTCGTGGGGGCTCTACACCTACAGAGCATCGGTCAACACCCGACGCGCGGAGTGGCTGTCGAAGCTGCACGAGACGTTCTTTGGTGGTGACAGATACAGCGAGATCCGGCGCGTGCTCGACTACCGGATTGAGCCCGCGTACAGCCGGCTGGTGAGCGCCGTATGCGACGGCCGCCACGATCCGCTCGCGGACGAGCTCTACCGCTATCTCAATTTTTTTGAGTTCCTGGCAGGGCTGCGGGAACTCGATCAGATTACGAATGAGGAGATCACGGGGCTTTTCGACTACGACCTGCGGTTGCTGGCGCATCATGATTTCATCATGCGCGCGCTGGAGCCCGAAGGATTCGAAAAGCTCGCCGCGCTGCTCGCATCTCGAGCGCAGAAACAGAAGGCATGATGCCGCAATTGCTCTTCGTGTATGGGACATTGAAGCGCCGCCCAACGGGCCGGCATCACGCATTGCTGCGTGCGGCGCGGTTCGTCTCTGGGGGCAGCGTTCGAGGTGATCTCTACGACTTGGGTTCGTATCCCGGACTGGTGCGGGCCCCGCACACGGATCGCCGTGTAGTTGGCGAAGTCTACGAACTGCCGAGCGAGGGCATTGATCGCATGTTGCACGAGCTCGACGCGTATGAAGGCGACGAATACATCCGGGCACGCGTGTACGTCACGCTGCCCAAGGCAGGTCGTCGTGCCGCCTGGACGTACCTGTTGCGGAACAGACCGCCGCGTTCTGCGCGTCCAATCGCGTCGGGGCGATATGTCGCGGGTCGAGGCGCCGCTTAGCCACCGCCGACCCTGGGCTCGGCGGGCTGCGCATCCCGACCGCGTCGATTGACGACCTGATCGAGTCCAAGCGCACCGGCAGCTTTCAGAATGCGGCGGACATCGAGGTGCTCGACGAGATTCGCCGATACGGCGGTCACGGCTAGAAACGCCTAGCTCTCAGGCGAGCATCAGCCGGCGCCCTTTCGGAGGCGGCACTGGTCTGCCGTCTTCGATTGCCACCTCGATCCATGCTCGAATCGCGTCCTGCGCGCTGGCGACTGCCTGCGCCGGATCATGCCCGTGCGCCATACAGCCGGGTAGTTCGGGGACGTCCACGACGTAAGCCTTGTCGTCGTCACTCCAGTAGACGATCAGCTCGTATTTGAACCACTCGGTCACGCTCAGTCCTCCTCGCGCCTCAGGTGCAGGCCATAACGACGAATCAGGGATCGGACCTGCCGCACCTGGTATGGCTTCGCGTAGCTGCCATCCGCCTAAAGGTTAATCAGCTCCGTGACTCCAGGCCGCAGGAACAAATGGTGACTGCCGCGAACGCGCTCGGCAAAGCCGAGGCGATGCAGCATCACGACCAAATCATCAAAGCGTACACTCGCGTCCGCGTCCCCACTCAGCACACGAGCGAGAATTTTCTCGACATGCCTCACACCGGCCCACCAGGTAACCGATGGGCTCACGATCGCAGAATAGGAGAGCTTCGCCGGAATCCGCGGATTGCGACGCGTACCACGGGAGCGCCCGTGACGCTGCTTTATCGCCCCACCCACCCCTCGTACCGGTACTTCACCATCCCGAGCCGCTCGTAGACGTACTCGCGGAAGGACGCCAGCCGATCGGACGGTGTTTCCGGATGCCGCGTATCGTACTCGTGCGCGAGCGCCACCCGGCAGGTCACGATGAAGCCCACGCGCTCGAAGGTGGCGCAGGCGCGGCGCGTGTGCAGTGGCGAGGTGACGACGATCAGGTGCGCGCGCGCGGGGAGCAGCAGCCTGGCCGCGCGCAGCGCCTCATCGCGCGTCGTCCGGACGGGAAACACGATGTCCCAGTGCCCCGGAAATTCCGCGAGCGCGATCATCCGCCGCTGATCCGCATCGCTCGTGATGCGTCCCGCGGCGGTCCTGGCCACGGCGCGGCTGGTGACGAGCTCGGGAACGTGCAGCGCTTTCGCCAGCTCGAGGCCGGTCAGGAGCCGGTCGATCCCGTCGGCGCTGAGCGCGGAGTCCGATTTCAGGCCTCCGGACAGGGACATCAGCGCGTCGACGTTGGGAGGCAGCGGATCCTGCCGTGCCCAGCTCGGTGCGAGGTGGGCCATGAGGGGCGAATACGCCACGACGACCCAGAGCAGCGCGATCGCCACGTCCATCCACGCCACGACGGCGACGCGCGCGGCGATCGCGAGGAGCGCGCCGACGACGAATCCGACCCAGATCCAGCGGGTCGACCCGGCGTTCCCGGCCACATACACCGCGCCCAGATCGCGCAGCAGCGCGGCGCCGAGCGCGCCCAGCAGTGCACCGTATCCCGCCGCCGGTCCGTGTTTCGCTAAGTTCATGGTGGTTCGAGGGACAATCTCGTCTTCACGTCAGGGACTGCAATGCCGACCAGCGATCTCGACCTGCTCTGCATCAATACCGTACGCACGCTCGCCATGGACGCGGTGCAGAAAGCCGAGTCCGGGCATCCCGGCACGCCGATGGCGCTCGCGCCGCTCGGCTACGTGCTCTTCACGCGCGTCATGCGACACGACCCGGCGGATCCGAAGTGGCCGAACCGCGACCGCTTCGTGCTCTCGTGCGGGCACGCGTCGATGCTGCTCTACTCGTGCTTGTACCTCAGCGGCTACGACCTGACGCTGGAGGATCTGAAACAGTTCCGGCAGTGGGAGAGCCGGACGCCAGGCCACCCGGAATATGGCTACACCCCCGGCGTGGAGACCACGACCGGCCCCCTCGGCCAGGGCGTCGGCAACGCGGTCGGCTTCGCGGTGGCCGAAGCGCACCTCGCGGCCACGTTCAACAAGCCGGACTGCGGCATCGTCGATCACTACACGTACTTCATCTGCAGCGACGGCGATCTGATGGAAGGCATCTCCCACGAGGCGGCGAGCTTCGCGGGACACTACAAGCTCGGGAAGCTGATCGGCTTCTACGACGACAACCGCATCACGATCGACGGCTCGACGGACCTCACGTTCACCGACGACACGGCCAAGCGGTTCGAGGCCTACGGCTGGCAGGTGCTGCACATCAGCGACGTGAACGACCTCGATCAGATCGAGGCGGCGATCGCCGAGGCGCAGTCCGACACCGAGCGGCCGACGATGATCGTCACGAAGACGCATATCGGCTTCGGCAGCCCGCGGCAGGACTCCGAAAAGGCGCACGGCGAAGCGCTCGGCAATGAGAATGTTCTGATTACCAAGAAGAACCTCGGCTGGCCGAGCACGGAGCCGTTCTACGTGCCGCAGAAGGCGCTCGAGCACTGGCGCAAGACCAAGGACAAGGGCGCGCAGGAGCACCGCGAGTGGAACGCGCGCTGGTCGTCGTACGCCAAGGCCTATCCCGGCGACGCACGCGAGCTCGATCGGCGGCTCGCCGGCAAGCGGCCGGACGGCTGGGCCAGGAAGATCCCGTCGTTCACGAAGGAGAACGGCAACGTGGCGAGCCGCGCCGCGTTCGGCGCCGCGCTCAACGCCACGGCGGAGCTGCTGCCGGAGCTCGTCGGCGGATCGGCGGACCTCACGCCGTCCAACAACACGAGCGTCAAGGCGTGGAAGAACTTCTCGCCGGCGGACTACTCGGCGCGCTATGTGCATTTTGGTATTCGAGAACACGGCATGGCGTCGATCATGAACGGCATGGCGCTGCACGGGGGCATTCTCCCGTACGGCGGCACGTTCCTGATCTTCTCGGACTACATGCGTCCGTCGGTGCGGCTCTCGTGCATCATGAAGCAGCACGTGATCTACATCTACACGCACGACTCGATCGGCCTGGGCGAGGACGGCCCCACGCACCAGCCGATCGAGCAGCTCTCGGCGCTGCGCGCGATCCCCGACATCACGCTGATCCGTCCGGCCGACGCGACCGAGACGGCGGTGGCGTGGCGCGTGGCGGTGGAGCACGAGAGCGGCCCGGTGCTGCTCGTCCTCACGCGGCAGAAGCTCGGGTTCATCGACCGCGAGGTGTACGCGCCGGCGGATGGGCTCGAGAAGGGCGCGTACGTGCTCGCCGATCCGCCGCAGGGGAAAACGCCGCAGGTGGTGTTGATGTCCGCCGGCTCCGAGGTGGCGCTGGTGCTGCAGGCGCACCAGAAGCTCGCCGAGCGCGGCATCGCGTC
>DASZUN010000087.1:0-23038 GCA_035547615.1 Gemmatimonadaceae bacterium | reverse complement strand
GCCCCCCCCCGCTCCTCTCGTGTCAGGCGTTCGCTCCCCCGGACCATCTCATGACCGATCCCACGCTCGACGGCGACGCAGGCGCGCGGCGAACCATCGCGATCACCGGTGCGAGCGGCTTCATCGGCTCGGCGCTCGTGCGCGCGCTGGAGCGGGACGGCCACGTGGTGCGGCGACTCGTGCGGCGCTCGCCGCGCGCTCAGAACGAAGCGGCGTGGGATCCGGCGCGCGGCACGATCGACGCCGTGGCAATCGAAGGCGCCGACGCCGTGATCAACCTCGCCGGCGAGCCGCTCGACCAGCGCTGGACCGCCGCGGCGCGACGGCGCATTCGCTCCAGCCGCATCGACGGGACGGCGTTGCTCGCGCGCACGATCGCCGCCGCGCGCGTGCGGCCGTCCGTCTTCCTGAGTGGCTCCGCGATCGGGATCTACGGCAGCCGCGGCGATACCATTCTGGACGAGTCGAGCACGCTGGGCAGCGATTTCGCGGCGGAGGTGTGCAAGGAGTGGGAAGCGGCGACCGAGCCGGCGGCGCTGGCGGGCGTGCGTGTGGCGCACCTGCGCACGGGTCTCGTGCTCGCGCGCCACGGCGGCGCGCTCGCGAAGATGCTCCCCGTGTTCCGCGCAGGCTTCGGCGGACGACTGGGGAGCGGCCGGCAGTGGCTGAGCTGGATCTCGCTGCCCGACATCGTCGCCGCGATCCAGATGCTGCTCGCCGCGCCGGATATGTCGGGAGCCGTGAACCTCGTTGCGCCAAATCCGGTGACGAACGCCGAGTTCACCCGGGTGCTGGGCCGCGTGCTCCGGCGTCCGACCTTGGCGCGCGTGCCGAAGCTCGCGCTCGAGGCGCTGTTCGGCGAGATGGCCGACGGGACGATCCTGGCCAGCCAGCGGGTGCGGCCGCGCTGTCTGCTCGATGCCGGGTTCGAGTTCTCGCTGTCGACGCTCGAGTCCGCGCTCCGGGAGACGCTGCAGGAATGAGATGAGAGTACTGTAGGGCGCGGAGGGAGGCAGCCTCTCGAAGCGAGAGAGCTGTCATTCCGAGCAACGCGAGGAATCTTCTACACGAATCGAGATCTCGACCGAGCCGAGAAGATCCCTCGCTGTGCTCGGGATGACGGCATCCCTCCGCGCCTGACCCGCCGGCTATGCGATCAGCGCGCTGAGCCGGTCGCTGAACACCCGGCTCGCGGTGAGCCGCGTCCCGTCGCGCATGATCACGATGTACTCGCCGTGGAACCACGGCTCCAGCTCCTTGATGCGATCGATGTTCACGATCGCCGAGCGGTGGATGCGCACGAAGACCTTGGGGTCGAGCTTGGCCTCCATGTTCTTCATGCTCTCGCGGAGCAGGTGCGCCTCGTTCTTCGTGTGGATGCGCACGTAGTTGCCCGAGGCTTCGACCCAATCGATGTCGTCGGTGCGCAGGAAGAACACGCGGCCGCCGGACTTCACGATCATGCGGTCGGAGTACTTGCGCTCCTCGCGCAGCTCCTCGAGCAGCGACATGAGCCGCGGGTCGATCACCGGGCCCGCGCGGCGCGCGACCTGCCCCCGCGCGCGGTCGAGCGCCTTCTCGAAGCGCGTCTGGTCGAACGGCTTGAGGAGGAAGTCGAGCGCGTGAATCTCGAACGCGCGGATCGCGTGCCCGTCGTGCGCCGTCACGAAGACGACCGCCGGCAGCTTCGCCGGGTCGATGTTCTCGATCACCTCGAACCCGTCCATGCCGGGCATCTGCACATCGAGAAAGACGAGGTCCGGATGCTCGCGCTCGATCGCTTCGAGCGCGCTCGGCCCGTCGGCGCACACGCCCACGAGCTGCACGTCGGGCTGCTGCTCGAGCAGCGACTGCAGGCGGTCACGGCCCAGCTCCTCATCGTCGACGACGAGGACGCGGATGGTCTTGGATTCGGTCATGCCTCTGACACCGTGTAGGATTGAAATGGAATCGCCATCGTGACGTGCACGCCCTCGCCGGGAGCCCCGCGGAGCGTGAACGTCTGCTGGTCTCCGTAGAGGTGCGCCAACCGCTGGCGTGTGCTCGAGAGGCCGACGCCTTCCTTGTGCCCCGCCGGAAGGCCGCGGCCGTTGTCGATCACGTCGCAGCGGAGCATCCCGCCGTCGCGCCGAACCGTGATCGCGATCGAACCGGCGCCGACGTCGCCGAAGCCGTGGCGGAACGAATTCTCCACCAGCGGCTGCAGAAACAGGTTGGGCACGCGCGCGTCGCGCGTCTCCGGGTCGACGTCGATCGAGACCTTGAGCCGGTCGCCGAACCGGATGCTCATGATCTCGAGGTACCGCTGCAGAAAGTCGAGCTCCGACTGCAGCGGCACTTCCTGCGCTCCGATGTTCCTGAGCGACATGCGGAGCAGGTCGCTCAGCGCGGCGACCATCGAGTCGGCGCGGCGCACGTCCTTGTGCATCAGCGCCGAGATCGAGTGGAGCGTGTTGAACAGGAAGTGCGGCTGGAGCTGCATGCGCAGCATCTGCAACTGCGCCTGGGCGAGCCGCGCCTCGAGCTGCGACGCGCGGATCGCCCGGTCCTTGGACACGCGGTAGTACACGACGGCGTGGTGAATCGCGACCAGGGTGCAGAACACGATGCTGTCGAGCACCGTCCAGGAGAGCAGGCCCTGGCCGAACAGCGTGGGCGCGGCGCGCAGCCCCGGTCCGAGCGCCGCGCTGATCGTCGCGAGAATCGCCACGTGCACGAGGACGAAGCCGACCATCGCGGCGACCTGCACGACCCAGTTCCGCGTGCGCTGGCGCCCCCAGACCGGATAGCGCCGCGCCACCGCCATCACGACCGGCGTGAGCAGCGCCCACGCATACGTGAAGATCAGCTCGGCGGGAACGAGCTCGGTGAGCGAAACCGGCGCGCCCGCCAGGCGGCTGTAGAAGAACTGCTCGATCGAGTACAGCACCGCGACGATCGTCGCGACGCCGAAGATGACGAGCGTGAACCCGACCTGGCGCTCGCGCACCGCCGCCTGGTCCGCGGCGCGGGTGAGCCCGAAGATGCTGTACTCGCCCGTCTGGGCCAGCGTCTCGCCGCTCGCGAACGTGCGCGCCGGTCCCGACACGCGGCCATTGGCGCGTGTCGCGGAAGGGTCGAGCTCGGCGAGAGAACGAAGGCTCATGAATCGGCGGAGAGGCATCGTCGGCGGCGGGAGTGAATGAGTGCACACACCACTACCCGCGGCCGGTCCCGGTGGTTTCGTCACCGGCGGCATCCGTATGGACACCTGAACTACGGCCGAGGGTGCTCGAATCGCTGCATCGAGTGTGTAGCGGGTTCGTAAACCTCGTGCGTGGGCACCAACGAAAAAACCCCTCCGGCAGGACGCCGGAGGGGTTTTCTGGTGCCGATGGCCGGGAGACCCTCGCCTCCCTGGCAGCCATCGAGCGCGATTCAATGCAGCGCGCGTGCCGTTACGGGAACTGCGGGGGATGCTTCTTGTGGAAATCGGTGGCCGACTGGAAGGCATTGGCGACCGTGAGGATTTTCTCATCCTGGTAGATCGGCCCCATGACGTACATCCAGGTGGGCAGCGGAAGCTGCGGCGGCGGAGGCGGCGGAGGGGCGGCGGCCGCCGCCGTATCGCCGCGTCCACGCCCGCCACCTCGGCCTCCTCGTCCGCCGAACGGCACGGGCACGGCGAAGCCGGTCGGCACCACGATCGAGGGCGTACCCGTCACGTTCGTCACCGACGTGTTTTCCTGTGGCGTGAAGATCACGTCGAACTTCTGGAACAGGTCCCACCACTTCTGGCACAGCAGCGTGCGCGCGCGGTTGGCGTTCACGTAGTCGACCGCCGGGTAGAACTGGGACGTGCGGAAGTAGTCGGGCCAGGTGCTGTAGAATTGGGTGTGACTCCGCATCATCACGTCGAGATCGCCGGCGAGCGTGGGCGCGGAGAACGCCGCGCCGGCTTCGGCGTGAAGAATGAGATCGTCGAGATAGCCGCCGTTGGGCGTGGGATCCTCCACCTCAACCGGCTTGGCGCCGAGCGACTCGAGCACCTTGATGAAGTTGAGGGCCTCGGTGTTCGGCTCCGGCTGGCCCTGCGCGTTCATGCGCTCGAAGAGATTCCGCGGCGGACGGCCGCCGCCCTGGTTGGCGAACTTGAAGTAGCCGATGCGCAGCGACGAGAGCTTGGCGTTCGCGTTCCAGTTGAACGGGTAGTCCTTTACAGAATAGTCATAGCCGTCCGGTCCGTAGATCGCGTTGAACACGAGCGCCGTGTCTTCCGCGCTGCGGCAGATGGGCCCGAGCTTGTCCGTGGTCCACGAGAGCGCCATGGCTCCGGTGCGCGGCACGCGGCCAAAGGTGGGGCGGAAGCCCGCGACGCCGCAGGTCCGCGACGGCGACGTGATCGAGCCGTTCGTCTCCGACCCGATCGAGAAGCCGACGCATCCGGAGGCGGTCGCCGAGGCGGGCCCCGCGGACGAGCCGCTGGAGCCGGTCGCCGGATTCCACGGATTGCGCGTCCGCTCGCCGAACCAGATGTCGCCCTGCGCGAGCGCGCCGAGCGTGAGCTTGGCGATGAGGATCGCGCCCGCATCATCGAGCCGCTTCACGACGGTCGCATCGTAATCGAGCATCTGATTCTTGTACGGCTCGGCGCCCCACGTGGTGGGGTAGCCCTGCACCGCGAGCAGGTCCTTCGCGCCCCACGGAATCCCGTGCAGCGGGCCGCGATAGTGGCCGCGGGAGATCTCGGCGTCCATCTCCTTCGCCTGCTTGCGCGCGCGTTCTTCGGTGAGGTTGATGACGAAGTGCAGCTGTGGGTCGTAGCGCTTGAGGCGCGAGAGATACATCTCGGTGAGCTCGGACGGCTTGACCTTGCGCGTCCGCACGAGCTCCGAGAGCTGTGTCACGGGAGCGTACGCCAGCTCTTCGACGCTGCCGGGCCGCGCCATCAGGGGCGCGTGGCTCCGCTGCATCGTCGCCTTCGTCTTGTGCGGCAGCTTCTCGCCGGGCGGAACGGGCTCGAAGACGATCGCGGGGAACACGCTCATGTCGAGCGGCTCCTTGTGAAGCTGTGCGACCTCGTTGCTCAGGTTGCGGAGTCCCTCCGCGATCGCCGTGCGCTGTTCCTCGGTGAAGTGCAGCCCGGCGATCTCCTCGGCGCCCGCGACCATCGCCGGCGTGATGGTTGGTCCCTGTTGCTGCTGCTGGAACTGGGCCCAGAGCACGCCGGGCAGGAGCGTGGAGCCGAGCCCGATCGAGCCGAAGTAGGCCATGAAGGCCCGGCGGTCGTACTTCGTCTTCTCAGACATGTCCGGAAAGGGAAGAGGTCGATGACGAGGATGGTGCGGGCCGGGCGCGCGGCGCGCGCCGTCAGCGGCCTAATCCCTACCGCGCGCCGGCGGTGCCCGCAAGGGATACTGGATCCGAATTCTCTCTCGCGCGGGGATTCCGATGCGTGAGGCGACGTGTATGTTGAGAGAACCAGCGCGCCTCAGCGATGCAGCGAGCGCCCTGATCGCTCGCGCCTGGGAGACGCCTGTGGCTGATCGCCCGAAAACCATTCTCCTCGTTGAAGACAACGAGGACAATCGCATCATCTACGCGACGGCCCTGCGCTTCGCCGGCTACGAGGTGGTCGAGGCCGTGACCGGCACCGAAGGCGTACAGCAGGCGCGCGCCAGCCGCCCCGATCTCGTGCTGATGGACATCTCCGTTCCCGAGCTGGACGGATGGGAAGCCACCGCGGTGCTGAAGGCCGACCCCGCGACCAGGCACATCCCGGTGATCGCCGTAACCGCGCACGCGCTGCCGGGAGACGAGCAGCGCAGTCTCGCCGCGGGCTGTGACGGCTATCTGGCCAAGCCGATCCCGCCCGCGACGCTGCTCGCCGAGGTGGACCGGCGATTCTCGCGCGCCACGCCGTCGTACCTGCCGCCCTCGCGCTTCTCGGACGAGCACCACACCGAACGGCCATGATCGCGCGGCGCGCGCATTAGATTTCGCGCATGCCGATCGTTCCCTTCGAAGCGCTGCCCGATTCGGCGCGCGTCTGGGTGTTCGCGAGCGACCAGCCGCTCACCGGCGCGGCCGCCGACTCGCTGCTCGCCGCCGTCGATCGTTTTCTTGCTGAATGGAAGGCGCACGGCGTGCCGCTGCGATGCGCACGCGCGTGGCGCGATGACCACTTTCTTGCGATCGGCGTCGACGTGACGGCCGAGAACGCGTCCGGCTGCTCGATCGACGGGCTGTTTCGCGCGCTGCGAGAGCTCGAGCGGGCGACCGGCTCGCGGCTCGTCGGCGGCGGCCGCTTGTTCTACCGCGGACCAAACGGCATCCAAGCCGTGTCGCGCGACGAATTCGCCGAGCGCGCCGCGCGAGGCGAGATCGCGCCGGGCACGCACGTGTTCGACATCACTGTCACGGATGCCGAGCGGTGGCGCACGGGGTTCGAGCTGGCAGCGAGCGAGACGTGGACCGCATCGCTATTGGGTCAGCCGCACCGGTGAACTGCTCTCGGGCGGGCTACCATGACGAAGGGTGAACGGCAAACGAGTTGAGCCGGTTTTCCCAATGCATCGTGGCCCGACTCGCCGCATCAATCCCAACCGCGACGCAAATCTGCCGCGGAGCGCGACTCGCCAGAGCGCGTCAGCCGCCGGCGATTCCCGCATCCGTGATCTCCGGATAGCTGCGCGCCACGCGCGCGATCTCGTCCGCTTGCCCGGGTGACAACGTCTCGTCGGGATCGAGGCACCACGTGCCGGCGAGCAGTCCCTGTCGGCACAGCACTTCGTGAATTCCCGGAATGCAGCCGGCGAAATGGTGCGCGACGTCGAAGATCGCGGCGTTGGCGTCGGTGAGTGCGGCGCCGCGCGCCAGCAGCGCCGGCGGGATGACGCCGCCTTCGCGCGCCGCTCTGATCTCGCCGAACAAGGCGACCGCGGCGCGCGTCCACACGGCCCACTGGCCGAGCAGCCCGCCGTCGATCCAGCGCGTCACGCGCGCGCCGCGGGCGTCGAACGTGTACGGCGTGAGCAGATCGGCGACGATGTTGTCGTCGTTCCCGGTGTAGAGCGCGATGTCGTCTCGCTCCGCGTCCACGACGGCGCGCACGACATCCACAGTTCGATAGCGATCGAATGGTGCAATTTTAATAGCCCACACGCCGGGGATCTCGGCAAACTCGCGCCAGAATCGATACGACAGCACGCGCCCGCCGACCGCCGGCTGCAGATAGAAGCCGAACAGGGGCATGACCTCGGCGACGGTGCGGCAGTGCGCGAGCAGCTCGTCTTCGCGCTCGTCGCGCCAGTCGCCCAGGCTGAGGAGCGCCGCATCGTACCCGAGCGCGGCGGCGATCTCCGCTTCGGTCTGTGCCTGCGCGGTGTGTCCGCACACGCCGGCGATCATCGCGAACGGACGCGGCGCATCGCCGAGGCTGGCGCGCGCTTCGTCCATGCCCAGCTCGAGCACGGGCCGATAGAGTCCGATCGATTCGCGTCGGATCGCGAACTGCGTCGTGTGCACTCCCACCGCGATGCCGCCGGCGCCGGCTTCGATGTAGTAGCGCGTGAGGCCACGCTGCCGGGCTTCGTCGAGCCTGCGGCCGGCGGTGAGCGCGAGCGGATGCGCGGGGATGACCTGCCCCGCACGCAGGTGCTCGCGGATGCTCGCCGTGCGCGCGAGGTCAGAACCGTCCATCGCGCGCCTCGAATTTCGTCGGCTTGCCGAGCATGGGTCCGCCCTGCTCGATCCACGCGGCGATCATCTCGAGCATGCGCTCGGTCGGCATCTCCGGTGGAGGAAAGGCGCCGCGCATCTTCGTCGTGTCGCTCAGCAAGGCGTCGGGGCCCTCTTGTCCGACGAACCGCGCGTCCTTCCCGAACCGCTGTCCGAACCATCGCGCGATCGATCGGACCGACAACCGATCCGTGCCCGTCACGTTCACGACGAACGGAGGCGACGACGCGCGCGGCAGACACTCGATGGCAATGCGGTTCGCGTCGCCCTGCCAGATCACGTTCACGTAGCCCATCTCGAGCGGAATCGGCTCCTCGCGCCAGACGCGCAGCGCGATGTCGGCGAGCACGCCGTAGCGCAAGTCGATCGCATAATTGAGCCGGAAGATCGCGACCTGGGTGCCGTAGCGCTCGGAGAAGAGCTCGAAGATCCGCTCGCGGCCCACGCACGACGCGGCGTATTCCCCGATCGGGCCGAGCGCGCCGGTCTCGCGCGAGCCATGCCCGGAAACCGGCGTGAGTGGATACACATTCCCCGTGGAGAACGCGACGATGCGCGCGCCGCGATATCGCTCGGCGCAGTGCGTGGGCACGACGGTGTTCATGGCCCAGGTGCTCGCCGGCGCGCTGCTCGTGCCGAATTTCTGTCCGGCCATGAAGATCACGTTCGGCGCGTCGGGGAGCGCGCCGACCGCCTCGGCGTCGAGCAGATCGCAGCGAATCGTCTCGACACCGGCGTCGTTCAACGATCGTTCGGCGGACGCAGACGACCACCGCGACACCGCGATGACACGTCGCGAGCCATTGGCGGCGCGGGCCGCCATGCGGGCGAGCGTCGGGCCCATCTTGCCGCCGGCGCCGAGCACCACGACGTCGCCCGGGCAGGCGGCGAGCGCGTCGGCGGTTGCCGCACGCGGCGTGGAGAGCAGGTCCTCCAGCTCGGCTTCGGTCATCCGGCGCTGGGGCCCGCGTCCGGCTGGGCGGCGGCGCGCGCGTAGCGCTTGATGCGCTCGACCATCGCCGAGAGGCCGACCTCGCGCCCGGACAGCCCGATGCCTTCCATGAGGCGCTGCACGAAATCGGTGGGGATGGCGAGCGTGGTCGCGGGCGGCTGCTCGTTGATCGCGCCGAAGAGGATCGCGAGAAATGCGGCGATCGTCGGCGACTGGCGCACGTTCACGTCGGCGTAGAAGTGCATCAGCCCGTCGTGCTGCTCGGGAAAGAGATCGACACGCGTCTGACACTCCGGCACGGTGAAATCGGCGCGCTCCAACTGTTGAAGCCGCTCGGGGAGCGGCTCGAGCTTCTTGGAGTAGTGCACCAGCGCTTGCATCTTTTCTTCTCGGCTCATCGCCGCGAAGCGCGACAGCACGCGCGCGATGGTCGGAGGCAACTGGCCGGAGGACGTCGCATCGCTCATGCCCGGCATACAAGTGGCCCGGGCGATCGGCGTCAAGTCAGCAACACACGTAATACGACAGGAGCGTACGATGCCGACACGCAGTGCGAGCGCAAAATGGGAGGGCGGTCTCAAGGATGGCCGCGGCAGCTTCAGCGGCGCGACCGGATTGAGCGGGCAATACAACTTCTCGTCGCGCTTCGAGGAAGGGGCGGGATCGAATCCGGAGGAGCTGCTCGCGGCCGCGGAGGCGGCGTGCTACAGCATGGCGTTGAGCGCGGGGCTGGAGAAGAACGGCACGCCCGCGCGCAGCGTCGAGACGAGCGCGCGGTGCACCGTCGAGAAGGTCGGCGACGGCTTCAAGATCACGAAGATGCATCTCGACGTCCGGGCGAACGTGCCGAACATCGACGATGCGAAGTTCCAGTCGATCGCCTCGGCGACCAAGGACGGGTGTCCCGTGTCACAGGCGCTCAAGGGCATTCCCGACATCCAGGTCAAGGCGACGCTGACACAGTGAGTGTCGCGCCGTGAGTAGTCTGCGATACAATTAGACGGCGGGCGCGGTCGAGCACCGCGCCCGCGTCGTTCCTCCCCGCTGGTCTCCTCCCTCCTCCCGCCGATCGTGCGCCGCCCAATCCCGCTCTCGCTGGCGCTCACGTTCACCTTCGCCACCGTCGCATGCCGGGCCGCCCCGTCCGGCGCGATCGAGGCGACCGGTTCGCTCGAGCTGACGGAAGTGGACGTGGCGCCGCTCACGCCCGCGCGCGTCGTCACCGTGCTGCGCAACGAAGGGGACCGCGTGCGCGTGGGCGATACGCTGCTCACGCTCTCGCAGTCCACGCTGCCCTCCGAGATCGCCGCGCAGCAGGCGGCCGTGGATCGCGCCGACGCGCAGCTGCGCGACCTGCGCGCGGGTGCGCGCCCGGCGGAGATTGCGCAGGCCGAGGCGCAGGCGAGCGCCGCCGAAGCGGACGCCACGCGCGCGGCGCAGGATCTCGCGCGACTCACGCCGCTCGCCGCGAACGGCACCGTGAGCGCGCAGCAGCTCGATGCGGCTCGCGCGGTGGCCCGCTCGGCGGCCGAGCGGCGCGATGCCGCGCGCCAGACGGTTCGATTGCTCCGGCAGGGCGCGCGCCCGGATCAGGTGCGAGCGGCCGACGCGAGTCTCGCCGCCGCGCGTGCGTCGCTCGCGGCCGCACGCCAGCAGGCGACGGATCTCGTGCTCGTTGCACCGATTGCCGGCACGGTGCTCAGCCGCAACGCGGAGCCGGGCGAAGTGCTGCCGGCCGGCATGTCGGGCATGACGCTCGGGGATCCCGCGCGCCCGTACGTGCGCATCTATGTGGACGAGAACGCATTCCCGCGCATTCACGTGGGCGACACGGCGAGCGTCTTCCTCGATGCGTTTCCCGATCGGGCGTTTCGCGGCGACGTGGTCGCGGTGAGCGACCGTGCCGAATTCACCCCGCGCGTGGCGCTCACCAAAGACGAGCGTGCGGATCTGATGTTCGGCGTGAAGATCCAGCTCGTGGACACCAGCACCGTGCTCAAGGCCGGTCTTCCGGTCACCGTGCGTCTCGCGCCGCACGCCGGGCGATGATCTCGGCTGGCGTGGATGCCGCCGTTCGCACCGAGCATCTGCGCAAAACCTTCGGCGCGCTCGTCGCGGTCGAATCGCTCGACCTCACGGTGCATCGCGGCGAGGTGTTCGGGCTGCTCGGTCCGAACGGCAGCGGAAAGACGACGACCATTCGCATGCTCTGCGGGCTGCTCGATCCGACGTCCGGCACGGCGACCGTGGCGGGCTACGATGTGGCGACGTCGCCCGAGACCGTGAAGCACAACATCGGGTACATGTCGCAGCGCTATGGGCTGTACGACGAGCTGACCGTACTCGAGAATCTCCGCTTCTACGCGACGATCTACGGATTGCACGGCGAGCGGCGCGCGCGGCGGCTCGAGGAGATCCTGGACGACATGCATCTCCGGCCGCGCGCGTCGCAGTACGCGGGCACGCTGAGCGGCGGGTGGAAGCAGCGTCTCGCGCTCGCCTGCGCGACCGCGCACGAGCCACCGGTCCTGTTTCTCGACGAGCCCACGGCGGGAGTCGACCCCGCGTCGCGCCGAGAGTTCTGGAAGCGCATTCACGTGCTCGCCGAGCGCGGGACGACCATCCTCGTGACGACGCACTACATGGACGAGGCGACGCAGTGCGCGCGGCTCGCGTTCCTGTCGCGCGGCCACCTCATTGCGCTCGGCACGCCGAGCGAGATCGAGGCGCACTTTCACCAGCCGAGCATCGAGGACGTGTTCATCGAGCTGCAGTCGAGGGACGAGCAGTGAGCGAGCGCGAGACCGTGTGGTCGCGGCTGCGCTACTCGCGCTTCTGGCCGATGCTCTGGAAGGAGTTCATCCAGATGAAGCGCGACCGGTTCACCGCGGCGATGATGGTGGTGATCCCGTCGGTGCAGCTCGCGCTGTTCGGCTACGCGATTCGGATGGAGGTGCGGCACGTGCCGATGGTCGTGCTCGACGAATCGCGGAGCGCCGAGAGCCGGTCGCTGGTGGATGTGCTTCGCAACACCGGGAACTTCGACGTCGTGGGGACGGTGGCGACGCGCGACGAGATCCGGCGGCGGATCGAGCAGGGGCAGGCCCACGCGGCGTTGATCGTGCCGCCCGAATACGTGCGCGATCTCAAGCGCGGACGGGGCGCGACGGCGCAGATCATCGTCGATGCGGCGGATCCGCTGTCGTCGACGGCGGCGATCAACGCCGCGGAGCTGGCGTCGACCACGACGTCGCTGTCGATCGCGCAGCTCGGGCACGGGCGCGTGCAGCCGGTGGAGGTGCGCGTCCGGCCGTGGTACAACCCCGACCTCAAGAGCTCGACGTTCATCGTGCCGGGCATCATCGGCGTGCTGCTCGCGATGATGATGATCCTCATCACGAGCATGGCGATCGTGCGCGAGCGAGAGCGCGGCACGCTCGAGCAGCTCGTCGTCACGCCGATCGGCAAGACGAGCCTGATGCTCGGCAAGATCGTGCCGTTCATCGTCGTGGGGTACGTGCAGATGACGGTGGTGCTGCTGCTCGGGAAGCTGTTGTTCGACATCCCGATTCGCGGGAGCGTGCCGCTGCTCTACCTGCTCACGCTCGCGTACATCGTGGCGAATCTGGCCCTCGGGCTGCTCGTCTCGACGCTCACGCGCACGCAGGTGCAGGCGATGCAGCTCAGCTTCTTCTTCATCATGCCGAACATCCTGCTGTCCGGCTTCATGTTTCCGCGGGACGCGATGCCGGATGCGGCGCAGTGGATCGGGGCGGCGCTGCCGCTGACCTACTTCCTGGTGATCATGCGCGGCGTGCTGCTCAAGGGCATCGGCCTGGCGCACCTGTGGCGGGAAACCGTGGTGCTGTGCGCGTTCGCGGTCGGCCTGATCGTGCTCAGCGTGAAGCGATTCTCGAAGACGATCACTTGAGCATCAACCCGAGCGTCAGCCGGGCGTAGCGGGGCGTAGCGGGGCGTCAGGCGGCCTGCGGTCGAGCTTGCTTGCTCCGGGCGGCAAGGGCCCCAGATTGCCAGCGCTCGCGCGGCACTGCTATTCGGCGTAATAGGCCTTGATGCACATCGTGACGACCCGCTGGAGCAGGCGCACCTGCTCGGCAGGATCGGAAATATCTCGCACGCTCGGCAATGAATACCAGATGTCTTTCAGCACCACGAGCAGATGCTCCGGAAGGATGCGTCGGTCGCGCGCCTCGGCCGCCATGGTATTCAGCGTCTCGTGCAATCGCTCGCCGCGCGACGGCGCGCCGACGTAGGAAACGAGCGCGGATCGCACCGCTTCGATCGTTTCCTCGGACAGGTCACTCGAGCCGAAGCTCGAGTCGTGCGCCATCATCATCGATGTATCGGCCAGGCGGTGAAACGGAGACTCCGAGATCCGGGCTGATCGGCATCGCACAGCACGGCTCGGGCGACGAATGTTTATCGACGCAACGCTCACGTCAAGCCCGCTTGATGCCATGGTGACGGGAGCGCGTCCGGTGCTGATCTTCTCGGCTGATGCGCTCACGGCCGCGCTCATCGGCGCGGCGGTGGAGCTGAGCGGCTTCGCGCCCGTGTTCCCCGCGGGCGATGAGACGCCGCGCGATGCGCTCCTCCGGGTGCGGCCCGGGATCGCGCTCGTCGACTGCGACCACGAGCAGGCGTGCACGGAGACGTTCTTCGGGCCCGCGCTCATGGCCCGCGCCCGCGTCGTGATCTTCTCGTCGAGCCGGTCCAATCGCGCGCTCGAGCCGATCGCGGAGCAGTTTGGCGTGCGACTGATCCGCCTTCCGATGGCGGTCGACGAGCTCGCGCGCGTGCTGCAGGAGCTGGAATCGCCGGTGAGGGCTTGATCCAGCGGCTCGCCAGCGCGAGGCTTACTGGACCTCGTCACCCCACTTCACAACCTGTATATGTCGACCACCAGCGGCCGCTCCGTCACCTGGTACGCTTGGGATGAGATGCCCAAGGAGAACGTTTCGCCCATGCTGGACCGCCGGCTCATCACCGGCGATCGCATGATGCTCGCGCACGTCTACCTCAAGAAGGGCTGCATCGTCCCCAAGCACCAGCACGAGAACGAGCAGCTCACGTACATCCTCGAGGGCGCGTTGCGCTTCTGGATCGGCGAGGACGAGTCGGAGGAAGTGGTCGTGCGCGCCGGCGAGGTGCTGCACATTCCCTCGATGGTCTTTCACAAGGCCGAAGCGCTCGAGGACACGCTCGACGTGGACATCTTCGATCCGCCGCGCCAGGACTGGCTGAACAAGACCGACGCGTACCTCCGGAAATAGCGGCCATGGATCTCGGTCTCCGCGGCCGCGTTGCCATCGTCGCCGCGGCGAGCCGCGGCCTGGGCCGCGCGATCGCCGAAGAGCTGGCGCAGGAAGGCGCACAGCTCGTGATCTGCGCGCGCGGCGGCGATGCGCTCGACGAAGCACGGAACGCGATCGCGGGCGCGACCGGCGCGACAGTGCACGCCGTCGCCGCCGACCTCTCGACGCGCGACGGCATCGACGCGGTCCTCGCCACGGCGCGCGCGGCGTTCGACCGCGTGGACATTCTCGTGACGAACGCCGGCGGACCGCCGGCCGGCCCGTACGAGTCGCACGATTGGAACGCGTGGCAGCGCGCGGTCGATCTCACGCTCCGGAGCGCCGTGGAGCTGACGCGCGCGGTGCTGCCGGGGATGCGCGAGCGCAAGTGGGGCCGGATCATCAACGTCACGTCGATCACGGTGAAGCAGCCGGTCGACAACCTGATCCTCTCGAACAGCATTCGCGCCGCGGTCACGGGCTTCGCGCGCACGCTGGCGAACGAGGTCGCGGCCGACGGGATCACGGTCAACAACATCCTCCCCGGCTACACGCGGACCGAGCGGGTGGAGCAGCTCGCGCAGGCGAACGCGAAGAAGGAGGGCGTCGCGCCTGCGGAGATCCTCGCCCGCTTCGAGCGCGAGATCCCGATGCACCGCCTCGGCGAGCCGCGCGAGTTCGCGGCGCTGGCAGCGTTTCTCGCGTCGGAGCGCGCGAGCTACATCACCGCGCAGTCGATCGCGGTGGACGGGGGATGGATCAGAGGGCTGGTGTAGGGATTGGTGGGGGATCGATCGTAGGGTTGCTGCGCTGTAGGGTTGCTGCGCTGTAGGGTTGCTGGCTGTAGGGTTGCACTCCCGCCGTCTCACCCTACCGCGAGGCGGCGAAGCCGCCGATGCGTGACCCTACAGTCGCGCGCCGCGCGCGCACGACCCTACAGCGAGCGGACGCGAGCGGCCCTACGCGTCCTTCCCCACGCCCTCGTGATACAACGTCTGCGTCGGGTACGCGAACTGCGCGCCCGCCGCCTCGAACCGGCGCAGCGCCTCGAGCAGGATCGCCTGCTGGATATCCATGTGGCGCGTGTAGTCCGGATCGAGCACGTAATACACGGCTTCGATCGCGATCGCCCAGTCGGCAAGATTCGACACGTGGGCACGGTCGAACTTGACCGGCGACTGGGCGGAGATGATCTCGCGCGCGATGCCCGGGAGCTTCGCCAGCACGTCCTTCGGCGTGTCGTACGTCATGTTGAACGTCAGGACGACGCGCCGCTGGTACATGCGGCGATAGTTGTGCACCCGGCTCTTGAGCAGATCGGCGTTGCCGAGGATGATCTGCTCGCCCGCGAGGCTCCGCACGCGCGTCGTCTTGAGGCCGATGCGCTCGACGGAGCCCGCCACCTGGTCGACCGTGATGAAGTCACCCACGTCGAACGGCTTGTCGAACACGATCGCGAGCGCGGCGAGCAGGTCGCCGAGGATGTTCTGCACGGCGAGCGCGACGGCGATGCCGCCGACGCCGAGGCCCGTGATCAGCGCGGTGATCTCGATCCCGAACACCGAGCGGACGGCGGTGAGGATGATCAGCGCCCAGAGGATCACCTTCGCGCCGACGCTCATCGCGCCGATCATCGCGATGCTCGCGTGATCGCCCGACGTCGTGCGCTGACCGAGATAGTTCTTGGCCCAGAAGGCGATCGCCGACGCGCCCCACAGCCCGACCTGCCACAGGAGCACGAGCCGCGCGCCGCCGTCGAGATAGTGCGAGACCGTGTCCGGCCATTCCAGCCCGCGGATGCCGAAGAAGATCGCGACCGCGAGCAGCACCCAGGTGCGCGTCTGCTGGATGACGCCGAGCGCCATGTCGTCGAACTGCGTACTGGTCCGGGCGGCCAGCACGCTCAGTCGCGAGACGACGAGCCGGCGCAGCAGCACCAGCAGCACGAAGATCACGGCCGTCGTGACGACGGCGGTGAGCCAGGCGCGGAGCGAGTTGTCGAAGAGCTGGGCCTGGAGTACCTGCGGGACCAGCGCGGCGGAGGAGAGCTCGAGGGTCACGATCTTTATATCATAACGAAGCCCATCCGCCGTGCGTATGGTGGTCGCGTGCTCGGATCGTCATGCGTACGTTCCGGCTCACTCTCTCCGACCTGACCATGCGAACCCTCGTTCTGCTCGGCGCACTGGGCCTTGCCGCCTGCGGCACGCGCGCCGCGTCGCCCGGTGCGGGCGCCACGCCCACGTACCAGCCGCACACGCGGGCCGTGACCATCACGACCGTGCCGCTGCTCGTGAAGGAGCTGGCGAAGACCTACCCGTTCCTCGCCAAGGACTTCGCGAAGGGCGGCGTGCTCGAGGGCAAGGAGGTCTACGCGTTCTCGCCGAGCACGATCACCGCGGTCGCCGGCGACACGCTGAAGCTGTCGCTGATCAACCCCGAAGACGACGACCACTCCTTCGTGCTGCACGATCTCTTCGTCAAGATCCCGCCGCAGGGGCGGATCGACACGACCTACGTGGTGAAGGCGCCGGGGATCTATGACTTCGTGTGCAGCGTCCCGTCGCATCTGCCGATGATGCACGGGGAGCTGGTGGTGCTCGCGCCGAGTGCCGTCGCCGGCGGCGCGGCCAGATGAATGGAGACTGAGCCGCAGACGTCGCTCGCCGAGCTCGCGCGGGTGTTCCTCAAGCTCGGCACGATCGCGTTCGGCGGGCCGGCGGCGCACATCGCGATGATGGAGGACGAGTTCGTCGTGCGCCGGCAGTGGCTCGCGCGCGACGAGTTTCTCGACCTGATCGGCGCGGCGAATCTCATCCCCGGTCCCAACTCGACGGAAGTCGCGATCCACGTGGGCCGCGCGCGTCGCGGCATTCCCGGATTGCTCGTCGCCGGCGCGTGCTTCATCATCCCCGCCGCGCTCATCGTCGCGGCCGTCGCGTGGGCCTACGTGCGATTCGGCCAACTGCCCGCCGTGGCGCGCGTGTTCTACGCGCTCAAACCGGTGGTGATCGCGATCGTCGCCCAGGCGATCGTGCGGCTCGGACGCAGCGCGACGAAGAGCTGGACGCTCGCCGCGATCGGCGCGGCCGCGGTGCTCGCGACCGTGACCGGGGTGAACGAGATCGTCGTGCTGCTCGCGTCCGGGCTGCTCGCGATCGCCGTGACGCGCCGGGCGCGGCCCACGCTCGCGGCGACCGCATTTGTCCCGATGCTGCAGGCGAGCGCCGGCGGCATCGCACAGGTCTCGCTCGCCACGCTGTTCGGCACCTTCGTGAAGATCGGCGCCGTGCTCTTCGGCAGCGGCTACGTGCTGCTGGCGTTCCTGCGCGCCGATTTCATCGAGCATCTGCACTGGCTCACCGAACGGCAGCTGCTCGACGCGGTCGCCGTCGGGCAAATGACGCCCGGGCCCGTGTTCACCACGGCGACGTTCGTGGGCTATCTCGTCGCCGGCGGCAGCGGCGCCGCCGTCGCGACGATCGGCATCTTCCTGCCGGCGTTCGCGTTCGTGGCGCTGAGCGCGCCGATCGTCGCGCGCATCCGGCGATCGGCGAACGCGTCGGCGTTTCTCGACGGGGTGAACGTGGGCGCGCTGGCGCTGATGGCGGTCGTCACCTATCAGCTCGGACGCGTCGCGCTGGTCGATCTGCTCACGTGGGGCATGGCGCTCGTCGCGCTGCTCCTCCTCGTGCGCTATCGCGTGAACTCGGCGTGGCTGATCGGCGCCGCGATCGTGATCGGGGTCGCGCGAGCGCTGGTGTGACCGGCGGCGCGCGCGTCGCCTACACCGCGATGCCTCGCTCCTCGGCGGCGCCGGCCGCCCGGCGCCGCGTGATCACGAGGCCGCCGTCGCACGCATCACAGTTTCCACATTGCCACCCCGGCTCGACGTCCTCGCCGAAGTACTCGAGGATGAGCCGCGTGCGGCACTGCGCGCTCTGGCAGTAGTTGATCATCGCGCGCAGCTTCGCCCGATCCTGGATGCGCCGCTGCTCGTAGTCGGTGAGATCCGCGCTCAGGTCGACGGACGTGAGCTTGCTCTGCAGCCGCTCCCAGCTGCCGCCGCGGTACTCGCGCACGAGCCCGTGTCGCTTGAGCAGCACGAGGACGATGCGCGCCTTGCGACGCGCCACGCCGGAGCGCTCCGCGAGCTCGTCGAGCAGCACCGTCTCGCCGATCGGGTACTGCTCGAGCACGATCGCGACCCGCGCCGCTTCTTCCACGTCGGGATACTTGCCGCCGAGGAAGTAGGACTGCACGCGGCTGTCCTCCACGCGGTAGAAGAGCGTACACCGCGCCGGCTCGCCATCGCGCCCGGCACGGCCGGCTTCCTGATAGTACGACTCGACCGATCCCGGAAAGTGATAGTGGATCACGAACCGCAGGTCCTGCTTGTCGATCCCGAGGCCGAATGCGTTCGTCGCGATGATCGCCTTGAACTCGTCGGCCATGAAGCGGTCCTGCATCTCCTTGCGATCAGGGCCGGCCATCTTGCCGTGATACAACCCGATCGGAAAGTTGGGCGAGAACTGCTCGTAGAGCCGCTCCGCCTCGCGCACGGTGGCGACGTACACCACGCCCACGCCCGGGGTCTCGCGCAGCAGCTCCTCGAGCGCCGCGTCCTTCATGGTCTGGTTGACCGTGCGTCGCACCTCGAAGCGCAGGTTCGGCCGCGCGAATCCGGTGACCGTCACGTGCGGGTCGTTCATCCCGAGCTGGCGCGCGATGTCGGCGCGCACTTCTTCCGTCGCCGTCGCGGTCAGCGCGAGGATCGGCGGACGCCCGAGCCGTTTCACCACGGAGCCGAGCGTCAGATAGTCGGGGCGGAAGTCGTGCCCCCACTGGCTCACGCAGTGCGCTTCGTCCACGACGAACAGGCTCACTGTGCGCGAGAGCAGCCGCTCGAAGAAGTCGCGGTCCTTGAAGCGTTCCGGCGTGAGATAGAGGATCTCGCCGCCGCCTTCCTCGACGCGCTGCGCGAGGTGCTGCGCCTGCTTGTCGGAGAGGTGCGAGTGCATCGCCAGCGCATCCACGCCGTGCGCGGCCAGCTTGTCCTGCTGGTCCTTCATCAACGCGATGAGGGGACTGACGACCACGGTGAGCCCGGGCAGCATCAGCGCCGGCAACTGGTACACCAGCGACTTGCCGCTTCCGGTCGGCATCACGACCAGGGCGTCCTCGCCTTCGAGTACGGCGCGAATCGGTTCCCACTGGCCCTTTTGAAAATCCTTATGACCAAAGCGGCTGACGAGGATCTTGCGCGCCTTGGTCCGAAGTGTCGGAGGCATCGGTACAACATGAGGCAGGAAGCGGGCCGAATGCGGTGATCCGGTATGCGTGAGCCCGCTACCGACAGCTCAGCGCGTGGGCCGCCGGATCAGGGCCGTATCGACCTCGATCTTCCCGCCGTCTTCGTAGAAGAGAAGCGGTACGCGCGGACCGGCATAGCGCATCAGCGCGGTATCCCGCGCGCCGAGGTCGTTCACCACCCAGACAGGGTCTTCGGCGAGATGCGGGGAGTTCGTCACCACGGTCGCGTGCCGTCCGACGCGCGGCGCGTAGTGCACGAAGACCACCGCCGCGCGCATCGGCAGCCGGTTCACCAGATCGCGAAACGCGACGTCGTAGCTCGCCATCGCGATGCGCGTCGATCGCCAGGTTCCGAGCTCGTACCCGGCCAGCAACACCAGCCCTGCCGCAGCGAGCCCGCGTACGCCGCGGAGTACCGCGGGGTTCGTCCAGCGCGCGCGCCCCCACGCGTAGACACGCCAGAGCCCGAGCGCCGCGAGCAGCGAGAGCACGGGCAGCGCCTCGAAGTAGTAGAGCGTCCAGTCCGCCCAGTGACCGTAGCTGAGGTACGCGACGAAGAGCGCGAGTCCCGACACCAGCGCGAATCCCGCGGCGGCGTTCATCGCCGTGAGCCCGATGACGACGAACGGGACGAGCGCGAGCCGCGGGCCGCTCCACTCGCCGCGCGCGATCGCCGAGAGCCGCTCGAGCGCAATGCGCGGCAGGTGCGCCGGCGTGTGGTCCACATGGTACTGGTAGAACGCGAGGTACGTTTCGCGATCGAGCGTGAGCAGCGGACGCGTTGGCGGCGTGGTGTCCACGCCGAAGCCCGGATGATCGAACGGGAGATACTGCCGCGTCCACAGCGTCTGCGGTGTGAGCCGCCAGTTGCCCGTGGTCTCCGCACTCCAGAGCGGAATGATGCCGAGCATGATCGTGCCGAGCGCGACGGCGGCGGCGAAGTCGGCCCACCGCTTCGTCGCGATCACGTCGCGGATCACCACGACGCCGATCGGGATCGCGAACGCGAGCATCGTGAGCGGGCGTGTGACGGCGCCCCAGCCCACCGCGGCGGCGAGCGCGAGGAGCCAGCCGCGCTTTCGACTCTCACGCCACTCGAGCAGCGCCCACCAGGCGATGAACAGCATCGCCTCGCTCGTCACCTCGGAATAGTAGGCGGCGCGAAAGCGCAGATCGATCGGATCGCTCAGCCACACGATCCAGGCGAGGAGGCCGATCCAGTCGTTCCGCGTCACGCGGCGCACGAGCAGGAAGAGCAGCGCCCCCGTGAGGCCGGTGAGGAGCAGCGGGACGAGCGCTGGCGCCCCGAAGAACGAGCCGATGCTCATGAGGAGCGCGTGCCCCGGCGGATACTTCGACGCGACCGCGGGCACCGTGAGTACGTGCGCCTGCTGGAAGAACTCCGGCACGGGTGGCGACGGCGCCGTCCAGTGCCCCGACGCGAAGATCCGCGACTGCAGGACGTACGAGTATTCGTCTTCGACGAGCGGGAGCGGATCGATCGCCGCCCAGACGAACCAGATGCACAGGCTCGACAGGATCGCGACGAGGAGCGCGGTTTCGCGCGTGCGGGGCAATGCGGGCGGGGCGGGAGAGGCGGGCTGCGCCGGCGGCGACGCGAACGGCACACCAACTAAGCGTGGTGTGCCGTTGCTGTCCACCTCTCGACCGTCTGCCGGGCGCCGCGTCAGTTCGCCGCGATCTGCTCCGCGGCCGCCGGCGCCGACTTGATCTCGATCCGGCGCGGCTGCGCCGCCTGCGCCTTGGGCACGGTCACGGTGAGCAGCCCGTTCGTGAAGTCGGCCGTGATGTGCTCGCCGTCGACGAACTCCGGCAGCCGCACCGACCGCTCGAACGAACCCGTCACGCGCTCGGCCGCGAACACGCGGACCTCGCCGTCCTTGGTGGAATCGATCGAGCCCTGCTTGGTGCCGCGGATGGTGAGCACGTTCTGCTCGAAGCTGACGTCGACCTGCGACGCATCCACGCCGGGAAGCTCGACGTACATGAGATAGGCGTCCTTGCGCTCGACGACGTCGACGGCCGGCACCCAGACGCGATTGCCGTTGGGCCAGGTGGCGTGGAACGCCTCGTCGAGCGCGCGGTTGAGCGTGAGCATCCGGTCGAGCGTGGAGTTGAGGGAGCGGTTGTTCAGCATGGCAGGTTCTCCGTGACTCTGGTTCGCCGCCTCTCGGCGGTGGTTGTGAGATGAGCGCCGCGCACGTCCGCGGCGGGACTGGCCCGGAGAAAGGCAGCGGTCATGCCCGGTCGAGTCGGCCGAAATGACAAGCCGCGAGGCTCGCACGCGATCACGATGACAGAGGGACGCGCCCGGGAACTGCCAGGTTGATCGAGCCCTTTTGTGAGAGCGCCAGGCGGTCGGGGGGAACCCTGTCCGGGCTCGCGTTTATGTTGAGGCAATCCCCTCGTTCGGCCGGGAGGCCGCCATGCTGATCAAGAAGCCCGAAGACGTCCGATCGTCGGAGATCACGCCGGAGCGCGAGTACCTGAACCGGCGCAAGTTCCTCGTGGCCGCCGGCGCGGCGGCGATCGGCGTGGGTGGGGCGGGGCGCCTGGTCGCGGCGCTGAGCCCGGCCGCGGCGCGTCAGCAGGGCGACGACAAGCCGAACTCGTGGGAAGACATCACGAACTACAACAACTATTACGAGTTCGGCACGGACAAGGACGATCCGGCGGCCAACTCGAAGAACTTCCGCACCCGACCGTGGACCGTGCGCGTCGACGGGCTCGTGAAGAAGCCGGCCGACTACCAGTTCGAGGATCTGGTCAAGCCGTACAAGCTGCAGGACCGCACGTATCGCTTTCGCTGCGTGGAAGCGTGGTCGATGGTGATCCCGTGGCAGGGCATTCCGCTCGCCGAGATGATCCAGCGGTTCGAGCCGCTGCCGAGCGCGAAATATGTACGTTTTGAGACTATATACGCCCCGAACGAGATGCCGGGGCAGCGCACGAACGTGCTGCCGTGGCCGTACGTGGAAGGGCTGCGGATGGACGAGGCGATGCACCCGCTCACCCTCATGGTGACGGGTCTCTACGGAAAGACGCTGCCCAACCAGGACGGCGCGCCGCTCCGGCTCATCGTGCCGTGGAAGTACGGCTTCAAGGGGATCAAGGCGATCACCAAGATCTCGTTCGTCGCCACGCAGCCGCGCAACACGTGGAACATCGCCGCGCCGGACGAATACGGCTTCTACGCCAACGTGAATCCCACGGTCGACCATCCTCGCTGGACGCAGGCGAGCGAGCGGCGCATCGGCCAGTTCCGTCGTATCAAAACGCTCATGTTCAACGGATACGCCGACCAGGTCGCGCACCTGTACGCGGGCATGGACCTGAGGAAGAACTTCTGACGCAGCGGTATCTCAAGCCGGTCGTCTTCGTCGCGTGCCTCGTCCCGCTCGCGTGGAATGCGTGGCGGTTCTTCACCGACGGGCTCGGCCCCAACCCGATCCGCGAAGGCGAGATCCAGACGGGGCTGTGGACGCTGCGCTTCCTCGCGATCACGCTGTCGGTCACGCCGGCGCGGCGGCTCACCGGCTGGAACTGGATCGTGAAGTACCGCCGCATGCTCGGGCTGTTCACCTTCTTCTACGCGTGCGTGCACCTGAGCATGTGGGCCGGCGTCGACTGGTTCTTCGCCTGGGGCGACATGGGCCACGAGATCGTGAAGCACAAGTACATCCTGATCGGGATGCTCACGTGGCTCATCATGCTGCCG
>DASZUN010000086.1:0-9593 GCA_035547615.1 Gemmatimonadaceae bacterium | reverse complement strand
GGGCGGCGGCTCGTCGACCGGCGTGACGACGGCCGCCATCGCGAGGCCGAGCGCGGCGGCACACGCGAACATCACCCGGTCGCCCATGACTTCCGGCATCGCGAAGAGCCGATGCAGCGCACTCGGGATCGTCGCGGCGAGCGAGCCGAGCGCGCCCGCGAGCACACCGACCACGGCCACGACGCCGAAGACGTGCGTGCGCATCTCGTCGCGCACCTGCGCGGCGAGCAGCGGCTGCTCCGCCGGATAGTACGGCCCGTACGCGCCGCTCGACCCCGCGCCGCCGCCTCGGCCGATCGTACCGAGGGCCGCCGCGATCAGCAGCACCGCGAAACTCGTCGTCACCGCGAACGTGAACGCGGCGATCGCGGTGAGCACACCGAGCCCGATGAGCAGCGGCTTGCGCCCGATGCGATCGGCGGCGAAGCCGACGGTCGCCGTGAGCAGGATGCTTCCGATCGCGCCGGCGGTGAACACGAGACCGACGCGCCCGCCCGAATACCCCGATCGCGCGAGATACACGGGCACCAGGATGGTGAGGAAACCTTGCGAAAGACTGCGCAGCGCGCGACCGCCGAGGAGCAGGCTGATGTCGCGCGTGAGCCAGCGTTGAGGCATGTCGTCGAGCACGCGGGAAACTTACTGGCGACACCGAGCGAGTCTCCGAGGCGTGCTCGAGCTCAGCGCGTGGCTCGTCGCATGCACCGCCGGGGCGCATGCGAGTCGCCGAAGTCACCAGGTTTGGTCCGCCGAGCGTGCTTCAACCGGGGGAGCGTCCCGATCCGGTGCCGGCAGCCGGTGAGGTGCTCGTGCGCATTCGCGCCGCATGCGTGAATCCGACCGATCTGGCGGCACGCTCCGCAGGGAATGCGTACATCCACGAACTGGAGCCGCCGTTCGTGCCCGGATGGGATCTCGCGGGCGAGGTTGCCGCGCTCGGCGACTTCGTGACGACGTTCTCCGTAGGCGACCGCGTCTGCGGAATGATTCCGTTCGCGCGCATCGGTGGCCGTGTGGGCGCGTACGCCGAGCTCGCGGCCGTGCCGCCCGAGTGGCTGTCGCCGCTCGCCGACACGGTGAGCTTCGACGACGCGGCGACGCTTCCGCTCAACTCGCTGACGGCGCACCAGGCGCTGGAGCATTTCGATCTGTCGCCCGGCGAGCGGCTCCTCGTCACCGGCGCCAGCGGCGGCGTCGGAGGCTTCGCGGTCTCGCTTGCGGCGCGCGTCGGTCTCTCCGTGATCGCCGTCGCGGGCCGGGACGACGAGGAGTGGGTACGCTCGCTCGGCGCGACCACGGTGCTGCCGCGCGATGCCGACCTCGGCGCGATCGCACCCGTCGACGGCGTGCTCGACGCCGTGCCGGTGGGCGCCGAGCGATCGGCCGTTGCGCTGCGCTCCGGGTGCACCGCCGTGTTCACGCGGCCCCCGACGTCTCCGCCGAACGACGGCAACCACTACGAGACGGTGCGCGTGCAGAGCGATCCGGCGACGCTCCACGAGATGGCCGCGCTCCTCGCTGCGGGCGTCCTGCGCACGCGTGTCGCGCGCGTGTTGCCGCTCGAGGCGGCCGCCGAGGCGCACCGACTCGTCGAGCGCGGCGGGCTGCACGGCAAGGTGATCCTTCGTCCCTGAAGGCGGCGAATGCCTGACGCCGGCTGCGGCATCCGGCGGTGTTCGCCCGGCGCGCCCCGCTCCATCGTGGACCTCAGCGACGAGGAGGATTCCATGAAGGGCTTCATTGGCGACATCGAAGGCATGGCGGAATCGAACCGGGATTTCCGGCGCGTGCTGTACACCGGCCCGCACATGCAGCTCGTGCTCATGACGCTCGAGCCGGGTGAGGAGATCGGCGAAGAAGTACACGCGAGCACCGACCAGTTCTTCCGCGTGGAAGAAGGCCGGGGCGAAGTCAGCATCGACGGCGTCGATCGGCCGATCGAGGACGACTTCGCGATCGTGGTGCCGGCGGGCGCCAAGCACAACATTCGCAACACCGGCAAGCGTCCGCTGCGCCTGTACACGCTCTACGCCCCGCCGCAGCACGCCGACGGGACGGTGCATCACACGCGCGCGGAAGCGGAGAGCTCGGTCGAATACTTCGCCGGGCAGACGACCGAATAGCCGCGCGCACGCTCGCGCCTACGCGGACGCCGGCTCCGCGACGCGCCCCGCCGGCGCGCGCCGGGCCTCGGCGACGGGCACGCTGAACGAGAAGCACGAGCCGCGGCCGAGCGTCGACTCCACCTCGATGCGCCCCCCGTGCGCCTCGACGATCGCCTTGGCGATGCCCAACCCGAGCCCGGTGCCTCGCGTGCGCGAGCTCCGGCGCGTGTGCCAGAAGCGATCGAAGACGTGCGGCAGATCCTCGGCGGGGATGCCCGGGCCGTCGTCCTGCACGGTGACGACGATTTCGCTCTCGCGCGTCGATGCGCCGAGCACCACGTGGCCGCCGCGCGGCGTGAACTTGACGGCGTTCGACAGCAGATTGCCGATCGCCTGCAACATGCGCTCGCCGTCGACCTCGACGCGGGGCAGCTGCTCGGGCACGTCGAGCGCGAGCGCCACGTCCGCGTCGGCGAATGAGGGCTCGTGCAGCGCGTACGCGGTGCGCAGCACGAACGCGAGATCCTCCGGGCCGGGCTCGATCGACAGCCGGCCAGCGTCGATGCTCGCCGCGTCGAGGAGATCCTGAATCATGCGCTTCATCCACTCGATCGAATCGCGCATGATCCTGAACAGCCGGCGACGCGCTTCCGGCGAGAGGCCGCCGTCCTCCTCGAGGCGCTCGAGCGCGGTGGAGATCGCGGCGACCGGATTGCGCAGGTCGTGGGAGACGATGCCCAGGATCTCGTCGCGCAGCTCGGTGGCGTGCCGCGCACGGGCGTAGAGCTCCGCGTTGCGCTCGCTCGCGCGCTCCGCGGCCTCGCGGGCGCTCATCGTCAGCTCCAGCAGGTGCACCCGTTCTTCGTCACGGCGCACGCGCTCGCTGATGTCGCGCACGAACATGCTCGTGCGCTCGCGGCCGTCGTCGTCGTGGAACACGCGGCTCGACACCTCCACGGGCACCCGCCGGCCGTCCTTCGCGAGCATCACCAGCTCGGCCTGCAGGCGCCCGGTGCGCCGGCGTTCCTCGATCGCGGCGTGCGCGCGCGGGTCGGTCATGTCGACGAGACCGGCGCGGCCGAGCCGACAGAGCTCCTCCTCGGTGTAGCCGAGCATGCGGCACATGGCCGGATTCGCGGCGGTGACGCCGCCGTCCGGCGTGGTGAGCAGCACACCGTCGAGGCTGTGCTCGTAGAGTTCGCGATACCAGGATGCGCCGCGCATGTCGAATGGATCGAATGCGCGGAAGGCGGGGGCCAGACGGGGAAAACCCACCGGGAGGTCGGGAATTATTGGACGGGTGGGGGTGGGACCGGAGCGTTGATGCGTTGGGGGGACTGGACTACCGCGGCGTGAGAACTGAGGTGTGAGCGAGGTTGGCTGCGTCGCGCTCGAGGTGGGGGCGCGACGTGGACGACGAGTCCAGCATCGAGGGGTGAGCGTACAGGGGTGAGATGGAGATGTACGACTCAGTCGGCGTCGCGGTCGCTGTCCAGGACCTTGCGTCGATAGCTGTAGATCATCTTCCGCACCTCGATCACTTCGGCGGTGTACTTGTGCCAGAGTTGGTCGCTGAGCAACCCGTGGCCGTGCGCGACCATCAGGTGGTGCTCCGTTTCATTGGCCGACTTGATCGAGATGCCGAGGTAGCGCGCGAACTCCTTGTTCGACGGAGCTCCGCATCCCTCGACGATGTTGGTCGCAATGCTCTCGGCGGCCTTCGTGAGCTGCGTGCGAAGGTTCGTGTGTCCCCGCCGCGAGAACCCAACGGCGGTGCGGGCAATGGCGATCCCCAGCGCATACCCGCGCTGCCAGGCCACGATGTGCTTGAATCCTTGCATGGCCGACGATAACCGCAGCCGATTGCGAGCACGTCACCTGCGTACTGCGCGCGGGATCATATTCTTTCTCCATCTCACCCCCGTACGCTCACCCCTCGATGCTGGACTCGTCGTCCACGTCGCGTCCCCGCCTCGGGACGACGAGCCAAACCTCACTCGCACTCACTCCTCATCCCTCGTAGCTTCCTGACGCCTCCACCTCCCCCCGGATGCGCATCACGGACATGAACTGGATGCAGGTCGAGCGGTACCTGCAGCACGACGACCGCGCCGTCCTCCCGCTCGGGTCGACCGAACAGCACAGCTATCTCCGCCTCACGGTCGACTGCATCCTCCCCGAGCGCGTCGCGGCCGAGGCTGCGGAGCCGCTCGGGGTGCCGGTGTTCCCCGTCGTCGCGTACGGCGTCACGCCGTACTTCCGCGACTTCCCCGGCTCGATCTCGCTGCGCGTCGAGACGCATCTCGCCGTCGTGCGCGACATTCTCGACAGCATGGCGCACAGCGGCTTTCGCCGGATCCTCATCGTCAACGGGCACGGCGGCAATGGCGCGGTCGCGCAGCTCGCGCAGGAGTGGGCGGCGGATCACGCCGGCTGCCGGGTGATCTTCCACAACTGGTGGAACGCGCCGCGCACGTGGGCCGCGGTGCAGGCGATCGATCCCGTCGCGTCGCACGGCTCATGGATGGAGAACTTTCCCTGGACGCGGCTGCCGGAGGTCGAGGTGCCGACCGCACAGCGGCCGATGGTCGATCTCGCGCGCGTGCGCCTGCTCGACCCCACGGCACTCCGCGACTACCTCGGCGACGGCAACTACGGCGGGCATTACCAGCGTTCTGATGAGGATATGCTCGCGATCTGGCAGGTCGCCGTCGGCGAGACGCGCGCGCTGCTGGCGACCGGCTGGGGCGACTGAGCACCGATGCGCGTGCTCGTGTGGGGGGCGGGGGCGATCGGCGGGACGATGGGGGCCTACCTCGCGCGTGCGGGACACGACGTCACGCTCGTCGACGCCGCGGCCGAACACGTCGCCGCGGTTCGCGAGCGCGGCCTCCGCATTACCGGGCCGATCGACGAGTTCACCGTCCGCGACATCCCGGCCTTCACGCCGGACGCGCTCCGCGGCACGTGGAACACGATCATGCTCGCCACCAAGGCGCACCACACCGAGGCCGCCACGCGCGCGCTCCTGCCGCATCTCGAGCCTGACGGCGGCGTGATCTCGGTGCAGAACGGCCTCAACGAGCTGACCATCTCCAGCGTCGTCGGCGCAGCACGCACGGTCGGCGCATTCGTGAATTTCGGCGCGGACTACCTCGAGCCGGGCGTCATTCACTACGGCGGGCACGGCGCGGTGGTCGTGGGCGAGATCGACGGGCGCATCTCGCCGCGTGCGATCGCAATGCGCGAGGCCTGGACGGACTTCGACGAGCGCGCGATCGCGACCGACAACGTCTGGGGCTATCTCTGGGGCAAGGAGGCCTACGGCGCGATGCTGTTCGCCACCGCGCTCACCAACGAGTCGATCGCCGACGCGCTCGCGGCGCCGCGATACCGAGACGTCTATGTATCGCTGGCGCGTGAGATGCTCGCCGTCGCGAACGCGCGCGGCGTCACGCCCGAGGCGTTCGACGGCTTCGACCCCAACGCGTACGCGCCCACCGCGCCGCCGGGCGCGGCCGCCGCGTCGCTCGACGCGCTGGTCGCGCACAACCGGCGCTCGGCCAAGTCGCACAGCGGCATCTGGCGCGATCTCGCGGTGCGCAAACGTCCGACCGAAGTCGACGCGCAGCTCGGGATCGTCGTCGCCCTCGCGGGCGAGGCCGGGATCGCCGCGCCGCTCACGGCACGCGTCGTCGAGATGATCCACGAGATCGAGCGGGGCGAGCGCCCGCTCGCCGTCGACAACCTGGACGCGCTCGCCGCCGCGGCACGCGCCGCCATCCGCACATGACCTTCGATTTCACCGGCAAGACCATCGTCGTCACGGGCGCCGCCCACGGTTTCGGCCGCGCCATCGCATTAGCGTTCGCGAAACTCGGCGGCCGCGTCTGGATCTGCGACGTCCTCGAGAAGGAGCTCGCCGAGACGCAGCGGCAGTGCGTGCTCGCCGGCGGCGCGTGCGCGGCGCGTGCGGTCGACGTGCGCGACAAGCGCGCGGTCGACGCGCTCGTCGCCGCTGCCGGCGGCGCGAACGGGCGGGTGGACGTGCTCGTGAACAACGCGGGCGGCGTGCTCGGCCAGATCGGCCGGCCGCTCGAGGAGATCGCGCCGCGCGACTGGCAGAGCATCTTCGACGTGAACGTCACCGGCGCGTTCTACTGCTCGCAAGCGGTGGCGGCCGGCATGAAGGCCGCGCGCACGGGACGCATCATCAACATCTCCAGCGGCGCCGGCCTCGGGGTGAGCCTCACGGGGATCCAGGCGTACGCCTCGGCGAAGGCGGCGCAGATCGGACTCACGCGCCAGCTCGCGCACGAGCTCGGGCCGTGGGGCATCACCGTGAACAACATCGCGCCCGGGTTCGTGCGGTCGAATCCCACCACGGAACAGCAGTGGGAGTCGTACGGCGCCGAGGGACAGCGTGCGCTCGTCGAGCGGATCGCGCTCCGGCGGCTCGGCACGGCGGACGACATCGCGAACGGCGTGCTATTCTTCGCGTCGGACTACGCCAGCTGGATCACCGGACAGGTGCTCTCGATCGACGGTGGAAAATGACCTCGCCCGACGTGGTGCTGCAGTATCTCGAGTCGAATCACGATCGCATCCTCGCCGAGCTCACCGAGTTCGCGTCGATCCCGAGCGTGAGCACCGATCCCGCGCACGCCGCCGACATCCGCGCGGCGGCGAGCTGGGTCGCGGCGAGGCTGGCCGCCGCCGGCCCGTTCGCCGTCCGGACGATCGAGACGGCGCGCAATCCCGTCGTATATGGCGAGTGGCTCGGCGCGCCGGGCGCGCTCACGGTCCTCGTCTACGGCCACTACGACGTGCAGCCGGCGGATCCATTAGAGAAGTGGCATAGCCCGCCGTTCGCGCCGGCGCTGCGCGAGGGGCGCCTGTACGCGCGCGGCGTATCGGACGACAAGGGGCCGATGCTCATCCCGATCGCGGTCGCCGAGGCGTTCTTCACGACGCGGCACGCGCTGCCGGTGAACGTGAAGTGCATGTTCGAGGGCGAGGAGGAGATCGGGAGCCCGAGCCTCAAGGCGTTCATTCGCGATCACCGCGAGATGCTCGCGGCGGACGTGGTCATCTCGGCCGACGGCGCGATGTGGCGGATCGACGAGCCGTCGCTCACGGTGTCGAGCCGCGGACTGGCCGGCCTCGAGATCACGCTCACCGCCGCCGGCAAGGACCTGCATTCGGGGCGGCACGGCGGCGCGATCGCCAATCCGCTGCACGCGATGGCCGAGCTGATCGCGTCGCTGCACGATCGTGAGGGCCGGGTGGCGGTCGACGGCTTCTATGACGACGTGCGCGAGCTGTCGCCGGACGAGCGGGCGGACCTCGCCGCGCTGCCGTTCGAAGAGGCCGCGTATCTGAGCCAGGTCGGCGCGCCCGGCACGCACGGTGAGCCTGGCTACTCCACGCTCGAGCGATTGTGGACGCGGCCCACGCTCGAGGTGAACGGGATGTGGGGCGGCTATCAGGGTCCGGGCAGCAAGACGGTGATCCCGAGCGAAGCGCACGCGAAGATCACCTGCCGGCTCGTGGCGAACCAGGATCCGGAGAAGATCGTCGCGCTCGTGGCGCGACACCTCGAGTCGCACGTGCCGGCGGGAACACGCCTGCAGATCACGCCGGGCGATCACGGCGCGCGCGCCGCCGAGATTCCGCGCGACCACTTCGCGCTCGAGGCGGCGGCAGAGGCGCTGCGCGCGGTGTACGGCGTGCGGCCGCTCGTCGTGCGCATGGGCGGCACGGTGCCGATCTCCGAGCTCTTTCAGCGATTGATGGGGCTCGAGACCGTGTTCTTCTCGTTCTCCACCGCGGACGAGGACTACCACGCGCCAAACGAATTTTTCCGCGTGCACCGGCTGCACGAGGGACTCGAGTCGTGGGCGCGCTACTGGACGGTGCTCGGCGCACGCGGTCGATAAGCGCGGGGATGCGAACGCGGGCGGGCGCGGTATATTAGCCCGCCGATCGTCCCGCCTCGCCTCCCTCTCCCGGCATGCCCCGACAATCCGAGCGGTTCTTCACATTCGCGGCGCTCATCGCGGGCGCCGTCGCCGCGCTCGCGCTTTCCGTGCAAGCGAACGACGGCGTCACGCTGCTGCTGGCGCTCGTGCGCGCGGCGGTCGCCGCGACCGGCACACTCGCGCTCGCGGCGCTCGTGCGCCAACTGCTGCGCCGCGCCGTGGCGCGTTCCTTCGGCTCGTGCGTGCTCGAACGCTACGCTGCCGAGGATGGCTGGACCTACGGCGCGCTGCTCCTCGTGCTGACGAGCGCCGCCGGCGTGCAGCTCATCGCGCCGACGTGGACGTTCATCGCCCTGGTGTTCGCCGGGGCGCAGCTCTGGGTGCTGCAGCGCGCCCGCCGCGCCGCGGATGCCGACGGCGCGCGCGCCAGCGACCGCACGCGGCTGCTCTCGCCGCTGTTCTTCCTCTCCGGCGCGGCGGCGCTCATCTATCAGGTCGCCTGGCAGCGCGCGCTCTATACGCACTTCGGCGTGAACCTGGAATCGATCACGGTGATCGTGTCGATCTTCATGTTCGGGCTGGGCATCGGCGCGCTCGCGGGCGGCCGCGTGTCGCGGCTCCCGCACGCGGCGCTGCCGTGGCTGTTCGTCGCCGCCGAGCTGGGCGTCGGCGTGTTCGGCAGTGTTAGTATTCCTCTCATACTAAAAGTGGGAACACTCGCCGAGCTGCAGTCGCTGCCCGTGATCGCGGCGACCGTCTTCGGCCTGCTCGCCATCCCCACGCTGCTCATGGGCGCCACGCTCCCGGTGCTCGTCGCGTACGTGCATCGCGAGACCGGCGACGTCGGCGGCTCCGTGGCCCGGCTCTACTTCGTGAACACGCTCGGCAGCGCGTTCGCCTGCTTTCTCACCGTCGACCTGCTGTTCGCGTTCACCGGGCTGCGCGGCTCCACGCTGATCGCGGCCGCGTGCAACGCGACGGTCGCCCTGCTCTGCATGATGTACGTGGCCCGGAGGCGCGCATGATGCCGATCGCGCTCGTCTATCTGCTGGCCGCGGCGACCGGCTACATCTCGCTCTCGCAGGAGATCATCTGGATCAAGGTGATCGGCAGCGCCGATCACGGCCGTCCCGAAGCGTTCGCGCACGCGCTCGGGTTCTAGCTCATCGGCCTCGCCGCCGGCGCGATCTACGGCCGGCGCATCCAGCGGCGGCTCGGCCTCGGCGCGCTGCGATACGTGGCGCTCATGGTCGCGGCCGGCGGCATCATCTTCTTTCTCGCGATGCCGCTCGGCGCGTGGGTGCACGGCGTTGCCGACGGCGCGGGGCTGGTGCTGCTGCTCATCGGCGCCGGCGCCACCTCGTTCGCGATGGGCGGCGTCTTTCCGCTGCTCTGCGCCGAGGGCGTGCGCGACGCCGATGCCTCGGGGCACGGCGTGAGCCGGGTGATCCTCGCCAATGTCCTCGGCGCGACGGCCGGTCCGTTGCTCACGGGCTTCGTGCTGCTC
>DASZUN010000085.1:0-15127 GCA_035547615.1 Gemmatimonadaceae bacterium | reverse complement strand
CCTGGGTGGCCACCAGGAGGTGGGAACAACCGACGTGAACGGATTGGACTGAGCGGGACGGAAACAATAACCGCAAATGGTGTTGGAACTCCCTCCGGACGCTTCGCGGCCGTTCGTCGTGCTCGCGTCGTTCGCGTCGTTCGCGTCGTTCGCGTCGTTCGCGTCGTTGGCGTTGATCGTGTCCCAACTCGATTCGGCGCACCCGAAATTCGGACGCGCTCCGATGCGGGACTGATCAGTGCATCGCCCCGAACGCCGGCGTCAGCCCGATCCAGTGGAAGTACGTCGCGCCCGCGAGCAGCAGCAGGAGGTACCCCACGGTACAGACCGCGAGCCCGAACAACAGGTTGTCCTTCACCGAATACTGGTTCGTCCCGAACAGGATCACGTTCGGCTTGCCGCTGATAGGCAGTCCGATCACCCAGTCGATCGTGAACGCCGCGGGCAGCGCGAGACTCGCCGGGTCCCACCCGAGTCCGCGCGCGAGCAGGATGATGGCCGGCACCATGATCACCGTGCGGACGGTCTTCGACGTCGAGAGCAGGTGGCTGTAGAGCATCACCGCGAGCACGACGGCGTACGTCCAGCCGAAGGCGACGTGCTCGAGCGCCAGCCCGTCGAACACCCGTCCGACGGCCCACGCGGCGGCGCCCGTGTTCTCGAGCGCGAGGCCGCCGGCGTAGGCGCCGGCGCTGAAGATCATGAGATGCCACGGGATGTCGGTGTCGTCCCAGTTCAGCACGCCGATCTTGGGGCTGAGCGCGATCACCGCGCCGATCATCGCCGAGATCGACGGGCCGATCTCGACGCCGAACCAGCGCTGCTGGAACCGATCGGTCGCCCACAGGAAGATCACGAGTGCGAAGATCGCGATCGCGCGCCACTCGCGCGCCGTCATGCCGCCCATCGCGCGCAGCTCGCCGCGAATCATGTCCATCCCGCCGCCGATCACCGGCTGCCGGTCGGCGGCGTGCAGCGGAAAGACGAGGCGCGGCGACATCGCCCACGCGGCGAGCATCGTCAGAATGGCGATCGGCGCCGAGGCGAGGAGCCAGTCCGAGTAGTACACGCGGTGGCCCGCCATCGTCTGCAGGAAACCGACGGCCATCACGTTGGCCGCGCTGCCCGTCATCACCGTCGATGAGAGAATGCTGATACCTGCGAGGTTCAGCAGGAACAGGTTGCGGCCGAAGTTCGTGGGATGCTCGGCGGTCGAGCCGTAGATCGCCGCGACGGCGATCATCAGCGGCAGGGTGATCGCCGCGCGCGCTGCCGTCGCGGGGATCAACGGCGCGAGAATGAGCTGGAGGATCACGAAGCCGGCGAGCGCGGTCGACGCGCGGCGCCCGACGCGCAGGATGAGCGCCATCGCGAGCCGCTTGGCGAGCTTCGTCTTCACGAGCATCGCGCTCAGGATGAACGCGAGCACGTTGAGCCAGATCACGTCGAGCCCGAGCACGCTCATCACCCGCGCCGGCTCCTGCGCGCGCGATACGACGAGCAGCACCATCAGCACGAGCGACGTGACGTGCGTCGGCACGGGTTCGCAGATCCACCACACGAGCGCGAGCGCGAACGCGGCGGCGGAGAGCTGGCCGGCCGTCGTCAGGTCCGCGGCGCGCGGGGCGAGCGCCACGGCGCCGAATGCGGCGATGCCGAGCGGGATGCCGAGCCGGCGCATCCAGACGTCGACGCCGGAGCTGGGCGCGCGCTGCCTTGGCGAGAGCTTGAACTGGTCGAGCGCAAGGATCTCGGCGATGTCCGGCGCGCTCGGTGCGGCGAGCCTGGGCTCAGGCGGAGCGACGGTCGCCATCGGGGCGCCACTCCGCGTACGGATGCCGCGCGAGATTCGAGTTGAAGTAGCGCGGATCGTCGGAGACCTCGTCACCGGCCCACGTGGGCAGGTCGATGCTCGCGTCGGCGCTCGGCAGCTCGACTTCGGCGAGGATCAACCCGGCGTTCTCCCCGTGGAACACGTCGATCTCCCACGTGTGCTCGCCGACGCGCTCGAGGTAGCGGACCTTCTCGACCAGCGGGCGCACGCAGAGCTGATCGAGCATGAGGTCCGCGTCGGCCAGCGGAATCGGATACTCGAGCTCGACGCGCGCGATGCCGACGGTCAGTCCCTTGATCGTCAGATACGCGGCGGATCCGCGCGTGCGCACGCGCACGACGCGCGCCGGATCCGTCGAGAGATAGCCTTGCCGGATCCGAGTCGCGCGACTCGGATCCGGGATCCACAGGTTGCCACGAACGAGAAACTTCCGCTCGATCTCGTGCGCCATGGCGCGATGCCTCAGAAGGCGAGCGAGAACCGGCTCTGGATGATGTTGAACTTGTCTCCCGTCAGGAGCGGTGCGACGCCCATGTCGGGCTTCGCGTTCTTGTCGTTCGTCACGCGCGTGTAATCCAGCATCCACTTGAAGTTGGCGTTGATGTGCCAGTTCAGGCCGACCGTGTAGTTCGTCGCGTTGCCGCCGAGGATGTTCACGCCGGTGCGCAGGTCGTTGAGGTCCATCTTGCTCACGCGCGCCGCCACCTCGAACGCGCCGATCGCGCGCTTCGGGAACACGCGGTCGAACTCCCCTTCCTGCACGAGGTACGGGCGCGTTTCGCCGGTGAGGAAGAAGCTCACGAAGGCGTAGCCGCCGTTGAAACGCGGCGTCGGCAGGCCGGTGAGCCGGTGCACGTCGACCTGGGTGTACTCGGCCTGCAGCGACGCGGGGCCGTACACCGTCGCGAACTCGCCATTGAGATACGTGGCGTAGTCGACGAGGCGGATCTTGCCGGTGGTGAGGAAGCGGGCCTGGCTGACGTTCGTTTCGGGCCGGGCGCGGAAGCGCATCGTGTTGGTGTCCGGCGCGGGATCGCCGTTGGGCGTGCGGCGGCTGATCGCGCCGCCGAAGTGCACGAGGCGTCCCGGGCTGTTGATCGGCGCGAAGGTGACGCGGCCGGTGAGGCCGTAGCCTTCGTCGCGTCCCGATGCGTCGGTCGAGCCGGCGGGCTGCGTGAAGGCGCCGAACGCCGTCTGCCACCAGGAGCCCCAGCGCGCGTAGCCCAACCCGATGTTGCGGTCCGGCGAGAAGTTGTCGATGTACGACCGCTCGAGGAACGTGATGTACTTGGACGAGGTCAGCGTCTCGAGACTGAACGGCTCCTTGTAATTCCCGAACTTCACCATGCTGTTGGTGAAGCCGAGATAGCCGATCCAGATGTCCTTCATCTCCACGGCGTTCTTCGCGAAGTCGACGTCGATCTCGCCATGCCAGTCCTTGAATAGCGTCGCCTTGCCGCCCAGCCGTGCGCGGCGCACTTCGGTGCCGTTGGCGAGCGAGTTCTTGCTGCCGCTATACAGCGCGCCGTCCACCTGGAGCCGGCCATCGAGCCAGTACTTGAAGCTGCTGTCCGGATTGGTGAAGACGAGGTAGCCCTCGGTGTAGCTGCCGGGCAGCGGCACCTCGGTGGGCTGCCGCTGCACGCCCTGGGCGAAGACGGGCGCGGCGAGCACGGAGAGTGCGGCCGCGGTGGCCGCACGTCGCGCGATGCTGAGAACTCTCATACGGATACCCGGGGTGATGGGGTGAGGGGACGCGCGAGGCCGAGGACGGCCTTGAGCGCGGCGGGGTAGCTGCTGGTCGGCAGAGCGTCGAGGCCCGCGGCGTGCACGGTGTGCAGCACGCGCTCCGGATCCTCGTCCTCGAAGGCGATCGTCGTGAGCTCGCGCCCGGCGATCTCGATGCGTGCGTGCTCGCCCGCGCACCCGGCGAGCGTGAGCCGCGTGCGGTGCTTGACGACGGAGATGGCGAGGAGGGTCGGGATCGCATCCACGATCTCCCGCAGCAGGCGGTCGAGCGTGTAGGACTCGGCGAGGCGGTGCGGCGGCGTGATGGCCCACGCGTGCCAGACGGGCGCGAGCTCCGCCGGGGTCACGGGGAACCGCGCCTTCAGCGTCGGCCGCCACAACTCGAGTCCCGAGGCGCGCGTGGCTTCGAGCATTTTCACGTCGAGCTGGCCGCCGCGGATTTTCACGTTGTGCGGCGAGAGGCGCGACAGCACGTAGACCTCGTCCGAGGTCACGGGCGGCCCTGGCGGCTCGTCGGCGCGGGCGAGCGCGTCTCGGGCCGCCTTGTGCGGCGGGTCGAACGCCCGCCATTCCCATCGTACTCGGATTTCGGACACGATCGCCGCGCCGAGGTTGGTGACGTTCAACCTTTGCGCCGCAGCGTGTGCTCGGACCATCGGGTAATCGACGCGCGCGGTGTGGGGCGGCCTGTATCGATGCCGCGCGTGTTCTCACCACTGCGATCAGCGTTTCACCGGATCGCGCCTCCGTTTCGACGCGCTAGTCTGCATAGGAGAACGGACGTTCAGATGAGGATTCCGGTGACGCCCACCTCGCAGGCGGAGATTGTGCTGCGCATCGCGATCGGCGCGCTGATCGGGCTCGCCGCGGGACTCGAGCGCGAATGGTCCGGGCACGCCACCGGGCCGCGCGCGCGATTCGCCGGCCTGCGCACGTTCTTTCTGCTCGGGCTCCTCGGCGGAGTGGCGGGTGTGCTCGCGGCACAGGGCGAACTCGCGCTCGCGAGCGGGCTTGCGGTCGGCGGTGCCGCGCTCTGCGTGAGCGCGTACGTCATGGCCGTGCGCCGAACGACCGGCGCTCCGGACGGTACGACGGAGGCGGCGGCACTGGTCGTGATCGCGCTCGGCGTGCTCGCCGGTGCCGGCTGGCGCGACATCGCGACGGGCGCCGGCGCGATCGTCGTGCTCATGTTGAGTGAGAAGGCGAGGCTGCACTGGCTCGTGGCGCGGCTCGGGGAGCCCGAGTTCCGCGCCGGGCTGCAGTTCGCGGTGCTCGCGGTCGTCGTGCTCCCGCTGCTTCCCGCGGGGCCGTTCTTCGGCGACCTCGCGTTTCAGCCACGGTCGTTGTGGGCGATCGTGCTCGTGCTGACCGGACTGAATTTCGTCGGGTTCCTCGCGCGCCGGGTTGCCGGCGCGACGCGCGGCCTTGCGATCGTCGGTGCACTCGGCGGCGTCATCTCGTCGACCGCGGTGACGTTGAGCTTCTCGCGCCAGAGCGCGCGCGACGAGCGGCTGGGGCTTCCGCTCGCGCGAGGCGTGGCGGCGGCGTCGACGATCGTCATCCCGCGCATGCTCCTCGTGGCGACCTTGTTCAACCCGATGGTTGCGGCGTATCTCGTGCCGCTGCTCGTCCCTCAACTGATCGTCGGCGGCGGATTCTCCGTGCTCGGTTGGGGCCGCACGACGGAGCCGCGGCATGCGGTCCGCCTCGAGGAGCGGAATCCGCTGCACCTGTGGTCGGCCATTCGGATGGCCGCGCTGTTCCAGAGCGCGATGTGGGTGATCACGCTGGTCCGACGGTTCTGGGGAACCACGGGCCTCTACGCGACCTCGGCGTTCCTCGGCCTGGTGGACGTCGATGCGCTCACGATCTCGACGGCGCGGCGAGCGGCGGACCTCGTGCCGATGGTCGCCGCACGCGCGATCGCGCTCGGGCTCCTGGCGAATACGCTCTTCCGGTTCGCGGTGGCGGTGGCGCTCGGACGCGGCGAATTCCGCCGGCGCGCGGCGGGGAGCCTCATCGGGCTCGCGCTCGCGAGCGCGCTGGGCCTGCTGCTCGCGTGAGGCCGCGGTCCGAATTCCATTCGCCCGTGCCGTGGTGTACGATGAGCAATGCCGAATTCGCTTCTTCGATCGGCGGCCGTCGCCGGGATGCTCGCGTGCGCGGCCGTGTCCGCCATGGGCGCACAGCTCACCCGGCGCGAGCTCGTCGCGATCGACAGCGCGCGTGTCGTCGCCGCCGCGAATCGATACCTGAATGAGAAGCCGATCACCGTGACCGCGGTGCGCGCCTCGCGCAGCGCGGGCGGGCCGCACGACTTCTATTCGGAAGGCGACTACTGGTGGCCGAACCCGAAAGATCCCAACGGGCCGTACATCCGGCGCGACGGCGAGACGAACCCGGACAACTTCGTCGCGCACCGCGACGCGATGCGGCGGCTGAGCCAGATCGTGCCGGCGCTCGTGGCTGCGTACCAGCTCACCGGCGACGCACGCTACGCGAAGCAGGCGACGGCGCATCTCTCCGCCTGGTTCGTGGCGGATGCCACGCGCATGAACCCGAACATGCTCTACGCGCAGGCGATCAAGGGCAAAGTCACGGGCCGCGGGATCGGCATCATCGACACGATCCATCTCGTGGAAGTCGCGCGGGCGGCGGCGGTGCTGGAGCGTCTCGGGTATCTGAAGGGCGAGACGCTCGCCGGGGTGAAGAGCTGGTTCCGCGACTACCTGCAGTGGATGACGACGCATCCGTACGGGCTCGCCGAGAAGAACAACGGGAACAACCACAGCGCCGCGTGGGCACTCCAGGTCGCCGAGTTCGCGTCGTTCGTCGGCGATACGGCGCGCCTGAACGAGATGCGCACGTTCTTCACGGACACGCTGATTCCGCAGCAGATGGCGGCGGACGGGAGCTTCCCGAAGGAGCTCGCGCGCACCAAGCCGTACGGCTACTCGCTCTTTCAGCTCGACGTCATGTCGACGCTCGCGGAGGTGCTCTCGACGCCGACGCAGAACATGTTCGCGTACACGACGGCGGACGGGCGCGGCATGGCCCGCGCGGTCGCGTTCATGTACCCGTACATCAAGGACAAGTCGACGTGGCCCAGGAGGCCCGACGTGGAGTACTGGGATGACTGGCCGGTGCGGCAGCCGTCGCTGTTGTTCGCTGGGTTGGCGCTGCACCAACCGAAGTACATCGCGCTTTGGAAAACTCTAAATCCCGATCCGACGGTCGACGAAATCGTGCGCAATTTCCCGATTCGGCAGCCGTTGTTGTGGATCGGCCGCGGAGGAGCGATGCCGGGCCGCGGGCGGTGAGCGCGTCGACGGACACGCGGGCGCGGCCGGTCGTCGCCGACGCGGTGGGGCGCCGGCGAGGCGCATACGCCGCGCTGGTGATCCTGCAGCACATCGGAGTGCCGCTGGTCATGGCGGTACTGATCGCGGCCGGGCCGCGCGCCGACGGCACCTTCTGGTGGACCATGGTGTGGATCGCCGTTGCGTACACGGCGTTCGTGCTGCGCGTGGGAGCGTGGTATTGGTTCGGCGACCTGGCGCGCGCGGGCGTCGGCGCGATCGTGGCGGCTGGCGCGGTGATGGGCAGCCACGCAGCGATCGTGCGAGGGCTGCCGGTCGGCGGATGGCAGCTCGCGCTGGGACCACTGATCGCGGCGCCGCTCGTCGCGATGCTCGCGCTGGCGTGGCGCGCGCGACCGATGCCCCCGGCCGCGTTTGCATGCACGTTCCCGCTGCGCGGCGGCACGTTCCATGTGGCGCAGGGCGGCGCGGGGAAGGTCGTGAATTATCACTACCCGCACGGCGCGCAGCGGTACGCGCTCGACATCGTGCGCGTAAACGCAAGCGGCCGCCGCGCGCGCGGCGCGTATCCCAATCAGCTGGATGCGTACTTCGCCGTGGGCGCCACGGTCGTGAGTCCCTGCGACGGCGTCGTCATCGCGGCGCACGACGGCATGCCCGATCACGATCCGCCGGCGCGCGACCGCGACAATCCGCCGGGGAATTACGTCGCGATCCGGTCGGCGGACGTCGCGTTTCTTCTGGCGCACCTGATGCGCGGCAGCATCGCGGTTCGCGTGGGAGAGCAGGTACGGGCGGGGCAGCCCGTCGCGCGCGTTGGCAACTCGGGGAACGGCACCGAGCCGCACCTGCACGTACACGCCGAGCGCGGCGCGCGGGGCGCGCTGTCGACCGGAACCGGCGTTCCACTCGAGTTCGACGACCGCTGTCTCGTGCGGAACGATCGCGTTCGCGCGTAGCGTACCGGCCACCGGGGCGTCCCCTCGCGCTCGTCCCGCCGGCGCGTAACTTTCGCGAGGCCGGCTCCTCAATCGCTCGGCACACCTCGAGACCCACCGACCATGCTCAAGATTCACCGCTCGCGCTTCAATCGCTCGCTCTCGGCGGCCGCGCTCGCCGTGGCATCCGTCGCGGCGCTCTCCTGCCGGCCGGCCGCGCACGTCGGCAGCCCGTCGATCCCGTCGGTCCAGGCGGCGGCGTTCCCAGCCGGGTGGTCGGTCAAGCACCGGCGCGAACCGGTCATCGCGCAGCACGGGATCGTGGTGAGTAACAGTGACCTCGCGAGCGCGGCGGGCGCCGAGATCATGAAGAAGGGCGGCAACGCAGTCGACGCGGCGGTCGCAACGGGCTTCGCGCTCGCGGTGACCTACCCCTTCGCCGGCAACATCGGCGGCGGCGGCTTCATGGTCATTCACATGGCGGACGGCCGTTCGGTGGCGATGGACTATCGCGAGGTCGCGCCGCTCGCGGCGACGCGCAACATGTATCTCGACGCCAACGGCAACCTGACGAAGAAGAGTCTCGTCGGCGCCCTCGCGGTCGGCGTGCCGGGCTCGGTCGCCGGAATGGCGGATGCGCTCGCGAAGTTCGGGACGATGTCACTGCACGACGTGATGCAGCCGGCGATCCGACTCGCGTCGGAGGGCTTCACGGTCGATTCGGCGCTTTATAGATCGCTAAACGGCAGCCGACATCTCATCAGCCAGTTTGACGGTGCGAAGGTCTTTCTCCCCAACGGCGAGCCGCCCGCGATCGGCTCGACGCTGAAGCAGCCGGATCTCGCGCGCACGCTCACGCTGATCGCGAATGAGGGCCCGAAGGCGTTCTACGACGGCCCGATCGCCGACGCGCTTGTCGCCGAGCAGCAGAAGGACGGCGGCATCATCACGAAGGAGGATCTGGCGCGGTACACGCCGATCGAGCGCGCGCCGATCGTCGGCACGTACCGCGGCTACACGCTCTACGCGATGCCGCCGTCGTCGTCGGGCGGGATCACGATGCTCGAGACGCTGCATCAGCTGGAGACGTGGCCCGCGCTCCCGCCGTTCGGCAGCGCGGAGTACACCCATCTCGTCGCCGAGGCGTTCCGGCGCGCGTTCATCGATCGCAACGAGAAGCTCGGCGATCCGGCGTTCGTGAAGGTCCCGATGGCCGAGCTGACGAGCAAGGACTACGCGAAGAAGCTGGCCGCGACGATCGATCCACACCACGCGACGCCCTCGCCGACGTTCAAGGCCGGCATCGAGCCGATGCACACGACGCACTACTCGGTCGTGGACGGGCAGGGCAATGCGGTCTCGACGACGACGACGCTCAACAGCGGGTACGGCTCGGGGGCGTACGTGGCCGGCGCGGGCTTCTTCCTCAACAACGAGATGGACGACTTCGCGGCGCAGCCGGGCAAGCCGAACCAGTTCGGGCTCGTGCAGGGTGAAGCGAACGCGGTCCAGCCGGGCAAGCGGATGTTGAGCGCGATGTCGCCGACGATCGTGCTCGGGAAGGACGGCAAGGTGATGCTCGTGGTCGGCGCCGCGGGTGGTCCGACGATCATCACGGCGGTGACGCAGGTGATTCTCAACGTGATCGACCAGCACATGTCGCTGGCGGACGCGATGTACGCGCCGCGCATTCATCACCAGGCGTGGCCGGACGTGCTCGAATACGAGGAAGGCGGGCTGAGTCAGGCGACGCTCGATTCGCTGGTGGCCATGGGGCACCACCTGCGGCCGATCCACTCGCTGGCGAACTCGAACGCGATCATGCGCGGAGCGAACGGGTGGGAAGGCGTGGTGGAGCCTCGATCCACTGGAGGAGCGGTCGGGTACTAGGAACGGCGCGTACAACTGACGGCGCAAACCACGAACGGCGCTGACTTCCAAACGGCGCCAACTTCCAGACGGCGCTGACTTCCAAACGGCGCGAACTCCCGAACGGCGCGAACTTCCAAACGGCGCTGCCTGGCGGCAGACCCGTAACGTCGCAAACAACTAACAGCGCAACGGCCAACGGCGGGCGCGGCGAGCGCGCGGAGCGCGCCGCCGCGGCCGTCCCTGGTCACGCCGTGGCGGGTGCGCCGTTCGCCTGCGCAGTGAGCATCTCGCCGTTCGCGTTTCGCCGTTCGCGTTTCGCCCCGCGCCTTCTGCCTTTTGCGCAGGTACGGGTCTGCCGAACCGCGCAGCGCGTTCGTGACGCGCCGTTTGGAAGTTCGCGCCGTTTGGGAGTTCGCGCCGTTCGGAAGTTGGCGCCGTTTGGAAGTCAGCGTCGTTTGGAAGTTGGCGCCGTTAGTGGTTTGCGCCGTTCGCAGTTCAGTTGCGCCGTTCGCTGTTGACATAGAGATTCTATGTATTAACATAGATTGCCTATGCCAACACGCGATTCCATTCCGCCTGGTACGCTGGATATGCTGATCCTGCGGACGCTTTCCGCCGCCGACGAGCTGCACGGCTTCGAGATCGCCGAGGCCATCGAGCGGCGGTCGCGGGACGTGCTGCAGGTCGAGGAAGGCTCGCTCTATCCCGCCCTTCAGCGAATGCTCATGAAGGGCTGGATCGCCGGCGAATGGGGGCGGACGCCCGAGAACCGACGCGCGCGCTACTATCGGCTCACCGCCACCGGGCGCAAGCAGCTCGAGCGCGAGGTCGCGGCGTACGAGCGGGTGTCGCTCGCGATCAGCCGCGTGCTCAGCCCCGCGTGATCATGTCGTGGCTTCTCGCGCTCGGCCGGCGCGTTCGGTACCTCGTCCTGCGCGATCGGCTCACGGCCGAGCTGGAAGAGGAGATGCGCGCGCACGTCGACATGCGGGTGGAACGCCTCCGCGAGGCGGGGGCGAGCGACGGCGATGCGCGACGCGAAGCGCGGCGGCGATTCGGGAACCGGACGGCGCTCACCGAGCGCAGCCGGGACGCGTGGGGCGCGGGCTGGATCGAGCAGGCGACGGCCGACGTGCGGTTCGCCGTGCGGCGGCTGCGGCGCCGGCCAGGGTTCAGCGTCGCCGCGATCACGGTGGCGGCGCTCGGCATCGGCGCATCGACCGCGGTGTTCAGCGCGGTCGACGCCGCGCTCATCCGGCCGCTCCCGTTCGCCCGGCCCGAGCAGCTGGTGCAGCTCACCGACGTCAGCATCCCCTTCGCGCCCGACGAGGACGTCCCGCGTCCCGGGCCGCACTTCCTGGACCTCGACGACGCGGCGGCGATGCACGAGCTCTTCACGAGCGTCGCCGCCTACGCCGCCGGCGGGCTCAATCTCGTCGACGCGAACCGGCCGATGCGCGTGAGCGTCGGCGTGGTGACGCCGAATCTGTTCGCGACGCTCGGCGTGCGCGCCCAGGCCGGCCGCGTGTTCGCGTCGGAGGAAGGACGTCCGAACGGCGCGCCCGTCGCGGTACTCTCCGACGCATTCTGGCGGACGCAATTCGGCGGCGCGAACGTCATCGGCAGGTCGATCGACCTGAGCGGCACCTGGTATCGCGTGGTCGGCGTCATGGAGCCGGGATTCAACTTTCCTCATGAAAGCGACCTCTGGATCCCGCTCACTAACCCGCTGACGTTCGCGATGTTCACGCCGTTCCACGGATCGGTGCCCTCGTCCGTCGTCGCGCGGCTCGCGGCCGGCGTCACGCCTGCCGAGGCGTCGGCGCGGCTCACCGATCAGTGGGTGCGCCTGGGCGGGCCGCACGGGCCGGGCGACTATTTCGGCGACGAGCTGCGGGCGCTGCGATCGACCGGCGCGGTCATTCCGCTCCGGCGCGTGCTCGTCGGGCAGAACCGCCGCGCGCTGCTGATCCTGCTCGCGGCGACCATGCTGCTGCTCCTGGTCGCGACCCTGAACGTCGCCAATCTGCTGCTCTCCGACGGCGCCTCGCGTCGGCGCGAGATCGCGCTGCGAGAGGTCCTCGGCGCCACCCGGGGACGTCTCGTGCGGCAGCTGCTCGTCGAGAGTGTGCTGCTCGCTGCGTGTGGCGCGGCGATCGGCCTCGCACTCGCGCCCGTACTGCTGGATGTCCTGCGTGCGATGATGCCCCCGAATCTCGCCGGCATCGCGCCCGCGGAGCTCGACCATCGGGTGCTCGCGTTCGCGGCCGTGCTCGCGGTCGTGACCGGCGTGCTCTTCGGTTCGTGGCCGGCGATCGCCGCCGCGCGCGAGGATCCGCAGGAGAGCCTCAAGGCGGGAGGCAGTCTCGGCGCGACGCGCGGCCGGCTCGGTGTCGCGCGGCGGACGCTCGTCACGATCGAGGTCGCCCTGAGCGTGATGCTGCTCGTCGGCTCGGGGCTCATGCTGCGGAGCCTGCACCGCCTCATGTCGCAGACGCTCGACATGAATCCCGATCGCGTCGGGACGGTCGAGGTGACGTTCCGCTCGGATCTCCCGTGGCAGGCGCGCAGCGAACGGCTGCACGCCATCCTCGATCGGGTGACGGCGACTCCGGGCGTACAGTCGGCCGGCGCGATCAATGATCTGCCGCTGGGGCACGTGCAAGGCATCTCGCTCTCGATCAGCATCGACGGCGCGCCGCGCGCGACGAACGTCCACGACATGAAGTACACGCGGTATCTGATGGCCAGCCGCGGGTACTTCGACGCTCTTGGCATTCCCATGCTGCGCGGCCACGGCTTCGACGCGTCGGTGAGCTTCAACTCGCCGAAAGTCGCCGTGATCAACGAATCGATGGCGCGCACGTATTGGCCGAACATCGATCCGATCGGCCGCACGTTCCACCTCGTGGTCGACCAGCCCGCCGTTACCGTCATCGGCGTGGTCGGCGACGTGCACGACCGCTCGCTCGCCGACACCGTCGCCCCGCAGATGTACCTGCCGATCGAACAGCAGCCGCCGGACCACGCCGCCATCGTTGCGCGCGGCGCGCTGCTGCCGAGTGTGCTGCTGTCGCGGCTCGTGGACGCGGTGCACGCCGCCGATCCGGCGCAGGCGGTGTACAACGTCCGCACGATGGACGACGTGGTCTCGGCGTCCGTTGCGCCGCGGCGCACGAACACGGTGTTGATCGCGATCTTCGCCGCCGTCGCGCTGGCGCTCTCCGCCTTCGGCCTGTATGCGGTCGTATCGTACAGCGTCACGCAGCGGTCCCGCGAATTCGGCATTCGCGCCGCGTTGGGTGCAACCGGCGCCCAACTCGCGCGCCTGGTTGGACGGGAGATGATGGTGGTGGTGGCGCTCGGCGCCGCGCTGGGGCTCGCGGGCGCGTGGGCCGCCGCGCGCGTGATGGAGTCGCTGCTGTTCGGTATCAGCGCGCACGACGTCGCGACGTTCGCGGCAGTGCCGCTGGTGCTTCTCGTTCCGACCGTGCTGGCGACGCTGATCCCGGCGCGCCGCGCCATGCGGGCCAATCCGATGGACGTGATCCGGACGGATTGAGCCACCGCCCACGCTTTTTGCCGTGCACGCCGTTGCCGTGCACGCCGTTTGCCGTTCGCGCCGTTTGCCGTTCGCGCCGTTACGGGTCTGCCGAACGGCGCAGCCCGTTCAGGCCGCGCCGTTTGGGAGTTCGCGCCGTTTGGGAGTTCGCGCCGTCTGGAAGTTGGCGCCGTTCGGAAGTCAGCGTCGTTTGGAAGTCAGCGCGGTTAGTTGTTTGCGCCGTTAGTTGTTTGCGCCCTTCCAGCGCAGTAACCTCCAGCATGCGCCAACAACTTCTCTCCGCCGCCCTTGCGGCCCTCACGCTCGCGACCCCAGCGGTTGCGCAGTCAAACCCGACCAACGATCCCATCGTCCAGAAGATCTATGACGAGGGGATGAACCACTCGCAGGCGTCGAAGCTCGCGCAGGTGCTGATGGACTCCATCGGCCCGCGGCTGACCGGTTCGCCCGCCAACCGCGCGGCGAACGACTGGCTGCTCCGTACCTACAAGGCGTGGGGCATCGACGCCAAGAACGAGCAGTACGGCACGTGGCGCGACTGGACGCGCGGCGTGAGCGGGCTGACGCTGGTGTCGCCGCGGACGCGCGTGCTCGAGGCGACGATGCACGCCTGGAGCGGCACGACGCCGCCGGGCGGCGTGACGGCCGACGTGGTGATCATCCCGCCCGCGTCGCAGGTCGTCGACAGCGCCGGCTTCGCGCGCTGGCTCGCCGGCACCAAGGGCAAGCTCGTGATGATCGGCATGCCGCAGGTGAGCTGCCGTCCGGATTCGGACGTGAAGTTCTGGGCGGATTCCGCGGTCTACGCGCACTACCGCGCCGAGCGTGACAGCGCGGCGCGCGATTGGTCGGCGCGCATGGCGGCGGCGCACGTGAATTTCCGCACGCTCCCCGCACTGTTCGAGCGCGCCGGCGTGGCCGGCGTCCTGTCGAACTCGTGGTCGCGCGGCTGGGGCGTGGACAAGATCCAGTCGGCGCGCGTGCCCAACGTGCCGTCGTTCGACGTGTCGTGCGAGGACTATTCGCTGCTCGCCCGCCTCGCGGAGAACGACCAGCATCCGCGCGTGCACGCCGTTGCCGAAGCGACGCTGGCGCCAAAGGAGTCGCCGGTCTTCAACACGATCGCGCAGATCCCCGGCACCGAGAAGCCGAAGGAGTACGTGATGCTCTCGGCGCACCTCGACTCGTGGGACGCGGGCAGCGGCGCGACGGACAACGGCACCGGCACGATCACGATGCTGGAGGCCATGCGCATTCTGAAACAAGCGTATCCTCATCCCAAGCGCACGATCCTGGTTGGGCACTGGAGCGGTGAGGAGGAAGGCGACATCGGTTCGAACGCGTTCGCCGCCGACCATCCGGACATTCTCAGCGGGCTGCAGGTGCTGTTCAATCAGGACAATGGCACCGGCGAGATCGATACCGTGCAGACGAACGGCTTTGTGAACGCCGCGCCGGCGCTGGCGCGCTGGATGTCGGCCGCGCCGCTCGACCTCATCACGCACGTGACGCTGATGACGCCGGGCGTCGCGCACAACGAGAGCACCGACAGCGACGCCTTCGACTGCCGCAACGCGCCGGGCATCTTCCTCACGTCGTCCGACTGGTCGTACACGGATTACACGTGGCACACCCAGCGCGACACGTACGACAAGGTGAACTGGGACGAGGTGAAGCGGAACGCGACGCTGATCGCCGAGCTCGCGTATCAGGCGTCGGAGGATCCGAGCATGATCGTGCGCACGCCGCGCGTGCCCGGGATGAATCGCCGCACGGGGCAGGCGGGCGTGCCGGCGTGCGACGAGGCGCCGCGGAGCTGGGCCGCCGCCACGCGGCGGTAGGGTGCGGCGGT
>DASZUN010000084.1:0-8046 GCA_035547615.1 Gemmatimonadaceae bacterium | reverse complement strand
GCACGCCGAGATCGACGAGAGCCAGGCCGGTGCCGCGGCCGCGGCGCCCGCGCCCTCGGCATCGCCCGCTTCGGCCCCCGCAGCCGCGGCCGCTGCGCCGGAGTCCGACGCCGCCAAGCTCAGCGCCGCCGCGCAGCCCGCGCCGGCGGAGGTGCGCGCCTCGCCGGCGGCGCAGCGCGTGGCCGCCGAGCGAGGCGTCGATCTGAGCACCGTGCAGGGCACCGGCCGCGGCGGGGTCATCAGCAAGCCGGACGTGATCGAGCGCGGTCAGGTGCCGCCCGCCCCGACGCCGCAGCCGGCGCAGCAGCCCGCGGTGAGTGTCGTTCGCCCCGCCGAGCCGACGTTCGCGCCGGCACCGAGCGCCGGTCAGGCGGCCGGACCGCGCGAGACGCGCGAGCCGCGCGAGACGCGCGAGAAGATGACGACGCGCCGCAAGCGCATCGCCGAGCATCTGCTCGAGTCGCAGCACGCCACGGCGCACCTCACGACGTTCAACGAGATCGACATGTCGGCCGTGAGCGCGGTGCGCGAGCGGATGAAGGAGCGCGTCGAGAAGCAGCACGGCGTCAAGCTCTCGTTCATGCCGTTCTTCGTGAAGGCCGCGTGCATGGCGCTCAAGGCCTATCCCACCGTCAACGCGCAGATCGACGGCGACGCGATCGTCTATAAGCATTATGTGAACATGGGCATCGCGGTCGCGTCGGACGCGGGCCTCGTCGTGCCGAACATCAAGGACGCCGATCGCAAGGGGATGATCGAGGTCTCGCGCGACATCGGCGCGCTGGCCAAGCGCGCGCGCGACGGCAAGTTGACGATGGACGATCTCACGGGCGGCACGTTCACGATCACGAACGGCGGCGTGTTCGGCTCGCTCATCTCGACGCCGATCATCAACTATCCGCAAGTCGGCATCCTCGGCCTGCACAAGACGCAGGATCGGCCGGTCGCGGTGAACGGCACGGTGGAGATCCGCCCGATGATGTACGTCGCGCTCTCGTACGACCACCGCATCATCGACGGGCAGCAGGCGGTGCTCTTCCTCGTGCGCGTGAAGGAGCTGCTCGAAGATCCCGCGGCGATGCTGATCGACTGAGTGATCGCGATCACATGCGTCATCGATGGGGACCGGACGAGCTCGTCCGGTCCCTTTTTTGCGGCTGCACGCGGCGTTCTCGAACCACCTGAGGAGACACGCAATGCAACGAATGCTCAAGTACCTGCCGGTCGCCGTTCTCTCGCTCGCGGGCACGGCGCGCGCGCAGCAGCAAAGCCCACTCTGGGAGTTCGGCGTCGACGGCGCGCTCGCGCACCGCACCACGCACGTGGACACGCCGACCGGAACCCGCGACGTGAGCGCGACCAACGTGCAGCTTCCGATCGCGATGGTCCGCGCGGGCGTCTACCTGAACCCGCAGGTCGAGCTCGAGCCCGCGCTCGGCATCACCCACTCGAGCAGCGGCGGCTCGGATTTCACCCAGCTCGATCTCGACGTCGGACTTCCGATCTATTTCACCGGTACCCGCGCCACCGATCAGTTCTACGTGCGGCCGGTGATCGGCTTCGATCACTTCTCGGGCACGGGGGCGCGCGGCTTCACGCAGACGAGCCTCGGCGCGGGGCTCGGCATCAAGCTGCCCATCGACAGCCGCATCGCGTCGCGGATCGAAGCGCAGTACCGGCACGGACTGCACAGCGACCCCGCCGCCGCATACGATCAGTTCGCGCTGCTGCTCGGGTTGTCGGTGTACTCGCGGTAGGCTCCACTCACCGGGTCCGTTCCACCGCGGCGCACGCAGCGGGCGCCGAGAAACGGCGGGAATTCCTGTTCAGTGAATTGCCGTCGCGTTGGATTTGGCCGCCGATCGATTTTCCGCGGCCGCTGCGTTCCGCGGTGGAAGCCGGGCTGACCTGCCGAGATTCATGACGCGCGGGTGAACGGGTTAGAATTCGACTGACTCGTTCACCTTCAATTCGTCATGGGAACCTCCGCTCAATCCGCGCCCACGCCAGCCGATGTCGTCGTGATCGGCGGCGGCCCGGGCGGTTACGTCGCCGCCATTCGCGCGGCGCAGCTCGGCCTCACCACCGTGTGCGTCGAGATGGACAAGACGCTCGGCGGCACGTGTGTGAACGTCGGCTGCATTCCGTCCAAGGCGCTGCTCACGTCGTCCGAGCATTATGAGTTCGCGAAACACGCCGCGGCCGCGCACGGGATCGGCGTAGGACAGCTCACGCTCGATCTCGCGACGATGCTCAAGCGCAAGGACGACGTCGTCGGGCAGAACACGAAAGGGATCGAGTTCTTGTTCCGGAAGAACAAGATCACGTGGGCAAAGGGGTTCGGGACGCTGAAGGCGGGGAACGTCGTCGAGGTGGTGACGGCGGGTGGCGCCGCGGGGGGCCCCCCCGCTGAAACAATCGCGACGTATCAGGCAAAACACGTCATCATTGCCACCGGCTCCGTACCGATCGAGCTCCCGTTCCTGAAATTCGACGAGGAGCGCATCCTCTCGAATGTCGGCGCCCTCAAAATCCCCGAAGTGCCCAAGCACCTGATCGTGATCGGCGGCGGCGTGATCGGACTCGAGCTCGGCTCCGTCTGGAGCCGACTCGGCGCCCAGGTCACCGTCGTCGAGCTCCTGCCCGGCATTCTCCCCGGCATGGACGACGATGTGGTGAAGGAAGCCGATCGCGCGCTCCGCAAGCAGGGGCTCGACATCCGCACCGGCACGCGTGTCACCAACGGCGGCCGTACCGACACCGGCGTGTTCATCGAGATCGAGAAGGACGGCAAGACGGAGCGCATCGACGGCGACTACGTCCTCGTGTCCGTCGGCCGCCGGCCGGCGACGGGCGGCATCGATGCGAACGCCCTCGGGCTGAACGTGGGCCGGCGCGGCGAGATCCTCGTCGACGACCGGATGCGCACGAACCTGCCGAACGTCTACGCGATCGGCGACTGCGTCCCGGGCCCGATGCTCGCGCACAAGGCGGAGGAGGAGGGCGTCGTCGCCGCCGAGGTGATCGCGGGCAAGCCGGTGCACATGCACTACAAGTCGATCCCCGGCGTGGTGTACACGTGGCCCGAGATCGCGGCCGTCGGGCTCACCGAGAAGCAGGTGAAGGAGAGCGGGCGCGAGTATCGCACGGGCAAGTTCCCGTTCTCGGCCAACGGACGCGCGCGGTCGATGGGCGAGAGCGCCGGCTTCGTCAAGTTCATCGCCGACGCGAAGACCGACGAGCTGCTCGGCGCGCACCTGATCGGACCGAACGTGTCGGAGCTCGTCGCCGAAGTCGTCCTCGCCTTCGAGTATCGCGGATCCTCGGAGGACATCGGCGTCACGGTGCACGCGCACCCCACGCTGTCCGAGGTCACCAAGGAAGCCGCGCTCGCGACGCTCGGCCGGGCGCTGCACATCTAACGTGTCGGGGTACTTCGCGCTCGATCCGCGGCCGCTGGTGCCCGAAGATCACTCGGGCACGCGCGTGCTGCTGCTCGGCGCGCTGGGCGTGACGCCGTACATCGACCGCGCGCTCGAGGTGCTCGAGCTCGCGGAACGCGGCAACGATCCCGAGCATCGCGCGCTGGTCATCGCGCGCGACGGCACCGTGGCCGGCATCGCGCTCTTCGGCACGATCGGCGGCACGGAGGGCGGCGCGCGTCTCTACGCGGCGGCGCTGGCGCCCGGCGTGGACGCGGACGACGTCGGCGAGCGGCTGCTGCGATCGGTGGGCGCCATCGCCCGCGCGGGGGGCGCGCGATTCCTGCTGGCCGAGATGCCCGACGATCCGGCGATCGGCACCGTGCTGGCGCTGCTCCGCGATCACGGCTTCCACGAAGAGGCCCGCGTGCCGGACTTCTATCGCGACGGCGTGGCCTTGAGTTTTCTTAAATTAGCGCTTTGATATCGCGGGCCAGAACGGCCGCGGCTCGCCGCGGGCGCGCGCGAGGAACCACACCGCGAGCCGCTGCAGCACGACGAGAATCGCCGTCATGCCCACGGCGACCAGGAACAACGCGACATTGGACACGTCGCCGGCGCGCAGGGCGAAGGCCATCGCCGTGCCGACGGCCGGCGGGTGCACGATGTCGGCGACGATCATGAGCAGGATCGTCGCGACCAGCGCCACGGCCGCGCTCACGAACCCGCCGCCGACGAAGTAGTACCCCGTCCATCCGATCACCGCGGCGAGCAGCTGCGCGCTCACGAGCGCGCGAAGCCGGTTCATCCCGTGCTCCGGATCGAGGTAGATGAGAAACGCGCTCGACGCGAGCGACGCGAACAGCAGCCGCTGCTGCGACAGCCGGTCGACGAGCGCGAGGACCAGGAGCACCACGGCGGTCGGCAGCGCCGCGAGCAGCAGTTCGCCGCGCAGCGACAGTCGCGCGCGGGCGCGGCGAAACGCAGCCGGCGACGGCTCGAGACTGCCGCGATCCGGGTTGGACCCTGGCGAGGCCGTCGAGCCCGTCGCATCGTGTTGCATCCTTTCAACCGACATCCGATGAAGAGCCGAATCCTGTGCTGTGCCGCCCTGCTGGCTGCCTGTTCACGTCCCGCGCCAACGCCGCTTCCCGCCCCGGCGGCCGCCGCCTACGACGTCGTCGTCGAGAACGGGCGCATCGTCGACGGCACGGGCGCGCCGTGGTACTACGGCGACGTGGGCATTCGCGGCGATCGCATCGTCGCGATCACGCCGCGCGGCATGCTGCACGATGCGCCGGCCGCGTCACGCGTCGACGCGACCCACATGGTCGTGGCGCCCGGCTTCATCGACATCCAGGACCAGTCGGGCGGGGCGCTCCTCCTCGGCGACGGACGCCAGCTCGGGAAGTTGACGCAGGGCGTCACCACGGGAATCGAAGGCGAGGGCACCACGCCGGCGCCGCTCAATCCGAGCACGCTGCCGCCGAACGCCACCGATCTCCAGCGCGCCTTCGCCCAGCCGCACGGATTCGATGCATGGCTCCGCGCGATGCAGGCACACGGGATTTCGCAGAACGTCGGCTCGTTCGTCGGCGCCGGCACGATCCGGCAGTACGGCATGGCGGAGCGCATGGGCGCCGCCAGCGGCGCGACCCTCGACTCGATGCGTGCCGCGGTGCGGCGCGCGATGGAAGACGGCGCGTTCGGCATGGCGAGCGCGTTGATCTATCCGCCGAACACGTTCGCCTCGACCGACGAGTTGATCGAGGAATCGAAGGCGATGGCGCCGTACGGCGGCGTCTACATCACGCACATGCGTTCCGAGGCCGACCACCTGCTCGAGGCGATCGATGAAGTGATCCGGATCGGCAGGGACGCCGGCGTGCCGACGGAGATCTATCATCTCAAGGCCGCGGGCACGCGGAACTGGAGCAAGGAGCCCGAGGTGATCGCGAAGATCGACTCGGCGCGCGCCGCCGGCATCGACATCCAGGCGAACATGTACGCCTACACCGCCGGCGCGACCGGGCTCACCTCGTGCCTCCCGCCCTCGTTCTCGGCGAACGGAAAGCTGTTCGACAACCTCGCCAGCCCCGACGTCCGCGCGAAGATCCACCAGGAAGTCGCGCATCCCACGAGCGAGTGGGAAGACATGTGCGCGCTCGCGACGCCGGCCGGCGTGCTGATCACGAGCCTGCGCAAGCCCGAGAACCAGCAATACATCGGCAAGCGGCTCTCGGAGATCGCGCAGATGAAACACGAGGATTACCTCGACGCCGCGATGGATCTCATCCTGAGCGAGCACAGTCGCGTGGAGACGACGTACTTTCTGGCGAGCGAAGAGAACGTCAAGCGCCAGCTCCAGCAGCCGTGGATCAAGATCGGCACCGACGCGGGCGGGCCGGATCCGGACAGCGTGCGCGCGCTCGTGCATCCGCGCACGTTCGGCAACTACCCGCGCATCCTCGGACGCTACGTCCGCGACGAGCACGTGCTGCCACTCGAGGACGCGATCCGCAAGATGACGTCAGCCGTCGCCGACCGGCTCTCGATTCACGATCGCGGCGTGCTCGAGCCCGGGATGTTCGCCGACGTCGTCGTGTTCGATCCGGCGACGATCATCGATCGGGCGACGTATGAGAATCCGAAACAGCTCTCCGTCGGCGTGCGGGACGTGTGGGTGAATGGCGTTCGCGTCATCGCGGACGGGAAGCACACCGGGGCGAAGCCCGGCCGCGCGCTCCGCGGCCCGGGCTACCGCGCGCGGAACGACGGCAACTAGGCCGATCAGTGCTGGCCGAGGTTCGCCTTCACCGCCGCGAGGAAGTACTGCTCGAGTCGGCCGGTCGATCCGCACGGGATCCGCGTGCTGCTCGTTCCGGTCACGTCCTGCCCCACGGGCACGAACGCCGTTTCGACTTTCGTGCCCGCGGAATTCGTGCTGACGACCGTGAGCAGCGACAGGTACATGCGGTAGCTGCCGGCCTTCTGGCCCTCGGGACCCGAGCCGCAATCCGCCAGCTCGATCATCGAATGCCCGGCGAACTGCCGCGTGCGAACGAACTGGTTGTTGCCGATCTCGTGCGTCGCGGGGTTCTCGACGTTCAGCGGCACATTCCAGTCGGCGTAGACCTTCTTCACCGCCGCCCACACCGCGGGCTCCGCGGCCTGAACCGTGACGCTCGCCGCCTGGGGCGTGGAACCCATCAACGTGCCGGTTTCGCTGCTCGTGAAGATCGGCTGCGCGCGTTCCGCGACTTCGGAGCTCGACCCGCTGCTGGCGCAGGCCGCGGAGAATGCGGCCAGGACGACGAGAGCACGACGCATGGTTCACCCGGGTTGTGGTGGAATCCAACGTTCACGTTCGGCGCGGCCCCCGCAATACCCGCGAGCCGTGGCTAAGTTCAGTTCGGCCCCCAATCCCCGATCATGAATCCGCACACGCACTCGATCGTTCGAGAACTCTCAATCGCCGCCGTCCTCGCGCTGCTCGGCGCTTGCGCGCATCCGGCCGCGACCACCACCGCCGCTCCCGCGCCCGCGCCCGCGTCGGCTGCGGCCGGCGCGACGCAACGCGCCGCCGTCGCCGCACAGGTGACCGACGAGGACGTCCGGAGCACGCTGTACGCGCTCGCCGACGACTCGATGCAGGGCCGTTTCACCGCGTCGCCGGGCGGCGCGCGCGCCGCGCGGTACATCGCGTCGCGCATGCAGGCGATCGGCCTCCGGCCCGCGGGCGACAGCGGCTTCTTCCAGCGCGTTCCGGTGGCGATCGTCAACGGATACATGCCTCGCGCGCTGGAGAGCTTCGCGGCGTGGGACACGCTCCCCGCGGATCGCCGCGGGATGGCGGTGAACGTCGTCGGCGTGCTCCCCGGCGAGCTCGCCGACAGCGCGATCGTCGTCGACGCGCACTACGACCACCTCGGCGTCGTGGGACACGGGACATGCCGCACCAACAGCGCGGATTCGATCTGCAACGGCGCCGACGACGATGCGTCCGGCGCGACAGCGGTGCTCGAGATCGCGAAGGCGATGGCGAGCGCGCCTCGCCCGCGGCGCACGATCGTGTTCGTGACGACGACGGGTGAAGAGGTCGGCCTCATCGGAACGCGGTGGTACATCGCGCACCCGGTCGTGCCGCTGTCGCACATGACGGCGAATCTCGAGATCGAGATGATCGACCGTCCTGATTCGCTCGCCGGCGGGCCGGGCCACGCGTGGCTCACCGGATACGACCGCTCGTCGATGGGCGACTTCTTCGCCGTGGCGGGGTTGCCCATCGTCCCCGACGCGCGCCCGTGCCAGGGCTTCTTCGAGCGAAGCGACAACATCGCCTTCGCGCGCGCCGGCATTCCCGCGCACACGTTGTCGACCTTCGATCTGCATGCGGACTACCACCGCGTGAACGACGAGCCGAGCCTCGCGAACATCCCGCACATGACGGCGGTCATACGCGCCGCGGCGCAGGCGGTCGACATCCTCGCCAACGGGCCCACGCCTCAGTGGTACGACGGGCGAAAGCCGGCGGCGACCGGTCGCCTGCCGCTCGCGCCAGGCTGCAGCCCTCGGCGCTGAACGCGCTGAGCAGTGAACGGGGATGACGAGCATCATCCCCGTT
>DASZUN010000083.1:0-24101 GCA_035547615.1 Gemmatimonadaceae bacterium | reverse complement strand
TTCGCGGTTCGCCGTTCGCTGTTCGCCGTTCGCGGTTCGCCGTTCGCGGTTCGCCGTTCGCGGTTCGCCGTTCGCGGTTCGCGGTTCGCCTCGCGCCTTCTGCTTTTTGCGCCGGTCCGGGTCTGCCGAACCGCGCAGCGCGTTCGTGCCGCGCCGTTTGGAAGTCAGCGCCGTTTGGGAGTTCGCGCCGTTTGGAAGTCAGCGCCGTTCGGAAGTCAGCGCCGTTTGGAAGTTGGCGCCGTTAGTTGTTTGCGCCGTTCGCCGCTCCGTTGCGCCGTTCGCAGTTCCGTGTCGCCGTCAGCTGTTCAGCGCGTTCATGCGTCTGAGCGCGATTTCGATCGGCACGAGCGTGGTGGCTGCGCACAGCAGCGCCGCCAGCCCGAAGCCGACGGCCATCTCGATCGGGTCCGCCGGCGTGCCGAACGCCTCTGCGCTCAGGTACGAGTACACCGGCCGCGCCTCGAGCATCACGACGGCGCCGATCAGCGCCACGGAGCTCATCATGAAGACGAGCCCGCCGAACGAGGTCGGGATCTGCGCGGCGTTCTCGGTTTCGAATTGTGGAAAGAGTGTTCCGAAACCCATCGCCAGTCCGGCGATGGCGAACGTCATGAAGGTAATCGTGAAGATCGACACCGCCATCATGAATTCGCTCACCTCGAGCAGATAGTCCGTCACGCTGATGATCGCGAGCGCGAGCACGAGCAGCGGCAGCGTGCCGACCCAGAACTTGGACCAGAGCAGTGCGCGCATCTCCATGGGGCTCGAGCGCAGCAGCCAGAGTGTGCGCCCCTCGAGGCTCACGCCGGGAAAAATGAATCGCGCGGCGATCGACGCGAGCACGAACCCGGCGAGCACGAGATTCAGGAACGGCACCACGTTCATCAGAAAGAACGCCGCTGCCACCCTTTTCGCTTAGAGGAACTCCGGTGAGTGTTTCCGGCAGACAACTGAGCCACATTCGGCACGTTGTGCTTAGGATTCCATCACGGATTGGCAGAGGCAGAACTTCGAGACCTCGTGGAGCGCGGGGCCTCTGTCCGGTTGGATAGCCTCCTCGGTAATGACCTCGTCGGGTTGAGTGAGCGCGTGGGGTGCGTTGATGTCAACGATCGATGAAACCATCGGTGGATTTCTCGCTAGCCTTGAAACGACGCCGACGCTATGGCGCTCGATCGACATTCGTGCGCTTGCTGTTTGCGTCGGCGGCCAGTGGTACAACCAGCTCACAACGATCAAGCTTGACCCGCGCGAGCACGAGTCGGTTGCGCAGCCCGCCACAGTTCCGAACAGCGAGCCGCTCGCGTTGTTTCAAGAAGTTCGGGGCGCGGACGAGTTGTCGACACTTCTATCGGAAATCCGCACGGGGGCGCACAGCATCGCTGGCCGTGAAATCGTCTTTCGCGAATTGACCGAGAAGCACGAACTTGGCGGCCATCCCTATGGCCAGGCGCACGCGTACTTGCAGAGCCGCTTGCAGGCGGCATCGGCCGTGCATCGACCGCGCGAGTTCATCGGGAACACGCTACAGATACAATCGTCAAAGGGCGGCCCACGGCCAGTCGACTTTCTGCCCGGAGGAGAATCGGCCGTAAGCGCAAATCTCCGGTCTGCGCAACATCCATTTGACGGCCTCGACGGGCTCGCTCGCGTCGCCATGGGCAGCGGGTTCGATCCTCGACAGCAAGGGTCGCCGTATGTGGAAGTCGTTGCGCCGCTTGGCGCCGCGATCGATCATGAGGCAACATCGTTGGACCGCGGTACGCTCAAGGTGGGCGTCTGGGCCGAGTCGGTCGTCGCTGCTGAACAATGCAGTGTTGGCTATGTCGCCGAATTTGAAGATCGGCGGTTCACGAACGGCTCCATCACCGCCCCAGCGGGCGGCTGGACGGACGGCGTCCCACTGCACGGCCTGATGGTGGCCGAATTGGGCGCCGCTGCGCGGCGTGTGACGACGTTCCTGCGCGTCGGACCACACACGCTCGAGTGGAAAACGGTGCTCGACACGAGCCGTGATGTGGTCAACCCGCACGTCCTAATTCACGAGGAGCTTGATCGCGACCTCGCGGACCTGCGCGAGTCGCTGCAACTCTCGGAGCACACATCCGGCTCCAAGCAGAAGCACAACGCGCCGCGCTTTGAGCATGCGGTCGCGCGCTTGTTTTCCGCTGCCGGTTTCCACGTTGATCTCTTTGGTTCGTCCCGTGGATTCCAGCACGTCTTTGACGTACTCGCTCGAACGCCCGACGGGTTCACCATCTTAGCCGTCGAGTGCACGCTCGGATCTCTTAGCAGTGGAACTGGGAAGCCGGGTCGGCTAATTGGGCGGGCGGACGATCTCCGGAACATGCCGGCGCTTGGTTCTCACACCGTACTTCCCATCATGGCTACAGCGAGACGCAAGACCGCCGTGCTCAAGACAGAACTCGACCTAGCCGCTCGAGAAGGAATGGTCGTTCTGGCCCGCGAACATCTTCTTGATCTGCTCGACGCCATTCAGCGGGGTGCTCAGGTCTCGGACGTTCTCGCGTTCTGTGAACGCGCGATACCAATTGTACCCCGCGAGAACGGCCTGTGAGCCGAAGCGATCATGAACCAGTTGCGTAGCGGCGCCCAATTCACGTAGACGAATTGAACGAACCGTCAGGGACGCTGACTCCAGTCGAGAGTTCGGTAGGTGCAGGCTCACTCGCGACGTGCGGCGATGTCGGAGAGGCGTCGCGGGCCCCGACCGAGAAGCCCGAAGTTCCTTTCAAGACGCGAAGAAGCTCGTTCATGACAGACTCCGCACGATCGTTTTGGCGTCCGAGTCCCTCCGGGTAGTAGACTCGATCGATGTCCAGGTGGGTGATCTTGTTCTTGTACCCGAGCACCGTCGCCATTTCCGCCAGGAGTTCGAGAAATTTCTTCACACGTTGCTGTGCCCCAAGGGCGTTGTTGAGCCCGGGGTTGTTGAGCATGTCGAAATACGCGCGCCACAGCGCCCGGACCGATGCGCAGTCATAAAACACGACGTCGATCATGTTCAGCGCGCGCACTTTTTCTTCAGTCGGCGCACTGTGCCTGGTGGCCACGAGGGTAGTAAAAATCGCCCGCCGCGAGTCGCGCCTTTCCTTTCGGCGCTGCAAGTACATCGTCGTCAGCACCGCGATCAACGGCGACAGCAGGATCGCGAGGACGTTGATCACGTCGAAGGTCGAACGAGGCACGGCTTGCTCCTGTGAGTCGCTACTAGCTCAGAGAGCCAGGTGCGGTAGATGACGTGATCAGCTTGAGAGTACCGGTCGGTGCATCGACCGGCGCACCCTGGTGCCATCCCGTCACGTCTGTGAACGTCTGGAGTGACCAACGCAACTCTTTGGCGAGATCGGCGGCGCCGATCTTCTTGCGCTCCCACAGCGTTTGGAGTGCAGTTCGGAACAGTTCCGGTCGTTCCGGTGGTGGTTCCTCTGGTTCGCCCTTCCGCCATCCGCGTGCGCTGATCGTCTTGTATGCCCGTCGAAACTCGACTGCGTCGATCAATCCGAGATCATACGCTCGATAGACGATTGCCTGCGCACTGACCTTCCATCGCGCCTTGAGCTCGAATACACGAACCCAGTCGAGATGGCCACCCGTCCAAAACTCCCGCGCAAATGCCCGACGCGGTAACAGAAATGCGGAGGCGAAGCGATCCGCTTGCTGCTCTCGTTCGGCGTACTGTAGCGGCGAGTCATTATGCATCACGAGATGCCCCAACTCGTGGGCCATATCAAATCGAGCCCGTGACGTGCTGCCCTTTGCGTCATTTAATACCACAAAGCTCACGTCGCACGCTGCTGATTTCCTAGAGAATGCATCGATCTTCGTCGACTCTCCTTCAAGCCGAGTAAGCATCACTCCCGAGTTCTCAAGGACTCGGCCAACATGGGCGATCGGCGTATCGGTCCCGAGGCGCCAGGTCCGACGACATTCTTCAGCCGCCAGTTCTATTTCTTCGTCGGAAGTGCAGGCGATCGCCGGAACTGTGTACTTCGGCAGATTTACTTTTTGTTGCACGCGTCGCACCAATTGCGCGAACAGGGTCCCACGTGCCAGCACGCGCTTGCGCAGTTTCTCGGCAGCCGATGTGCTTCGGCGAAAGTTGCAGTCCTCCTCGGTGAACTCGTCGGGCAGCGGCTCGAAGAAGAACTCTGGTTCGAATCCGAGTGTTAATGCGATCGCATCGAGTAAGGTTTCACTCGGCTTACGACCTTTTTCGATTTGCCATATGGCGCCCTCTGAAACGGCGATTTTTTCGGCGAGTGACTGCTGTGTATCACCGCGAAATACACGCGCAATGCGTACGTTCGCACCGCAAAATTCCACGTCTTATGCTCCTCGACCTTCGTCTGGGTTGCGTATGTTCGCTTCGTCGTCCTCGGGCAGAGTGACGACGGGCGGGTCCAACCGCACTTCGGGCGCGCGGAGGGCTTCGTCAAATGAGACGACGCCCGGCTGCTCAAGCGGTACTGGCCAATCGTAAAGCACCTCGCCGGCCCCGTTCAGTTGCACGAGGGTGATTTTCTCGACATATCCAGCCGCATCCACCTCGATTGCCAGTCGAAGCACGGTATCGGCAGGCAGCGGGTCGCCCAGTTCCAACAGCGTCTGTTTCGCCCGCAGTTCGGGATAGCTAACCCGAAGGGTTCGTGCCGGCTGCCCGTCGGTGTCGGCGCGGTAGAACTTTATCGGCACGCCCGTCGGGCCGCCGATGAGGAAGGTCAGCTCGACCTCCGAGTCCTTACCGGGGACATAGAGCCACTCGCGAAACCTGCCCTTCGCCGCCTCGCGAATTCCGAACGCTTCCCATTGGTACGCATCGCAGCCGATGTTCCAATTTCCGTCGGGCGGCATACGCCGACGAATCTTCGCTGCGCGGTAATCCACGATGATTCGCGCGACTTCGCGGAGGCGCGTTTCGGTTAGTTCACCATTCAGGGCTTCGGCGGGCGGCCGGCGGTCGGTTGATTGGCTCATGGCCGAAAGGTAGGGTCCGCTCCGGAAAAATCAAGGTATTTCCCTACCAGAATATGTTTTCCCTACCTGTTCATGGAATCCCTAGTCGGCGGCGTCGGCCGAGCAGGTCATTCTCCAAGGAGTTCGCCTACGGACGTCTGGTACGCTCGCGCGAATCGAGCAAGCTCGACGGCGTCGATGCGACGCTCGCCAGATTCGCACTTCGATACGTAGGACTGGGGAACCCCGAGCTGTTGCGCCACATCTTCTTGCGTCAGTCCAGCGTCCCGGCGCGCTTGGCGTAGGCGGGCGACAAGGCGACGGTATTCACGCGAATGTGTTGACCGCACACGATCTCCGATCAGCGGATCGCAGATCTTCCATCCTGAAGTGGAATATCCCAAATTGGGATATCACTTCGCGTGGGTGCTATCGTGCGGCGATCGAAATCGAGTCGTGCGCCTGCAGGGATGCAGGAATCTCAGGACCGATCCAAGGCTGAGTCGCCCGATGTCGGCCAGGCTGGGCTGGCTCGGCCGCGGCGCCGGAGATCTCCTAACCGCGATAAGAAGATTTGGGGAATCGTATACGCGGGAGACTCGGATGTACCCATCTACATGGAGTATTTCGGCCCACCGGAGATCGGCGCGAAGGCGGTGTTCACTCCGCTCCCAGAGTTTGCGATGAACCGTGCTAGGGAGATCGCGGCGGCCATTGAGGAGGATGAAGCCCGAACCGGACGGCGGCACGCCAGATACAAGAACGTGCTATTCCAGGCGTTTCTTCGAGAAGCAGACGAAGTATGGGCTAAGCTCGGGCAACACTCCGACAACGAAACAGCCGGCTAGCGTTCAAAACGCTCGAGGCGGCGCAACGCTACCTCGATCGGGATGAGTGTTGCTGCTATACAAAGCACCGCCGCGAACGCAAACCCGGCAATCATCTCTGTTGGCTCTACCGGTGAGCCGAATGCCTGCGCGCTCAAGTACGAGTAAACCGGCCGCGCCTCAAGAATGATCACCGCACCAATGAGCGCGACTGAGCTCATCATATACACCAAGCCCCCGAATGACGTCGGGATTTGCGCGGCGTTCTCGGTTTCGAATTGTGGAAAGAGCGTTCCGAAACCCATGGCGAGGCCGGCGATCGCGAAGGTCATGAACGTGATCGTGAAGATCGACACGGCCATCATGAACTCGCTGACTTGGAGCAGGTAGTCGGTTACGCCAACGATTGCGAGCGCGAGCACGAGGAGCGGCAGCGTCCCGACCCAGAACTTCGACCAGAGGAGTGCACGCACGGGCATCGGGCTTGATCGCAGCAGCCACAGCGTGCGTCCCTCCAAGCTCACTCCTGGGAAGATGAATCGGGCCGCGATGGACGCGAGGACGAAACCGGCGAGGACAAGATTTAAATATGGGACCAGATTCACCAGGAAGAACGTGAGCCCCTCGCCGCGGAGCGGCAGGAACTTGATGTTGAACACGTACACCAGCACGAGCACCGCGAGCAGGATGAGCTGCGACCATTGTGTGGTGTCGCGAAAGAAGAGCCGCAGCTCCTTGAGCACCAGCTCTCGTCGCACGATTCCGAACGGCCGGAGCGCCGTGCGCCCGATCTCGCCGAGGGAGCCGCTGCGCGCCCAGCGCTGCGCGCTCTCCTGCGCCTTGCTGAATCCCTTGGCGTAGAGGAGCCGGTGCAGCCCCGCGCCGAGCACGAGCGCCGCGGCGGCGGTCGACCAGAGCAGGTAGTAGGGCAGCACGTCGGGACGGCCGCCGACCCACGACATCACCGCGCGCTGCACCCAGTCGCTCGGCAGCATCGGCGACGTGGGGCCGCGGAGGAGGGTGATGAAGTCGACGAGCGACCGGAATCCCTCGGGGCGGGCGAGGCGTTCGGGGCGCACGAGTCTAAACAGGACGACCACGCCGCCCGCGGCGAGCACTGCGATCACGCTCAGGATGTCACGCGTGCGGCGCGCGGGAAAGATGTTGACGAGGAGCAGCGTGAGCGCGCTCCCGATCACCGCGGGCACGACGAGGAACGGGACGAAGGTCACCACCACCACGATCGGGAACAGCATGCCGCCGTGATACACGACGCCGTACGCCGCGAACATCGGAATGGCCATCAGCACGACCATCCAGCTCGAGTGCACCAGCGTCTCGAGCAGCTTCGCCAGATACAGCTTGAGCCAGTCCACGGGCGCGGAGACGAGCAGGTCGAGATCGCGCGCGAGGAAGAAGCTCGAGAGTGCCGTGATGATGTTGGACAGCAGCAGGATCGAGAAGAATCCGATCAGGATCAGCCCGAGCAGCTTGCCCGCGAGGAGCGGCCCGATCTCCTGCACGCCGCGGAAGTAGCGAAGCAGGCGAAAGAGCATCGCGAAGATGAACGCCCAGAACGCGAGCCCGAACAGCGCGAGGAAGAACATCCGCAGTCCGTGGCCACGCTCGCCGGACGCCGCGCGCGCGCGCGCAGTGAGCCACTTGGGCACGAGCAGGTGGAGCGTCGACGGATCGGGCAGCCGTGCGGCCGCCGGACTGGCGGTCGCGCCGCGATCCAACGGTGCCGCGCCCACGTTCGCCTCAGGCATCGAGCACGTCGACCAGCGCGCGCGCGGCGTTCTCGCCGGTGAGGCGCAGGAAGATCTGCTCCAGGCCCGCCGCGCCGCCCTCGGCGCTCTGCTTCAGCTCCGCCATCGTGCCGCAGGCCCGAATCAGGCCGCCCTGGATGATCGCGATGCGATCGCACAGGGTCTCGGCCACCTCCAGGGTGTGCGTCGACATCATGATCGTGTGCCCGCGATTCGTGTATTCTCTAAAGAGATCCTTGAGAATGCGCGCGGCCTTGGGATCGAGGCCCACCATCGGCTCGTCGACCACGATCACTTCCGGCCGATGCACGAAGGCGCTCGAGATGATGAGCTTCTGCCGCATCCCGTGGCTGTAGCTCTCGACCAGCTCGTCGCGCCACTCCTCGAGATCGAACAGCGCGAGCAGCTCGCGCGCGCGGTGCTCGATCTGCGGCCCTTCCTGGTCGTACAACCCCGCCACGAAGCGCAGGAACTCGGCGCCGGTGAGCTTCTCGTAGATGAACGGCCGGTCGGGGATGAAGCCGAGCTTCGTCTTCGCGGCGATCGGGTCGGCCCAGAGATCGATGCCGGCGATCTGCACGGTGCCGGTCGTCGGCCGGAGGATACCGGCGATCATCCGCAGCGTCGTCGTCTTGCCCGCGCCGTTGGGGCCGAGGAAGCCGAACAGCTCGCCGCGCGGCACGTCGAGATCGATGGCGTTGACGGCCGTGAACGAGCCGTAGCGCTTCGTGAGATTCGTCAGCTTGATCATCGCGCCGCCGGTGAGGATTCGCCGCGTTCGCTCAGCACGTCGATCCGCAGGCTGCCCATGAGTCGCAGCAGCTCGGTCTGCCGGGTGAGCCCGCCGACGACGAAGCGAAGGTGCGCCGCGTCCGCGGGGAACTGGCCGAAGGTGGGATCCACGGCGACCCAGTCGCGGAGCAGCACCTCGGGCCACGCGTGGTAGTAGAATTTGCCATCCACGTACGCGAGCCCCGCCGCGATGCGAGCGGGCAGGCCGACGGCGCGCGCCAGCGCGACATACAGTTGAGTGTGTTCGTTGCAGTCGCCGGCCCGTGTGCGCAATACCTGGACCGCGCTCGGCACGCCGAACGTGATGCGCGGCGCGATCGAATCGTGCACCCAGCGATTGAGCCTCTCCGCGACGATGCGCGGATCACGCTCGTTGCCGACGATCGTCCGCGCGAGCGCCCGGATGCGCGGATCGGTGCTCTGGAGCAGCGGTTCCGGGCGCGTGTATGCGCGCATCGTCATCGACGGCAGGTCGTACGGCGCGTCCATCGTGCGCGCCGCGATCGGTGAGATCGACAGCGTATCGTGGCGGAGATGCTGCCGTTGTCCCGGGAGATCGAAGCCGGTGAGATCGACGCCGGAGAGCCGGAGCGCGAGCGAGTCGACGCGGCCGTCCATGCGCTTGTTCGCCGCGATCGCGGTCGTCTCGAGGATGTCGCGGGTGCTCGGCACGGCGAGCGTGCTGGTGTCGGAGCGCCAGTTCTCGAACGCGACTTCGTACGGGAGGCGCCGGAGCGCGAGGCCGAGCTGCGTCGTCTCGACGATGCGCCCCTGCTCGTCGATCCACCCGCTGAAGCCGCCGCTGCCCTCGGAGCTCACCTGCCAGGCGTGAATCGTATCCGGGAGCACGCCGTGCCAGCGGCCGGTGGTCGAATCGTACGCCGAGCTGTCGTCGAGCACGAAGAGCGATTCCGCGCGCACGTCCACGCCCATGTCCTTGGGGGCCATGCTCGCCGGGTCGAAGATCGGGAGCACGTACCGCTTGCCCACTTTGGGCTGCTCGCCGAGTGCGACGGCGAGCGGCACGAGCGTGGGAAGCAGGATCGGCCCGGAGAGCGCGATGCGCTGCGTGTCGGGTTTGGCGGTTCCCGAGGTGATCGCCAGCACGAGCGTGCTGTCGCCGTCCACGCGACCGGTCGCGCGAATCGGCGGACCCTCCGTCTCCAGCGCCAGGTCGAAGTCCCGCACGCGGAGCGCGCGCGAGAGCGTGACGTTCGTGCGCGCGGTCGCGCGGCGCGCCTTGCCGCCGACCGGGAGGTCGGCCACGAAGTAGTCGGCGACCGTGATCGTCGACTGCGCGGTGTCGATGGTGGAGGAAGCGAAGCCGATCTGCCGGTTCCCCTGCATGACGCCGTAGAACACGGCGCCCGGGTTCACGCGGAGCGCCGCCTCGGCGAGCCGCTCGAGCTCGGGGCGGAAATACTCGCGCCGCACGAGCAGCGCGAGTCCGCCCAGCCACGCGGCGATGACGAGCACGCCGATCACCGCGCGGCGACGGATCACCGCCGTTGGACCTCGCGGGCCCGCTGATAGGCGGCGGTCGCCTCCTCCGGCCGCCGGAGCCGGTCGAGCACGATCCCCACGCCCTTGAGCGCGCGCCAATTCGTCGGCTCGAGACGCGCGGCTTCTTCGTAGGCCGCGAGCGCTTCGCTCAGCCGATCGGTGTGGTTGTACGCCTCGCCGAGCTGGTAATGCGCGGCCGCTCTGGTCGGATCGATGGTCACCGCTCGCTGCAACGGTTCGATGGCTTCCCGCCAGCGCGCGCGTCGGCACAGGGACACCCCGAGCTCGAGCTGCGCCTCGGCGCGATCTTCGACTTCGTCTTCCTTCGTCATGTGGACTGCGTCAACCGCTCAGGAGTTACGTCAACGCGAGCGTCGTCTCGCCGTTGATCCATTCAAGGTACTTGTCCAGGCCTGCTTCGACCGGGAGCGCGAGGAGCTCGGGCACCTTGTACGGGTGCAGCTCCTCGAAGGCCGCGCGCAGCGAATCGAGCCGGGCCGAGCGCGTCTTGAGCATGATGATGACCTCGCGCTCGTCCGCGACCTTCCCCTGCCAGCGATAGAGAGACCGCGCACCCGGGAACAAGGTTCCACAGGCGATCAGCCGCCGGTCGAGCAGCGTGCGGACGAGGCGAACCGCCTCTTCGTCCGAGGCGACGGTGGTGAGAACGACGATGGCGTCGGTGTGCGGCATCGGGGCGTGTCGCGGGTAGGAGAGGGAGGTGGGGAGGTGCGGGAAAACTAAAGGCCTGACGCGCGGCCCGCACCGCGCGCCACACCCGGCGGCTTGTCTCGACCGCGTCCGGCCGCGAGCTTTCCCTGGCTATGGCAGAAGATGCGCTGATCGTTCGCGGTGCCCGCGAGCACAATCTCCGCAACATCGACGTCGTCATCCCGCGCGACAAGCTCACGGTCATCACCGGGCTGTCCGGCTCGGGGAAGTCGTCGCTCGCGTTCGACACGATCTACGCCGAGGGGCAGCGGCGGTACGTGGAGTCGCTCTCCGCGTACGCGCGGCAGTTCCTCGGGTTGATGGAGAAGCCGGACGTCGACTCGATCGAAGGGCTGTCGCCCGCGATCTCGATCGAGCAGAAGACGGCCGGCCACAATCCGCGGTCGACCGTCGGCACGGTGACGGAGATCTACGACTACCTCCGCCTGCTCTGGGCCCGCGCGGGCACGCCGCACTGTCCCAACTGCGGGCGCCCGGTTCAGCGCCAGAGTGCGGTGCAGATCGCCGAGCAGGTGCTCGCCTGGCCGGACGGCACGCGCATCGAGGTGCGCGCGCCGCTGGTGCAGGGACGCAAGGGCGAATTCCGCGAGCTGTTCGAGACGGTGCGGAAGCAGGGCTTCATCCGCGCGTACGTCGACGGCGAGCTGGTGGAGATCGCGACGCCGCCCAAGCTGAACCGACGACAGAACCACACGATCTCGGTGATCGTCGACCGGCTCGTCGCGCGCGCCGAGGATCGGAGCCGGCTCGCGGACTCGCTCGAGACCGCGCTCAAGCTCGCGGACGGCGTCGTCGAGGTGAGCGCGCCGGAGAGCGGCAAGCTCGAGCTGTTCTCGGAACGCTACGGCTGTCCCACGTGCGGCATCTCGCTGCCCGAGCTCGAGCCGCGGCACTTCTCGTTCAATTCTCCGTTCGGCGCGTGCCCCACCTGCGGCGGGCTCGGCACCAAGCGGCGCGTGAGCGAGCAGCTCATCCTCGGCGATCCGCGCATCTCGATCCTCGAAGGCGTGGTCCTCCCGTGGGGCGAGCCGGGCGGGTATCTGCGCAAGGTCGTGCTGCCCGCGCTCGCGCGACAGCTCAAGTTCGATCTCAACTCGGCGTGGGGCGATCTGCCGAAGAGCGTGCGCGACGCGATTCTCCAGGGCGAGAAGAAGGGCGCGGCGAAGGCGCGCGGCGGCATCGAGTGGGAGGGCGTGCTCGCCAACGTGGAGCGCCGGTACGAGGAGTCGGAGTCCGACACCGTGCGGCTCGAGCTCCAGGAGTACATGATCGAGGTGCCGTGCCCGACGTGCGAGGGGAAGCGGCTCAAGCGTGAGGCGCTCTCGGTCACGGTGGACGGCAAGAGCATCGGCGACGTGGTGGACTGGGCGGTCACGGAGACGTTAGCGTTCTTTGAACGCGTGCCGGTGCGCGGTGACGGCCGGCCGGGGCTCGATCCCGAGATCGCCGGGCCGATCCTGAAGGAGGTGCGCGAGCGCCTCCGTTTCCTCGTCGACGTGGGGCTCGACTACCTCACGCTCGGCCGCGCCGCCGAATCGCTGTCCGGCGGCGAGGCGCAGCGCATCCGCCTCGCGACGCAGATCGGCTCGCGGCTCGTCGGCGTGCTGTACATCCTCGACGAGCCGTCGATCGGGCTGCACCAGCGCGACAACGCGCGCCTCCTCGCCACGCTCGAGCAGCTTCGCGATCTGGGCAACACCGTGATCGTGGTCGAGCACGACGAGGAGACGATGCGCGCGGCCGACCACGTGATCGACCTTGGCCCCGGCGCGGGGAAGCACGGCGGCGAGGTGATCGCCGCGGGCACGGTCGACGAGATCATGCGCAACCCGGCGTCGATCACCGGGAAATTCCTGAGCGGCGAGATGAAGATCGCCGCGCCGGCGCAGCGCCGGGCGCGCGACCCGGGTCGCGTCGTGCGCATCGAAGGCGCGCGCGAGCACAACCTGCGCAACCTGGACGTCGAGGTCCCGCTCGGGCTCTTCGTCACCGTGACCGGCGTATCGGGCTCGGGCAAGTCGACGCTCGTCGAAGACATTCTGCACCGCTCGCTGGCGCGGCACTTCTACCGGGCGCGCGTCATTCCGGGCGCGCACGATCGCATCACCGGCCTCGAGCACATCGACAAGGTGATCGACATCGACCAGAGCCCGATCGGCCGCACGCCGCGCTCCAACCCGGCGACGTACACGGGCGTGTTCACGCCGATTCGCGAGCTGTTCGCCGAGATGCCGGAAGCGAAGATCCGCGGCTACGGCCCCGGGCGCTTCTCGTTCAACGTGAAGGGCGGGCGCTGCGAGGCGTGTCAGGGCGACGGCCTCGTGAAGATCGAGATGCACTTTCTCCCTGACGTGTACGTGTCGTGCGAGGTGTGCAAGGGCAAGCGCTACAACCGCGAGACGCTCGAGGTGCGGTTCCGGGGTCTCACCATCTCCGACGTGCTCGAGCTCACCGTGGAGGACGCGTGCGCGTTCTTCCAGAACCAGCCGCGCATCTCGCAGAAGCTGCAGACGCTCGCCGACGTCGGGCTCGGCTACATCCACCTCGGCCAGAGCGCGACGACGCTCTCCGGCGGCGAAGCGCAGCGCGTGAAGCTCGCGTCCGAGCTGTCGAAGCGCGACACGGGGCGCACGTTCTACATTCTCGACGAGCCCACGACCGGCCTGCACTTCGAGGACGTGCGCGTGCTGCTCGACGTGCTGCACCGGCTCGTCGACCGCGGCAACACGGTCCTGGTGATCGAGCACAATCTCGACGTGATCAAGACGTCGGACTGGCTGATCGATCTCGGCCCGGAAGGCGGCAACCGCGGCGGCCGCATCGTCGCGACGGGCACGCCGGAGGCGGTGGCGAAGGTGGAAGAGAGCCACACGGGCGCGTTCTTGAAGGGGCTGCTTGGTCGGGAGCGGAAAGGGCGTCGGGCCGCTGCGCGGTAGGGTGTAACGGCGCGCGCGGCGCGACAGAGCGTCCCGGCCTACCCTACCGCGAGGCGGCGCAGCCGCCGACGCGCAACCCTACCGGCGCGCGCAGCGCCGCCGACCCTACAGCGAGCACCGCGAGCGACCCTACGAGGTTGACGCGCGCGACCCTACACGCCGCTTCGCCGTACGCTACTTTCTCACTCCATGGTCTCTCTCCTCGACATCATCGGTCCCGTCATGGTCGGGCCGTCGTCCTCGCACACCGCCGGCGCCTGCCGACTCGGGCTCCTCGCGCGCGGCCTCGTCGGCGGCACGCCGGAACGCGCGAAGATCGAGTTGCACGGCTCGTTCGCGCGCACTGGCGAAGGGCACGGGACGGACAAGGCGATCGTCGCCGGGCTCATGGGGTTCCGTCCGGACGACGACCGCATTCGCACGGCGCTCGAGATCGCGGAGCGGGAAGGGCTCGACTACCGATTCGAGAAGACCACGCTCGACGAGGAAGCCCACCCGAATTCGGTGCGCATCACGGTGGAGCGGGGCGATCGCCGCGCGGTGATGACCGGGTCGTCGCTCGGCGCCGGGCGCGTGCTCGTCACGGACATCGACGGATTCCCGGTCGAGGTCTCGGGCAACTACCACACGGTGGTGCTCGTGGCCGAGGACATCCCCGGCTCGATCGCGAAGATCGCGACGCTGCTCGCCGACGACGGACTGAACATCGCCAACATGCGGCTCACGCGGCAGAAGCGCGGCGGCGACGCGTTCATGGTGATCGAGCTCGACGACTACCCGGACGAGCGCGTCCGCGACCACATCCGCTCGCTGTCGTGGGTGCGGTGGGCGTTCCGGCTCGACAAAGTGTCGGCATAATAATAGTTTAACCAGCAAATACCCATGTATCACTCGCTCGCCGCCGCCGTGCGCGATGCCGAAGCGCGCGGGCTGACGCTCGCCCGACTCGCGCTCGAGACCGAGGCCGACGACCAGGGGCGGCCCATCGGCGAGATCCGCGACATCCTCGGGCGCGCGCTCTACGTGATGAAGGGCGCCGTGGAGCAGGGGCTCACCGGCGACCTCAAGTCGTCGTCGGGGCTGGTGGGCGGCGACGCGGCCAAGCTCGTGCACGGCCCCGCCGGCCCGCTCGCCGGCACGCCCTTCCGCGACATTCTCGCGCGCGCGCTCGCCGTGCAGGAAGTGAACGCGGCGATGGGCGTCATCGTCGCCGCGCCGACGGCCGGAGGCGCCGGCGTGCTGCCGGCGGTGCTCACCGGGCTTGCCGCGGCGAAGAATCTCTCCGATGACCAGCTGATCGACGCGCTCGCGACGGCAGGTCTCATCGGCGCCGTGATCGCCGAGCGCGCGTCGCTGTCGGGCGCCGAAGGGGGATGTCAGGCGGAGACCGGCGCCGCGGCCGGCATGGCGGCCGGTGCGGGCACCGAGATGCTCGGCGGCTCGCCGTCGCAGGCGATGCACGCGGTCGCGCTCGCGCAACAGGGGACGCTCGGCCTCGTCTGCGATCCGCTCGGCGGACTCGTCGAGCTCCCGTGCGTGTTTCGGAACGCGACCGGCGCCGCGATCGCGCTCGCCGCGATCGAGATGGCGATGGCCGGCATCACCTTCGCCATTCCGGCGGACGAAGTGATCGACACGATGGGCGACATCGGCCGTGAGATGGACGTGCGCTATCGCGAGACTGCGGGCGGCGGCTTGGCCGCGACGCCGACCGGACGGAAGCTGGCGAAGGAAAGGTTGGTGCAGATCAAGCGGCGGTAGCGATGCCGGCCACCATGCCAAAAGGTGAACAGCTACCGATCTGAACGGACGGGACGGAAGTCATCACGGAAACTGCAACCCCGAAGAATTATGGAACGGCATCGGGAGCGTTGACTCGCCCTGAAATCACCGAGCAAAAGAATTTCGCGGTTTCCGTTCAAGCAAGTCCATTCCGTTCAACTCGGTTTTCCAAGTCATTGTGGCCAGTCGGGCGCACAGAACCAGCCGGCCACACCACACCCTCGCGGAGCTCACCGGAGCGGAAGCCGCTCCCGGACCGAGCACTTCCGCCGTACTTTGAAACGTCTGCCGGGCCCGTTCGTAGGATTGAAAGCATCCTCTGCCAAGGACTCCCGGATGGTCACCAAGGAAGACATCGAAGGCTTTCTCGATCGGCTCGGCGCTGAAGGCGCCGGCTACACCGAGGTCGAGCCGGGCCTGTGGGTCGTGAAGCCCGGCGGCGAGCTCGACTTCAGCGTCGTGGTGCACTTCTCGCCGCCCGTGGTCGTGCTGCGCGTCAAGGTGATGACCTTGCCGTCGAATGCCGGTGCCGTCGCGACGTTGAGCCGCCGCCTGCTCGAGCTCAACGCCACGGACCTCGTGCACGGTTCCTATGGTATCGAGGATGAATCCATCGTCATGACGGAGGCGCTGGAGCTCGCCCATCTCGACTATGAGGAATTCCTCGCCGCGTTCGAGAGCATCACCGTCGCGCTCGCGTCGCATCTGCGCGAACTCGGCTCGTACCGCGAGGCACATTAATCCATGGGTATCTTCGACAGGCTCTCGACCCTGCTGCGGTCGAACATCAACGATCTGATCTCCCGGGCCGAAGACCCGGAAAAGATGTTGAATCAGATCCTGGTCGACATGCGATCGCAGCTCGCCAAGCCGAAGCAGCAGGTCGCGACCGCGATCGCCGACGAGAAGCGCCTGCGCGACCAGGCGGACGCCGAGTACAAGCAGGCGGCCGACTGGGAGCAGAAGGCGATGCTCGCGATCCGCGAGAGTCGCGACGATCTCGCGAAGCAGGCGCTCATGCGCCAGAGCGAGCACGTGTCGCACGGCCAGCAGCTCGAGCAGACGTGGGAACAGCACCGCCTCGAGACCGAGAAGCTCAAGAACTCGCTCCGCGACCTGAACGACAAGATCGAAGAGGCCAAGCGGAAGAAGAACTTGCTCGTCGCGCGTCAGCGCCGCGCCGAGGCGCAGAAGCGCATCGCCGAAACGATGTCGTCGATCTCCGAGAAGTCGGCGTTCGAGGCGTTCTCCCGGATGGAAGAACGCATCGAGACGAACGAGCGCCAGCTCAAGGCGTCGATCGAGATCGAAGAGGAGTTCACCGGCGACCGCCTCGCCCAGGACTTCAAGCAGCTCGAGCGCGGCGCCGTGGCCGGTGGGGTCGACATGCAGCTCCTCGCGCTCAAGCAGAAGATGGGCATGCTCTCTGCCGGTAGCCCCGAGAAGAAAGCGCTCGGCGCGGGGAGCAACGAGGAAGAAGTCCACGCCGAGATCGAGGACGCGACGAGCGAGAAGAAATCCTCTTGACGGCTGAACCCAAGCAAAAGAACGGGGCGCGATTCCGGTTCGCGCCCATCCTGACCGCGACGGTCCTGACAGTCCTGCTCCTCTGGCTGTTCAAGACCGTCGCTCAGGTTTTTGTGCTGCTGATGCTCGGCATTCTGCTGTCGCTCTTCTTCGGGGCGATCGCGGACTGGATCGAACGGAAGACGGGCATGCCCGACCGGCTCGCCCTCACGATCGCGATCCTCGGCAGCGTCGGAGCGCTCGTGCTCCTCGGCTGGATTCTGGTTCCGCCGGTCATCGACCAGACGCGCCAGCTCGTGCAGGCACTTCCCGCCCAGATCGCGTCGTGGGAGACGGGCATCGACAATCTCGCATCCCGAATACCGGCGCTGCGCGACATGATCGGACCGCCCGGCGAGCATCGTACGCTGCAGGCGGTGTACGGACAGTTGAGCGGGATGTTCGGCAGCGTGCCGACCAAGGTGTTCCAGATCGTGCACGCGGCGATCAACATCTTTGCCGTCGCCGTGATGGCGATCTACCTCTCGCTGCACCCCGCGTTGTATCGCGAGTGGCTGATCGCGCTGTTCCCGCCGATTCACCGCGACCTCGTTCGCGACGTGCTCGCCGACCTGTCCGACTCTCTGCGCGCCTACATCGTCGGCCAGCTCCTCACGATGAGCTTCCTCGGCGCGATCACTGCGCTCGGGCTCTATCTGCTCGCGGTCCCGTACTGGAGCGTGTTCGGCATCTTCACGGGGCTCGTGGCGATCGTGCCGTTCTTCGGCACGCTGCTGTCCACCACGCTTCCCGCGCTCTTCGTTCTGACCGGTCCCGGGTACCACGCCTTCTCGCCGTTCGGCCACGCGATGCTGGTCGTGGGGCTCGGCGTGGTCGTGCACCTGATCGAGGGGAACATCGTCTCGCCGCTCGTCATGTCGAAGAAGGTCGACCTGCCGCCGGTGCTGACGATCATGGCGGTGCTCGTGATCGGCCAGCTGCTCGGCGGACTGGGACTGATCGTCGCGCTCCCGACGCTCGTCGTGATCATGGTGATCGTGCGGCGCATCCTGATCACGCGGATCTACGAGGGGCAGGGCTTCCGCCGGACGACGCGCGAGCGGCCGCTCGTATTGCGCGTGCCGGTGCCGGGCGGCGGCGTGCTCGTGCCGCCCGGGCTGCCGATCGATGTGGTCACCGTCGCGGAGCACGAGGGCATTCGGCGCAGCGGCTGACGCATTCGTTGGATGACGCGCGCGGCGCCGCGATCACGGTTCGCGGCGCCGCGCGTGGTATTTACCGGTCGTGCATCTCGCGCTCGAATTCCGCGGCGTCTTCAAGCGATACGCGACCGGTGTCGGCGGCTGCATCGCCCGCGCCGACGTGCTGCGCTCGATCGACTTCGGCGTCGCCGAAGGCGAGGCGGTGGCGATCGCCGGCGACCGCGGGGCGGGCAAGTCGACGCTGCTGCTCTGCGCCGCTGGCCTGCTCTCGGTGGACGCCGGCGAGGTGCGCTGGTTCGGCGAGCGGTCGCGCGCCATCGCCGTCGCGCGCACCAGCTATCACTTCGCCGGCTCGCCGCCCGCGCCCGCACGGGGCGCCCCGTGCGCCGCGCACGTGCACCTGATCGAGCAGCCGGCATGCGGTGGCGACGCGCTCGCTCGCATGGCGCGGCGCATCGGCGAGGCGCGCGACCGTGGCGACGCCGTGATCGTCACCACGCGCGAGCTCGCGTGCGCGGAGCGGTTGGGCTCGCGCGTGTTCGTGCTGCGCGGCGGGTATCTCGATGCGTACCGGCGGCCGCGGCGGCGCGTGGCGGAGGAGCCGTCGAGCGGCGCGCGTTGAAGCGCGTGCCGCACGCGGTGGTGCCGCACGCGCGTGTGCGTTTTGTTGACCCGTGTTCCGGACGCGTCTAGCATTCACGAACACGCTCGCACACGCCGCACCCGTCGCCGCATGCCGCCCGAGTTCCGCCTCTACAACACCATGACCCGCTCGGTCGAGCCGTTCGCGCCGGCCGACGGCGAGACCGTTCGCATCTATAGCTGCGGGCCGACGGTCTACAACCCGGCGCATCTCGGGAATTTTCGCACGTTCCTGTTCGTCGACCTGCTGCGGCGGGCGATTCGCCTGCGCGGCTGGCACGTGCGTCAGGTGATGAACCTGACCGACGTCGATGACAAGATCATCAAGCGCGCGGCGGAGCAGGGGAAGACGATCCGCCAGGTGACCGAGCCGGTCACCGAGGTGTTCCATCAGGATCGTGAGTATCTGCGCATCGAGCGTGCGGAGGAGTATCCCAAGGCGACGGATTACATCCCGCAGATGATCGCGCTCGTCGCGACGCTCGTCGACTCGGGCGTCGCGTATGTCGCGGACGATCGGTCGGTGTACTTCGCGATCGATCGATTCGCCGGCTACGGCAAGCTCTCGCGCCTCGACACCCGCGAGATCAAGACGGGCGCGCGCGTCGCGCAGGACGACTACTCCAAGGAGAACGCGCAGGACTTCGCGCTCTGGAAGGCCGCGACGCCGATCGACGAAGCGACAGGCGCGGCGTGGGACTCACCGTGGGGTCGCGGCCGCCCCGGCTGGCACCTCGAGTGCTCGGCGATGGCGATCGACCTCCAGGGGCCGACGCTCGACATCCATTGTGGCGGCATCGATCTCATCTTCCCGCATCACGAAGACGAGATCGCGCAGTCAGAAGCCGCGACCGGCCAGACGTTCTCTCGATTCTGGTGCCATGGTGCGTTTTTGCTGACCGAAGGCGCGAAGATGGCCAAGCGCCTCGGCAACGTGACCACCGTCAAGGGCATGCGCGAGGCGAAGATCTCGGCGGCTGCCGTGCGGCATTTCGTGTTCAACACGCACTACCGCAAGGAGCTCAATCTGTCGGAGGAGGCGCTCGAGGCGTCGATGAACGCGGTGCGCCGAGTGGGCGATTTCGCCGAGCGACTGGCGACGGCTCGCGGCGGGACGCCGGAGCTCGCCGCCGCGGCGGACACCGCGATGGCCGAGGTGGAGAGTGCCCTCTTCGACGATCTGAACGGCCCCAATGCCCTCGGCGCGCTCTTCACGTTCATCCACCGGGCCAACGCCGAGCTGGACAGGAACGGGTCGGACGCGGCGGCCCTCGAGCGGGCGCGCGAGGTGTTCGGCCGGATCAACGGAGTGCTGGACATCGTCCCCGACCGAACAGTGGATGATCCCGAGCTGGTGACGTGGGTGGAAGAGCGGCTGGCGGCGCGCCGCGCGGCGAGAGAACGCCGCGATTTCGGGGAAGCGGACCGGATTCGCCAGGAGCTGGTCGACCGGGGCGTCGCGATCGAGGACGGGCCCGGCGGCACGAAGTGGAAGAAAGTCCGCTAGCTGGTCTGTGGACTGTGGGCTGTGGACGACGGACCACCGACCACAGACCCTAAGCTACGCTCTCTCCACGGCTTGACACTCTTTCCCCCGTCACGTATCATAAGAGTCTCGCGCAAAATTGGCCGTCTGCTGACGTAGCTCAATTGGCAGAGCACCTGATTTGTAATCAGGCGGTTGCGAGTTCGATTCTCGCCGTCAGCTCTGTGGATTGGGCGAAGGTGACCAGGTCGTCGTCGCCGCGTGAGAGTTGGTGGTCGGTCGATGCGCGGACGCGGTGGGGTGGCCGAGTGGCTAATGGCAGCAGACTGTAAATCTGCCGGGTTAACGCCCTACGAAGGTTCGAATCCTTCCCCCACCATTGGTATGGGTGGCTTGAGACGATGGGATCGGGACGGCGAGCCGAGCAGGGATATGCGGGAGTAGCTCAGCTGGTAGAGCGCAAGCCTTCCAAGCTTGATGTCGCGGGTTCGAGCCCCGTCTCCCGCTCTGAAGGTGTTGAGCGGTGGAACGAAGCACGGATGAGTCGGTAGCAAGTCGCTGACGTAGCTCAGTTGGTAGAGCACACCCTTGGTAAGGGTGAGGTCACCGGTTCAATCCCGGTCGTCAGCTCTGAAGCTCGGAAGCAGGGACTAGTGTCGAGGGTCGAGCGTTTTCGAAACCGCGCGCTATTGCGCGCGTTTTCGTCGTGTACCTGACCCGAGGCGTGCCGGTCTAGCCCCTTGTTCGCTAGACCCCAACCGCTGGAACAGCAATGCCAAGAGACAAGATCATTCTCGCGTGCAGCGAGTGTAAGAACCGCAATTACTTCACCACCAAGAACAAGCGCCTGCACCCCGAGCGCGTCGAGTGGAAGAAGTACTGCCCGCGCTGCAACAAGCACCAGGTCCACAAGGAAACCAAGTAATGGCCGACGCGGTGGTTCGCTCCGGCGGCGGCGGAAGTTCGGACAACGGCCCCGGCATGGGCACGCGTCTCGTGAACTTCTATCACGGCGTGGTTGCCGAGATGAAGAAGGTGACGTGGCCCGACTGGCCGCAGGTCCGCTCGGCGTCGATCGCGATCATCATCTTCGTGCTGGTGATCTCGCTCGTGATCACGCTGCTCGACTTCGTCCTGCAGGGCCTGCTGATCAAGCTCATTCCGTCGTTCTTCGGCCAGTGACCCCGATCTCCACCATGGAACACCGTTGGTACGCGATCCAGACGACGGCTGGCCACGAGAACAAGGTGCGTTCGCTGATCCAGCGGAAGATCGAAGCTGATCCGCGGCCGGCCGAGGAACGCCCGATCCGTCAGGCGCTCGTGCCGACGCAGGAAGTGGTGGAGATCAAGAACGGCAAGAAGGTGACAGTGGAACGCAAGCTCTATCCCGGCTACGTGCTGGTCGAGATGGAGATGAACCAGGAGACCGCGCACGTCATCAACGGGATCCAGGGCGTGATCAAGTTCGTGGGCAGCGATCAGCGCTTCCCGCAACCGCTCCGCCCCGACGAGGTCAATCGCCTGCTCGGCATCGCCGCCGAGGAGGAGGAAGAGGCCCCGAAGGAAGAGATCCCGTTCATGGTGGGCCAGGCGGTGGCGATCACCGAAGGACCGTTCACGGACTTCAATGGAACGGTCGAGGAAGTGATGCCGGACAAGGGCAAGGTGCGGGTGTCGGTCTCGCTGTTCGGCCGGCCGACGTCCGTGGAGCTGGATTATCTGCAGTTGAAGGCGTACTGAGCTGCGTCCGTGGTCTGTAGTCCGTGGTCCATGGACTACGGAACCACAGACGACGGACGCGTAGTCAGTCGGCCACCACTCCGACTCTAAACACGCCAGTGGGAGATTGGCCGTCGGCGCCCCGCGCCGCGGATCGCACAAAGAGGTGCTATGGCAAAGAAAGTCACGGGGTTCGTGAAGCTGCAGATCCCCGCGGGCAAGGCCAACCCCGCCCCTCCGGTGGGTACGGCGCTGGGCCCGCAGGGCATCAACATCATGGCCTTCTGCAAGGAGTTCAACTCCCGCACGCAGGGCCAGGATACGATCCTGCCGGTCGAGATCACGATCTATTCCGACAAGTCCTTCACCTTCATCACGAAGACGCCGCCCGCGGCCGTCCTCCTGAAGAAGGAAGCGGGCATCGAGAAGGGATCGGGGCAGCCGAACCGCAACAAGATCGGCAAGGTCACGCGCGCACAGGTCCGCAAGATCGCGGAGCTCAAGATGCCCGACCTCAACTGCGACACGATCGAGTCCGCGATGGCGATGATCGCCGGCGCGGCGCGGTCGATGGGCATGGAGGTCGTGGACTGATGAACGATCACGGCAAGAAATACAACAACGCCGCCAAGAATCGCGAGATCACGGCGACGTATCAGCCCAAGGCGGCGCTCGAGATCGTGAAGAAGAGCGCGTTCGCCAAGTTCGACGAGACGGTGGAAGTCGCGGTGCGTCTCGGCGTCGATCCGCGCCACGCCGATCAGGTGGTGCGCGGCACGGTCGTGCTCCCGGCGGGCACCGGCAAGTCGGTGCGCGTGCTGGTGATCGCGGTCGGCGACAAGGCGAAGGAAGCGCAGGACGCGGGCGCGGATTACGTCGGGGCCGAGTTCATCCAGAAGATCAAGGATGGCTGGCTCGATTTCGACGTGCTCATCGCCACCCCCGACCAGATGGGCCAGTTGGGCCAGCTCGGTCGTGTGCTCGGCCCGCGCGGTCTCATGCCCAACCCCAAGGCGGGCACGGTGACCTTCAACGTGGGCAACGCGGTGCGTGAGACGAAGGCGGGCAAGATCGAGTTCCGCGTCGACAAGGCGGGCAACGTGCACGCCCCGATCGGCAAGGTCTCGTTCGGCGTCGACGCGCTGGAGACGAACTTCACCGCGTTCATGGATCAGATCGTTCGCGCCAAGCCCGCCGCGGCGAAGGGCGTGTACGTCCGAAACGTCTCGGTGTCCAGCACCATGGGCCCTGGCGTCACGATCGACTCGACCCTGTACCGGGGCTAAGCGATGAAGAGAGCCGAGAAGGACCAGCTCGTCGCCGAGCTGAAAGAGAAAATCGGGAGCGCCACGGCGCTCTATTACACGGATTTCACGGGGCTGAACGTGAAGCGCATGACGGAACTCCGTCGGACGCTCCGGAAGTCGAACGTGGAGTACGTGGTCATCAAGAACACGCTCGCGCTGCGCGCCGTGAACGAGAGTGGTCTCGTCGGCGAGCGTCTGCGCGGACCGACGGGCCTGGTCGTCACCACGGACCCGGTCGCGGCGGCGAAGATCATCACCGATTTCGCCAAGGCGAACGATCAGAAGCCCGAAGTGAAGGGCGGCGTGTTCGAGGGCAAGGCGATCGACAAGGCCCAGGTGACGAAGCTGGCCTCGATGCCGTCGCGCGAGCAGATGCTCGCCGAGCTGGGCGCCAGCATGCAGGCCCCGATGGCGATGTTCGCCGGCGCCATGAACGGCCTGTTGACGATGTTCGCGGGGGCGTGCGAAGCGCTCCGCGTGCAGAAGGAAGGCGGCGTTTCCACGACGAGCGCCTGAAAGTCGGTCAGCGACCGACCCAATCGCAGCACCTGACCGATCTATCGTTTGACCGACTTTTCAAAACACTAGGAGATTGACGACAATGGCTACGACCATGAGCAAGGACGAGATCCTCGACGCGATCGGCAACATGTCCGTCTTCGAGCTCGCCGAGCTGATCGAAGCGTTCAAGAGCAAGTTCAACGTCACGATCGCGGCGGCGCCGGTTGGCGGCGCGCCGGCGGGCGGTGGCGCTGGTGCGGCCGCGGCTCCCGCGGCGGAAGAGAAGACCGAGTTCGACGTCGTCCTCAAGGACGCGGGCGCCAAGAAGATCCAGGTCATCAAGGTCGTGCGCGAGCTGACCGGCCTGGGCCTGAAGGAAGCCAAGGACATGGTCGAC
>DASZUN010000082.1:0-2151 GCA_035547615.1 Gemmatimonadaceae bacterium | reverse complement strand
GGGAAGCGTAAAGAGCGCCTCCGCCCGCACAAAGTCCGCCTCGTCCGTGATCTTCATCGCACGCTCGCTTCCGCGCACGACCTCGACGGGAATGCCGAGCCGCTCGCAGAGCGCGGCGTCGTCGGTGGCGTTGACGTGCTGCGCCCTTGCTTCGCGGTGTGCGCGTTGGATCACGGCTCGCGGGAATCCCTGCGGTGTCTGCGCGCGCCACAAACGTTCGCGCGGAATCGTGCGCACGATCCGCCCCTCATCGTCGACCTCCTTGAGCGTGTCGACGACAGGCACGGCGGCGATCGCGCAACGTCCCGCGCGGACGCGCGCGATCACACGGTCGATCGTCTCGTCGCCGACGAGGGGACGCGCCGCATCATGGACGAGCACGATCTCCGCCTCGTCCGGAAGATCGTCGAGTCCGTTCGAGACGGATTCCGTGCGCGTGCGCCCACCGGTCGAGACCATCAGCCGGTCGATGTCGCACTGGAAGATCCAGGGCGGCGGATCGGCGGCGTGTGAGATCGGGAGCACGCACACCACGGACACGACGTCGGGTCGCGCCATGAACGTCTGCAGACTGTGCAGCAGCGCCGGCTTGCCGGCGACCCAGCGAAACTGCTTCAGCTCCTGTCCACCGGTTCGGGTGCTGCTTCCACCGGCGACGATCACCACGCCGACGTCGCGCTTCACTGCCTTTCCGCCCTCGTCGTCAGCAGCGCGGGCTGGCGTTCCGTCTCCGTTCATGTGAACAGTCTGCGAAAGAGATCGTGGATCGTTCGCACGCCAATCACCTCGACGTCGCGCGGGGCGCGCTTGGGCATTCCTCGTTCGGCGACGTAGACGCGCTTCATGCCCATGTTCGTTGCTTCGGCCACGCGGCGATCGGCCTGCGATACGGTGCGCACCTCGCCGCCGAGTCCGACCTCGCCCACGAAGACGGCATCGTTCGGAAGCGCGCGATCGTACACGCTCGACGCCAATGCCGCGGCCACGGCGAGATCGCCGCTCGGCTCCACGAGCCGCATGCCGCCGACGACGTTCACGAACACGTCGAGTTGAACGAAGGAGAGCCCCGCGCGCTTGTCGAGCACCGCCAGCAGGAGCGCCAGGCGTCGTCCGTCGAAGCCCGTGGCGACGCGCTGCGGCGTGCCGAAGCCCGCCTTGGCCGCGAGCGCCTGGATCTCGACGAGGACCGGTCGCGTGCCCTCGAGCAGCGCGGTGACCGCGCTTCCCGATGCGTGACTCGACCGGTCGCCCATGAACAGCTCGGACGGATTCGGCACCGGCTCGAGACCTTCCTCCGTCATGCGGAACACGCCGATTTCATCGACGCTTCCGAAGCGGTTCTTGGTCGCGCGCAGCACGCGATGGTCGAGCGTGCTCTCGCCCTCGAAGTACAGCACGGTGTCGACGATGTGCTCGAGCGTCTTCGGGCCGGCGATCCCGCCGCCCTTGGTCACGTGACCGACGACGAACACGGTCGTGCCGCTCTCCTTGGCGTAGCGCATGAGTCGCGCGGCGCACTCGCGCACCTGGCCGACGTTGCCGGGCGCGCCTTCGAGATCGGCCGTGAACACCGTCTGGATCGAATCGACGATGAGCACCGCGGGCGCGGCTGCCGCCGACGTGGCGAGAATCGTCTCGAGATTCGTCTCGCTGAGGAGCGAGACGTCGCCCGCATTCTCGCCAAGGCGGTCGGCGCGAAGCTTGACCTGGAGCGCGGACTCCTCGCCCGACGCATACAGTGTCGCGTGTCCTTCACGCTCGAGGCGCGCGGCCACCTGCAGCAGCAGCGTCGACTTGCCGATGCCCGGCTCGCCACCGACGAGAATCATCGAGCCCGGGACGATCCCGCCGCCGAGCACGAAGTCGAACTCCTCGATGCTGGTCTTCCACCGCTTGGCATTCGAACCGCTCACGTCGCGCAGGCGCGGCGTGGGAGCGACGCTGCCGCCTTCGCTCAGCGATCGTGCCCCGCCGATGCGGCGCGACGATCCGCCGCTCGCGGCGACTTTCGGCGCGGCCATCTCTTCGGCGAGCGTGTTCCACTCGCCGCACGCGTCGCACCGCCCCTGCCACTTGGAGTATTCGGCGCCGCAGTCGCTACAGCGGTAGACGGTCTTGGTCTTCGCCATGCAGGAAAGTTAAGCGCGCGGG
>DASZUN010000081.1:0-17975 GCA_035547615.1 Gemmatimonadaceae bacterium | reverse complement strand
ATCGGCCGCGAACACTCGAAATGTTCGCGGCCGTTCTGGTCTTGTTCGCGCTGGTTCGCGTCGAACGTTATTCGGCGGGACTCACGGTGTGCAGCTAGGCGCCTTGAGCGCGCCGCTCACGTGGCCCTTCGCGAGTTCGTTCCCCGCGACCCTCTGCCACGCCGTCACGAGCGTCGACAGCTCCTTGCACGACTGCGCGTAGGCGGCGAGCATCGCCGCGTTCGGCGCGAAATCGCCGTTGTCGAGCGCCTCGAGCTGGCGCACCATCGCGCCGTTCACCGATGTGAAGCTCGGCCGCGCCGGCGGCCCGAAGCCGCGTCCCCGGCCGCGCTGCGCATCGAGTCCGACGATCGTGTCGATCTGCGCGAGAAGGCCCGCGACCCGCGTGTCCGTGTTGCCGCGCAGCGCCTCGCGGAGTGCGACCGCCATCTGATGGCCCTCGTACGCCGCGTTCGCGCCCTGCAGCAGCTTCATCTCCAGCGCGTGCTCTGCCGCCAGCGCGGCGGGCGTCGCCGGCGAGCGCGGATCGGCCTTCACGTTCACCGTTTGCGTATACGCCTTGCCGTCCACCGTGAGCTTGAGCGTATAGGTTCCCGGCTGCACGAGCGGTCCCTCCGGCGACGGCGGGGTTTCGCCCGGGTTCGCGTTGATCTCGAACGAGTGCGAGAACGACATCGGCGAATCGTAACGCAGATCCCAGTTCGTCCGGTTCTCGCCCGCGTTCTTCGGGAGCGCGAACGGCGGCGCGAGCCAGAAGTTCGGCTCGGGCGGATACTTCGCCTCGGGCACCGGCGTCCCCGGCGCACTCGTCAGGTGACGCACCACGTTGCCCGATGCGTCGAGGACGTCGAGCGTGATGTCGCTCGACGGCGCGCTCGCGAGATAGTAGTCGATCATCGCGCCGGGCGCGGGATTCTCCGCGTGCGGCACCTCGGGCGGGAACGGCGTGTCGGCGCCCACGTTGCGGCGCAGGCGATACGCGGCGCCCGGCTTGAACAGATGCGCCGGCGCGCTCGCGAGCTGCGCGCTCACCTGCCGCAGCGGCGAGACGTCGTCCAGCACCCAGATGCCGCGGCCGTACGTCGTCACGACGAGATCGTTGTCCTTGATGAAGCCGTCGCGATACGACGTGTTCGGCAGATTCTGCTGCAGCGACTGCCAGTGGTCGCCGTCGTCGAACGACACGTACATCCCGCTCTCGGTGCCGGCAAAGAGCAGTCCCTTGCGCTGCGTGTCGTTGCGCACGAAGCGCGCGAAGCTGCCGCTCGCCTGGCCCGTCGGCAGGCCGTTCGTGATGCGCGTCCACGTCTTGCCGTAGTCGCGCGTGCGATAGACGTACGGCGTGTAGTCGCCGAGGCGATACAGATCGTACACGGCGTACGCCTCGGCCGGGTCGAAGTTCGACGCCTCGATCGAGAACACCTCGGCGCGATCGGCGTTCGGGATGTTGTCGCTGACGCTCGCGTCCTGCCACGTCTTCCCGCCGTCCTTCGACACCTTCACGAGCCCGTTGTTCGTGCCCGCCCAGATCACGCCGGCCTTCGCGTTCGACAGCGACAGCGACTGGATCGCCGCACCGCCGCGGAAGTTCGGCGTCGAGCCGCGCACGGGCGGCTTCTCGCCCGGCCGGAGCGTGAGATCCGGGCTCAGCGCCGTCCAGTGCGCCCCGCCGTCCGTCGTCGACCAGAGCGACTGGAACGCGGCGATGAGCATATGCTTATTCCACGGCGCGAACTTCATCGGCGCGTCGCTCGTCGCCCGGAGCTGCCGGCTCGGGTCGGAGGCCGGGCTCACGTTGATCCACTGCTCGCTCGGATACGTGATCTTGAGGATGCCCGAACCGCTCGCGTACACGATGTTCGGGTCGAGCGGGTCGGGCGTCTCCGTCCCCCACTCCCAGCCCGGCACCGGATTCCAGTCGAGCGGCGTGATCGCGCCGAGGTTGCCGCGCGACCGCACGCGGATGGCGCCGGCGTCCTGCTGCGAGCCGTACACCCAGTACGGGAACGAGTTGTCGGCCGCGATGTGATAGATCTGCTCGTCCGGCTGGTTGTACCACGAGCTCCACGTGTGGCCGCCGTCGAGCGAGACGATCGCGCCCTGGTCGTAGCCGAAGAGAATGCGCTGGCCGTTGGTGGGGTCGATCCACATCTGCTGCGGATCGTCACCGCCCGGCGCGCCCTTGAAGCCCGTGAACGTGTTGCCGCCGTCGTGCGAGACGTAGCTCGCCGTGTTCAGGACGTAGACGATGTCCGGATTCTGCGGATCGATGTAGACGCCACAGTTGTAGCCACCCTGCCCGTTGTGGACGCGCGGATCCTCGGCATCCATCTGCCGCCACGTCGCGCCGCCGTCGTCCGAGCGATACAACCCAGTGTTGTCGACCACGAACACGCGCTGCGCGTTCGTGTGGTTCGCGACCGCGACCCACATCTTGCCCGTCGTGTGCGGGAAGCCGCCGCCCGTGATCTCCTTCCACGTGACGCCGCCGTCCGTCGACTTGAAGAGCTTCGTGTCGGTCGGGCCGTTCTGCCCGGGCCCGAAGCCGCGGCCGGCGAACGTCTGGCCGGGGACCGGCGGCGCCTGGTAGTGCGCGACCGTCGTCACGTACATCACGTTCGGCTCGTCGTACGCCACCGCGATCTTCTGCGCGCCGGTGCTGTCGTTCACGAACAGCGTGTTCGTCCACGTCTTGCCGCCGTCCGTCGTGCGGAACACGCCGCGGTCGTGCGACTTGTGGTGCACGTCGCCCTGCGCGGTGATGAGCACGATGTTCGGATCGTGCGGATCGACCCACATCGACGGGATCTGCTTCGTGTTCTCGAGCCCGAGGTGGGTCCACGTCTTCCCGGCGTCGGTCGACTTGTACATCCCGTCGCCTTCGTTGATGCCGCCACCGGTGATGATGTCGCCCATCCCGACGTATACCACGTTCGGGTCGGACGGCGCCACGGCGACCGCGCCCACCGACGACGCGCTCTTGATGGAATCGAAGATCGGATACCAGACCTGGCCGGCGCTGGTCGTCTTCCACACGCCGCCCGCGGGCGTGCCGATGTAGAACACGTTCGGTTCGCCGACGGCGCCCGTGACCGCGGCGGTGCGGCCGCCCCGGAAGGGACCGAGGTTGCGCCAGTGCAGGCCGGCGTAGAGTTGTGGATCGACGGGCGCGCTCGACTGCGCGAGCACGACCGGTGCCGCGCTGGCCACGATCAGGAGCCCGGCGGCGGCGCGACGGAAGGGAAGGGAGAGTGTTGTCATGGAAGGGCGAAGGAAGTGGATCTCCCTGAACATGTCAGGAGAACCACCTCGCGTCCACTCGGACCGGATCGCCAGCCGCCGGTCTTTGCGAATCCCTAACGCGCGTCGCCCGGCCGGGGGGCCTGACGGGCCAGCGCGAGCATCTCGCGCCGCCGGGGCTGGACGATCGGGTCCGCGTGCGCCCAGGCCGTGGCGGCGTAGCCCGCGTAGATGCGCGCGGAATCGCTCGCGTGGGCCGCGGCGAACGCCCGCGCCATCTCGTAATCCAGCTCGCTCCGCGTGAGATAGCGGCCCATGGCGTCCGGCGGCGATTCGTAGGCGTCGCGGAGGACGGCGACCGCGCTGTCCGCGCGTCCCGCGGACTCGAACGCTCGCGCGAGCCACAGGTTCGTCCGCGTCCACGCCGCGACGCCCAGCCGGGCGCGCTGCAGCTGGGCGATCGCGTCGCGGGCATTGCCGCGCTCCAGCGCGACGATCCCGCGCACGTGATCGGCGAGCCGCCAATCGCGCGCGAAGTAGCTCCGGGCCCCGATGCGCGCGATCGAATCCGCGAGCGCGTCCAGTCGCACGGTGTCGCGCGTCGGCGCGAGGGCGTCCGCCTCGAGCGCGTGATGCCACGCGAACGTGCGCGCGCGATCGCCGGCCAGCGACTGCACCGGCGAGTTCGGCTCGTTCAACGGCCCGTGCGCCGTCATTGCCTCGAACTCGCGCCGCGAATCCTGATATCGCCCGAGCTGTGCGAGCTGGCTCGCGTGCACGAGCCCCATGCCGCCGTCGCCATGCTGAACCATGTGGTTCAGTGTGCGTTCCGCGCGTGCATACTCGCCGCGCTCGCGCTCGATGACCGACTCCAGGTCGAGCGCGCCGTCCCGGTAGTCGGGCACGCGCATCGGCCACGTGCGCACGAGCGAGTCGGCGGCATCGAGCCGGCGCGCCATCACGAGAATGCGCGCCATGCGGATCGCATACTCGGCGTCGTCGCCCGCGAGCTGCGACGCGTGGCGCTCGGCGTCGAGCGCGTCGTCGTAGCGGCCGTCGAACGCGAGCACCGTCGCGAGCTCCGCCCACGCCGCCGGGAGATCCGGCTGGAGCGCGAGCCACCGCCGCGCGGCGCGTTCGGCGGACGCCACGTCGCCCACGATCAGATGGTTCTCGATGAGGCCGAAGTAGCTCGAGCACGGCGCGCACGGGCCGTGGCCGGCCGCCATCGCGAGCGAATCGAGCCGCAGCGCCCGCTCGAGCACCGAGTCCGCCGCCGCCCACTTCCCGTGCAGCGCCAGCGTGTTGGCGAGCACGCCGTAGGCGCGCGGGTCGTGTGGATACGTGTCCACGAGCTCGCGCGCCAACTCCTCCGCGCGCGCGTGCTCTCCATTATGGAAGGCCAGGTACTGCGCCTGCTCGAGCGCATCCCAGCGCGTGATCCGCGACGACGCGCGCGCGTACGCCGACGAGAGCCGCGCGATCGTGAGCGTGTCTATCTGGTATCGCGCGATGCGCATGCGCGCCACGATCGCGCTCGTGAATCCCGAATCGGCGGCGACTGCGGCGTCGAGCTCGCGGATCTGATCGGCGTAGCGACCTTCATCCTGCGCCTGCTGCGCGCGCACGAAGTGCTCGAACGCGTCGACGTTCGCGGTCTCGAGGTCCGCGAGGTGCGGCCCGGGCGCGGCGGCGTCGGCGATGCTCCGCACGCGGGCGGCGGCTTCGTCCGCGACCGCCAGCACGTTGGTCCCGCTGATCGTGAACGCGTGGCTCGATCCATCGCGCGCGTCGCGCACGTCGAGCTGCACGACGTACGCCTGGTCGATCCGCGTGAGCGACGCCCGCACGCCCCAGCGCGCGCCGAGCTGCGTGGCGGCGTCGGCGAGATGCGCGTCGTCCACCGGGCCGCCGTCCGGCGACATGCGTGCGAGCAGCGCGTGCACGCGCGTCGCCGGCACGACTTCGAGCGTCGGCGTGCGCTCGAGACTCGCGGCGACCATCTGCGCGAAGCCGTCGCGCAGCCACGCGACCGACGAATCGCTCGCCGGCGCGCGCGAGTCGATGATCGCGACCGCCTGCCGCGCCGACTCGGCGGCGCTCACGGTGTGGCGGCTGACGATGCGCGCGGCCAGGAGGACGAGGGCGAGGACGACCGCTGTCATTCCGAGCGGAGCGAGGAATCTTGCGAATGTCATTCCGAGCGGAGCGAGGAATCCTGCATACCGCTCGCGATGCGGGCTTCGCGACCCGGAAGGAAGATCCCTCGCTTCGCTCGGGATGACCGGGGAGGAAGTGGGCGCTTCGCTCGGGATGACGGGCGCGGGTGCGGTCGGGATGCCGCTCGCCGCCGCCGTTCGCGCCGTTTCCACCTCGGCGCGCCGCAACGCCTCTCGCGCCTCCTCGCACTCCGGATCCGCATCGAGCCACCGCTGTGCCGTCGCCGCGCAGTGGGCCCACCGTTCCTCGGTCGCCGCGGCGCGACACACGGCCGCGCACGCGTCGCGAAACGCGCGATCGATTCGCGCCCGTTCGCGCGCCACCCACTGCTCGAATCGCGGTGAGTCCGCGATGTACACCGCGTCGAGAAACGCGCCCTGATAGAGCGCGACCACCTTTTCGTGGTCGCCGGCGGCCGCTGCGGCGCTCAGCCCGATCGCGTCCACGTCGAGCTCCGCGTCCGGCGTGAGCGACACCTCGGCTTGCCGGGCGGCGATCGCGTCCTTCCCGAGCACGCTGCGCAGATGCGAGAGCGCGTCGCTCAGCGAGTGTCGTGCGCGATCCTCGGGCTGCTCGCCCCAGAACAGGTCGACCAGGGTGTCGCGACTGATCGGACGGCGCGTCATCGCCAGCGTCGCCAGGAGCGCGAGCTTCCGGCGGCGTTTCCCGATTGGGTCCTCGACGCCGCGCTCGTCGACGAGCGCCAGGCGACCGAGCGTGATCAGGCGATGGCGCGGCATCGGGATACGCTGCAGTGGGGCGCGATGCGGCGCAAGTACAGACGCAACACCGTGTTGACGTTGTTGAAATGCGCGTGAGATGGCGGCCTAGCTTGCGCGCCCATGTCGATCCTCTCGATCGCGGGCCTCGTGCTCATGGCGATCTGCGCATCCGAGCTCGGCGCGCAACAGACCAGCGACCCGCGCTTTCGCTCCGGCCTCACCGCCACGGTCATTGACGCACCGCCAGTGGACGGCCACGCCTGTCGTCAGGTCGCCCTCCGCTGGCAGACGCGCGCGGGCGCCCGGAGCTATCGCGCGCTCACGGCGCCGTCGAAAAACGGCGCATGGACAGCGCTCGGCGCCGCCTCGGCGTGCGGCGCCGGCAGGATCACGAGTCCGACGACCGCATCCGATCCCCAGCCGGAGCCCGCGGCGGCGTCGCCGCATCGGCTCTTCTATCGCGTGGTCGCGCTCGGCGCGAACGGGGCCATCGACTCCACCGACGTCGTTCCCGTCGAGCTCACCGCGATCGCACCGGCAGGCCGCCGTCCCTGATCGTCCCCTTTCATTGGAGTAGCCGCATGTCTCGTCCGACCGCACTGCTCGCCGCCCTGCTCGTCGCCGTCGCCGCGCCGCCGAAGATCGCGCGCTCCCAGGGCTTCATCGATCGCGTGAAGCAGAAGGCGAAGGACCGCCTCAACGCGAAGGCCGACTCCGCGGCCGACAAGGGCCTCGACAAGCTCGAGGGCGCGATTCGCTGCGTCGCCACCGACAAGGCGTGCATCAAGAAGGCGCAGGATGCGGGGAAGCCGGTCGTCGTCACCGACGCCAAGGGCAATCCGCTCACGGATCAACCGTACGCGCAGCAGGCGGGCGCCGCGTCGGCCGCACCCTCGAGCACCGGCGCGCCGGGGACGGGCCTCTGGGTGAACTACGACTTCGTGCCCGGCGACAGCGTGATCTTCGCCGAGGATTTCACGCGCGACGACGTGGGCGAGTTCCCGAAGCGGCTCGAGCTCGTATCAGGAAACTATGAAGTCGCGCAGGCGGCGGACGGTCGCTATCTGCGCGGCACCGCGATCGGCTACGTGAAGATCCCGCTCGGTCGCACGCTCCCCGATCGCTTCACATTCGAGGCCGACATGCAGGTCTCGCCCGGCGGGTACGTGAAGCTCTACCTCGCCGACCCCGACAAGACGGACGGCATCGGCTACGTGCAGTTCAATCCGACCGAGAGCGGCGTGAAGAGCCCAGGGACCGAATCCACTTCCGCGCCGGCCGAAGACGTGAACAACACCGTGTTCCACGCACGCGTGATGGCGGACGGCAAGCACGTGAAGGTGTACGTGAACGACAAGCGCGTCGCCAACGCACCGAGCGTGAACCTCGGCCGCTCGAACGAGCTGTGGCTCGGCCTGCCGGGCGACGAGAACAATCCGGTGTTGATCACGAACATCCGCGTCGCCGCGAGTGCCCGGAAGCTGTACGACGCGCTCGCCGCGGCCGGTCGTGTGGCGACGCACGGGATTCTGTTCGACACCGGCTCCGACGCGCTGCGCGGCGAGTCGACGCCGACGCTCACCGAGATCGGCGACATGCTCCGGCAGCACCCCGATCTCGATCTCACGATCGAGGGGCACACGGACAACGTCGGCGACGCCGCGTCGAATCAGTCGTTGAGCGAGCGGCGCGCTGCTGCAGTCAAGCAGTACCTCGTCACGAACTATCAGATCGACGCGGGCCGACTGACTGCCAAGGGCTACGGCGCGTCGAAGCCGACGGCGCCGAACACCACGCCCGAGGGTCGGCAGATGAATCGCCGCGTCGAGCTGGTGAAGAACTGATGCGCCGCGCGTTCAGCTCGCTCTTGATCCTCTGTGCGCCGGCCATCGTCGGTGCACAGAGCGGCGCGCGTCAGGCGGGCGATGCCATCGGCACGTGGAGGGTGAACGTCACGTCCAGCACGAGAGGGAAGCCCGCGCTTGCCGCGATGGCCGCGGACCTCCAGCAGATCATCGCCGTCTTTCGCCGCGAACCCATGCTGGCCGAGCCGCGCGGCTTCACGGTGCTCGCGAATGCCGAAGTGCATCAGAGCGGAGCGGGGAAGATGGTCGCGGGCTCGTTCAGCGCGATCCTCATTCGGCACACCACGAACGCCGACGGCTCGATCGACACGGGCGGCCGCGGCGAAGGGCTCAGCTTCGATGTGAGCGTCAACAGCATCGGCTGCATGTTCGGCGACAAGTCCGACCTGAGCGATGCCGAGGGGACGATGTACGCGGCCATCACGCCGACGACGATGCACGGCCTGCCGATGTACCGCGACAACGGGTGCATCGTGATCACCAAGCGCACCGCGCCGCCGACCATTCCCGTCACGCGCGAGCGTGCGCTGCGCGCGGCCATCCGCCAGTTCGATGGTACCCCAGCCGTGGCGGCCGAGCTCCAGCGCGAGCTGACGCAGATGTCGCCCGCGGACCGCGCGGCGCAGGCTATTCTAGATCTTCAATCATTCGTCGATTATTCGCTCCAGGGCAAAGTGTCGCGGTCGTTGTTCGCGAAGTCCGAGAGCGCGACGGGGATCCGGCTCGTCGCGCCGAATCCGGCGTTCTACGACCGCACGCGGCTCGGCGACGTGCAGGCGATCATCGTGGGCTTCGCCTGCGGCGGACAGCACGACAGCCCGTTCTGCGCGCAATATCCGGGCGTCTTCGAGCAGATCCGGGACAACCTCGATTGGTCCGCACTCGCGGCGCTGGTGAGGTGAGCATGGAGAATTCAGTCTGTTGTAACCGCGGAGGCGATTGTAACCGCAGAGGTCGCAGAGGTCGCAGAGGGCGCAGAGGGGACGCCGCGCGTGTCGACGGCTCACGGCACAACGCGCCGAGAAATGTCTTGGGAACTGCCGCTCTGGACTCTTTTCTTGGCATCCCGAGGTCGTACCACAAGTCCTTCGCGGCTCGTTGCCATCGAGATTTTCGCTGCACACGGAGCCCCTTTGCGACGTGTGCGACCTCCGCCGTAGCAAACGCCCCGGTGCACCGACGCTCGCTTGCCTTGTGTGCGCTGCTCGGAGCCATGTTCGCCGCCCCGCTCCACGCCCAACAGCTCCCCCCGCAATTCACCAGCGCGCCGCCGAGCATCCAGGCGCTCGTTCGTCGCCAGATGAAAGGCGAGCACCTCTCCCCGGCCGACAGCGCCAAGGTCGTCGCGTACGCGAAGAGTGCGGCGATCGCCTCCACGGGTGTCGCGTCGCCGGCGGTGCAGGCGCTCATGGAGAAGGCGATGAGCGGAAAGCCGCTCACCGCCGCCGAGCGCGCCGAACTCGCGCATGCGATGATGTCGCAGCGAATGGGTAGCGCCGCGCCCTCGGCCGAGATCGTGAAGCGCGCCGCGGCCGGCAAGGCGCCGAGCAAGGCGGAAGTGGATTCGATGCGCACCGCGGGATTCGCGCAGGGACGCGCGATCGCGGCGAAGGGCGACAGTGCGGTCTCGTCGTGCCCGTCGAATAGTGCTGCCGCGTCCATGTCCAAGCCGCTGCAGAGCAAGGCCGATCTCATGGAAGCATTGAACGCCATCGTGAAGACGTACACGGCGAAGCTCGGTCCCGCGGCGTCGGGCAGGATCGCGAATGAGCACACGAACGCGGCGGGCGTCGGACTGTGGATGATCGGCCAGATCGATGCGGCCGTCGTCGTGCTCGCGCGCGCGTCGCTCGCGTCCCCCACGCCGCACACGATGAGCAACCTCGGCGCGGCCCTGAACGCGGCGAACGACTATCAGACCGCGTGGCTCATCCTCGACGCCGCCGATCGCGTCGCGCCCGGATCGCCCGCGCTGCTCACGAACCTCGGGATCGCGTACGCCGGTCTCGGGCGGGACAGTCTCGCCGAGCAGCGGCTCCGGAGCGCGCTCAGGGCCGCGCCCACGTTCGCGCAGGCGCACATCGATCTCGCGACGATGCTGAAGTGCGCCAAGGGGCACGCGCCGAAGCACCTTGCCGCACGCCAGGAAGCCGAGCAGGCGCAGGACGACTGGTTCGACGCCGAGGAAGATCGCGAGATCCGGATGATGCGCGCCGAGGAAGGGCTGCCGGTCTCCGGCCCCAAAGCCGAGTCGGAGTACACGCCCAGGCGTCCGATGATGATGACGGCCTTCGGTGGTGCGCAGCTCGCCGGCTCGCCGAGCGGCGACGTGGAGAAGCCGACCATCCCCGGCTCGGTGCAGGAATTCCTGTCGCTGTTCATGGGCAAGCATTACATCAACGAGAGCAGCCGACTGATGGATCGCGCGCAGCAGTACCACGCGGCCGCCGCGCGCGAGCGCGACGCGTACGCGCGCGCCCGGCAGCGATGGGTCGCCGCGGCGACGGCGAACGACATCCGCGTGCCGATGTCGCACGATGCGGCGCTGATCGGTCTCGCGCGGCGGCGATCGCGGATGTACTACGACGTCGCGCAGAGCTCGGCGATGATGATGCAGGATTACGCGTCGGCGGGCGCGCGGCTCGACCAGGCGTGGAAGGACGCCCTGGCGAAGTTCGGCCAGCACCCGTGTCCGATCGTCGGACCGGCGGCGAAGGATGCGTACAACGTTGCCCGCGCCGCGGTGAGCGCGCACGCGAATCGTGTGGACAAGATCATGCAGGACTACGCCGACGATGCGCGGCAGTGGATCGGCGCGATGGTCGATCCGCGTCTCGTCGCGGCATCGATCAACGACGTCTCGGGCGACGCGGATGCGGCGGGTGCGCGCCTCCAATCGGACGCGATGGCGGTACCGGGTGAGGCCTTCATGTCGTGGGCGCTCACGTGCGGGCCGAAGAACGGCAAGGAGGAGCCGCCCAAGACCGACGCCGCCACAGTGAAAGCGGCCGACCCGTGTTCGCTCCCGAATCTTCCGACCATTCCACTCGGCCCGGTCGCCCTCGTGCTCGGCTGCGACGGCCTCGAGTTCAAGGCCGACGTGGGCGTGGCCGTCGAGGGCAAGTACAATCGCGTGACGCGTTCCGGCACCGTCTTTATCGGCGGCGGGCTGGATGTGCCCACCGGCTGGGACGATCCGGTGACGACGCTCGGCAAAGGCGCGACGAAAGCGGCGGGAATGGTGAGTGCCGGCGGAAAGGCCGGACTCCTCTTCAAATTCGACCAGGGCGGCTTGAGCGACGCCGGATTCGAGTTCGCGATGAGCGGGAGCAACGGGAAGACGGAGACGACGTACGCCGTCGACCTCACGATCGTGGGAGGCTTGCAGTTGAGCCCCGATCTGCAGCATGCGCTCGACGGACTCGACGCGAAGATGTGGGATCCGCCGCCGGCGCCAGGCAAACCGTAGCGAACCGGACTACGCCAGCGGGGCTCCGTCCGCGACGCGGGCAAAGAAGCCGCGGACGTCGAGCACGAAAGGCGCGTTCGCCCTCGCCGGGGCCCAGATCAGGCGATCGTCGATCAACGCCGCCCGATCGTCGCCGGGATGCCAGATCTCGATCGCCTCCGCATCCGGATCGACGACCCAATAGTCAGGTACGCCGAGCGCCTGGTAGGCACGCCGCTTGGTCACGCGATCATGGCGCGACGAACTGGGGGACAATACTTCGCACGCGAGAATTGCATGCTCCGCGGGGCGCTCACTCGACGGGAATGTGCCATCGATCGACGGGACCACGAACAGATCCGGCTCGTAATAGTCCATTGGATCGAGATGCAGCTCGCACGGGCTGATGACCACCTCGCCCACAGGCTGCGCCGTGGTATACGCGCGCAAGGCAAACGCGAGCTCGAGGATCACGCGCTGATGCCTCCGGCTCGGCGCCGGCGTCACGAGCAGTTCACCGTCCACGAGCTCGTACCGCGGCGTGTAGCCTTTCCGCTCGTCGATGAGTCGCTCGACCTCCGCTCTCGTCCAGCGGTGCTGGTGGCTGGCGGGCATGGACATAATCTGCTCGGCGTCGATTTGGGAGCGCAATCCGGCATGCCGCAGGGTATCAGTGTGAACCGAAACCGCCGGTACCGCCGTAGTGCGGCGGGGGGCAGAAATTCGCGGAACCCGACGCGTCTTCACATCTTACAGCATGGACTCCGAGCTCCAGACCCGCCTCGCCGCCGCGCTCGCGCCCGCCTACGATCTCGACGGCGAGATCGGGCGCGGCGGCATGGCGATCGTCTATCGCGCCCGAGACACGCGACTCAAGCGGGCGGTCGCGGTGAAGCTGCTCCCGCCCGAGCTGTCGTTCCGCACGGACATCAAGACGCGCTTTCTGCGCGAAGCCGAGATGGCGGCGCGGCTCAGCCATCCGAACATCGTGCCGATCTATTCGGTGGACGAGCGCGACGGACTCGTGTACTTCGTCATGGCGCTCGTCGAAGGAGGAAGCGTCGGCGAGCGACTGCGGCAATCGGGCGTGTTCTCGGTCGACGACACGCGCCGCATTCTGCGCGAGGTCGCCGACGCGCTCGCGTATGCTCACGCGCGCGGCGTCGTCCACCGCGACATCAAGCCGGACAACATCCTGCTCGATCGCGATTCGGGCCGCGCGATGGTCACCGACTTCGGCATCGCCCGCGCGGCGAGCGACGACGACTCCGGCGGCACGCGCCTCACCGCGACGGGGGTCGCGATCGGCACGCCGGCGTACATGTCGCCCGAGCAGTGCGCCGGCGACCGCGAGATTGACGGCCGCTCGGATCTCTACGCGCTCGGGACGGTGGCGTACCAGATGCTCACCGGCGAGCCGCCGTTCACCGGCGGGAGCACGCCGGCGATCATGGTCAAGCACGTGACCGAGACGCCGGTGCCGCTTCGCCGCAAGCGCGCCGACGTGCCGGAGGATCTTGAGCGAATCATCATGAGACTTCTGGCAAAAGAGCCCGGTCAGCGCTTCGCGAACGGCGGCGCGCTCGTCGATGCGCTCGACGGCGCGCCGGTGACGCCGCTGCCGGAACCCCGCCGCGCGGAACGGACGCCGTACCCGCCGTCGGCGCAGCCGCCCAGCGCGCTTGCCGACGTGATGCAGACCGTCGAGCGCCTCCGCGATCCCGCGCTCCGCCTCCAGCTCCGGGCCGAGCTGCATGGCAGGTCGGGCCGCGAGCTGCGACGGGAAGTGCGCGAGCTCAAGCGCGGCCGCCACCTGCCGATCCCCGCTCGCCTCCGTCGATTTCGCGGCAGTGTCGTGAGCTGGCTGGGAACGAGCGCGTTCTTCGTCGGCATCAACGCGGCCACGAACGGGCCGCACGGCTACTGGTGGTGCGTGTGGCCGATCATGGGCATCGGGCTCGGCGTCGTCGGGCAGGCGAGCCGGCTGTTGAGCGATGGTGTGCCGTTCGGTTCACTGTTTGGCCGGAAGCTCCCGCCGGAGCTCGCCGCGCCAGCGTCGGCCGACCCCGAGGTGTTCGTGGTCTCCGCGGGCGCGCCGCCAGCCGAGCCGGACACGGCGCGGCCGGGCGATGACCGCGATCCGTATGCCGCCGTGCTGCGCCAGGCGATGTCCGATCGCGAGACTGTACACGATCTCATCACACGGATGAGCGAGACCGAGAAGCAGATGCTGCCCGACGTGCAGCCCACGGCCGACGCGCTGCTCGCGCGGATCGTGTCGCTCAACGCCGCGCTCCGGCGCGTCGAGCCGCAGCTCGGCGCCGACAGTCTCGCCGCGCTCGACGCGCACATCGAGGAGCTGGATCGTCAGAGCGGCCAATCCAGCGACCGCGAGCGGCGTCTCGACCTGCTCCGCCGTCAGCGCGAGAAGCTCGCCGAGCTGGTGAAGGCGCACGGCCGGCTGCTCGACCAGTACGAGAGCGCGGGGCTCATGCTGCGCAATCTCACGCTCGATCTCCTCAAGGCCCGCTCGTCCGGACTCGATGCGGCGATCGGCGGCATCACGAGCGCGACGCAGGAGGCCCGTGCGCTCTCGCGCGAGATCGGCTACGTGCTCAGCGCGGCGGACGAGCTCAAGGCGATGAACACGTAGCGACGGTGCGCGGGCGGATTCATTTCTTGCCGGGTTCGCCCAGCGTCGTGCGCTCGAGCACATCCGGTTCACCCGGACGGATCACGCGGAAGCTCCGTTGCTCGGCATGAGCCTACGCTCGGCGGAGCCGCCGAGCGTAGGCTCGGCGTTCGTCAGTCCGTCCGCAAGGCGACCTGCGGATCGACCCGCGACGCCCGGCGCGCCGGGATCCAGCTCGCCGCGACGGTCACGGCGAGCAGCGCCACGGTCACGAACGTGAGCACCACGGGATCGTGCGGTGACTCGTTGAACAGCAGCGGCTTGACCCAGCGCGCGGCCGCGAACGCAGCGACACCGCCGAGCACGAGCCCCGCGCCGCCGAGCCGCACGCCGTCGCGCACGATGAGTTGAATGACGTCCCGCGCCTGCGCGCCGAGCGCGATGCGCACGCCCATCTCGTGCATGCGCGCGGCCACGTTGTACGCGATGAGACTGTAGAGCCCCACGCTCGCCAGCACGAGCGCGAGCACGCCGAAGACCACGAACATCGTCGCGCCCAGCTCCCACGACTGCGTCTCTCCGCCGACGACGTCGCTGAACGGCGTCATCGTGACGTACGAGGCGCCCGGCATCTCCTGCTGCAGTCGACGGCGTACGGCCTCGAGGTAGTGCGTGGCCGGACCAGCGGTGCGCAGCATCAAGTCACCCTGCACGCTCGCTTGCGCGGCTGGGATGTAGTACATGTACACGCCCGAGTCGCCGCTGATGCGCTGGGAATGAATGTCCTCCGCCACGCCGATGATCGTGGTGCACGGCATCGTGTCCGCGTTGACGCGCATGCACTGTCCCATGACGTTGCGCCCGGGCCACAACACCTTCGCCATCGACTGGCTCACGATCGCCACGCGAGGGGCCGTGGCGTTGTCGAGATCCGTGAAATCGCGGCCGCGGAGCAGGTGCATGCCGAACGTCTTGAAGTATCCGGGGCTCACCTGGTTGTAATCGAACTCGCCGTACCGCTCGACCGTGTCGATGCCGGCGATGAACAGCGCCCGGCTGCTCGAGCTCCAGAACGGGATTGCGCGATTGAGGCTCGCGTTCGTCACGCCGGGCACCGTCTTCGCCGCGGCGAGCAGCCGCTGCATGAGCTGGTCCGCGTGCGCGCTGTCCAGGTGGGTGCCGCGCATGTTCAGGTCGACGAACATGATCGGGTCCACGTCGTAGCCCAGCCGCATCGCGCGCACGTTGTTCACGCTGCGCACGAAGAGCCCCGCGCCGACGAGAAGCACGACGGAGAGTGCCGCCTGGAACACGAGCAGCGTCGCACGAAGCCGCGAGCGCGCGGTGCCTTCGCGGGCGCCCGCCTTGAGGTCGTCGACGAGATTCGCGTCGGCGCGCCAGGCCTGCATCATCGGCGCGAGGCCGGCGAGCAATCCCACCACGAGCGCCGCGCCCCCGACGAACAGCAGCGTACGCGAATCCGTGAAGAGCGGCGCGGTCGCCGCCTTCGCGATCAGCGCGGCGCGTAACGTCGATCCGCCCCACTGCGCCAGCACCAGGCCGGCAATGCCGCCCGCCAGCGCGAGCACGATGCTCTCCGTCAACAACTGTGAGAACAGCCGCGCGCGACTGACGCCGAGCGCGAGCCGGACGGCGACCTCGCGACGCCGGCGAATCGCGCGCGCGAGCAGCAGGTTGGCGACGTTCGCGCAGGCGATGAGCAGCACGAGCAGCGCGACGCCGCCGACCCACGTGGCGACCTTCGCCACGCTCGTCTCGTTGGGGCCGCGCTCGGAGAGAATGGACGCGACGATCGCGCGCGGCTTCGCCTCTTCGATCGGCGGCAGCTGCTTCTGCTCGGCGAGCTGCCGGATATAGCTCAGGCGCATGGCGTTGGTCAGATCGGCGTTCGCCTGCGCGATCGTGACGCCGGGCTTGCGACGGGCCATCATCCCGCTCCACGTCCAACTGTACGTGGTCCACCACGGCTGTCCGGGCTTCAACCAGGAAAAGCCGCGTGCCTGCTCGCTCGCGTACTGCGTGATCGGAATGAACGCCGCCGGCGGCCGGTCGGGCCAGATGCCGGCGAAACCGGCCGGCGCGACGCCGATGATGGTGTAGAGCGTGGGGCCGATCTGAATCTTGCTGCCGATCGCGTCGCGGCGCTTGCCGAACTTTTCGCTCCACAGGGCGTGGCTCAGCACCGCGACCGCTTGCGGATTCGACACCGAGTCCTCGGCGGCGGTGAAGTAGCGGCCGATCACCGGCGGCGCGTCGAAGAAGCCGAAGAAGCTCGCGCTCACCACGCCGACGGACATTTCGCGCGCCGCGTCGCCGACGCCGATCGCAAGCTCGCGACGCGCGGTCTGCGCGGTCTGCGAGAACGAGTGCGTGAGCGACGCCAGATCGCGATAGCGCGCGTACTGCACGTTCGTGCGCGGATTGGAGCGGCCGCGGAACGTCTGATACGCGTATACGTGATGGACCGTCGCCGGATCGTGCAGCATCGGCGGCGGGCGGAAGAGCATCCGGTCGACGATGCTGAACATCGCCGCATTCGCGCCGATCCCCAGCGCGAGGGTGAGGATCACCCCCGTCGTGAATCCCGGCTTTGCGCGGAGCCCGCGCAGTGTGTAGCGTAGGTCCTGCCGGAACCAGTCGACGATCGGCATGCGGTGCTCTCCGTGGGTGCGGTGGCGATGCAGCTTGGACAACTCCAACCGGATTATCGTTGCGCTCTCTCGTCGTCGTGCTCTGCTGCGCCACGTGGGCGGCGCCCGTTTCGGCCCAGCAGCACGCGCGCGCGTCGCATACGCCGTCCCCGTCGGTCCGCTTCGTCGTCCCGGACTGGCCGTTTCCACGCTCGGCGTCGACGACCGGCCCCGCGCTCCCCAAGGACAGTATCACGCCGCGCCACGTCCCGCACAGTCTCCGCTCTTATACGGACGCGTATCTCGGCGACATGTACTCGGTGGCCGATTGGCATCCGGCCTCGCACCCGGCGATGCCCGCGATCGTATCGCGCGGACGGAAGCCGGCCGTGTACGCGTGCGCGTACTGCCACTTGCCCGACGGGCAGGGCCGGCCGGAGAACGCGACGCTGGCGGGCTTGCCCATGGCGTACGTCGAGGAGCAGCTCGCCGACCTGAAGTCGGGCGCGCGCCAGACCGCGACCGCGCGCCCGTACGCGCCGTTCGAGTACATGCAGAAGATCGCGTCGTCGCTGACGCCCGCCGAAGTGCGTGACGTCGCGGAGTACTTCTCGAAGCTCGGGCTACACCGGCGTCCCCGCATCGTCGAGAGCACGAAGGTGCCGGCGATGGTGATCGGCTCTGGACTCTACCTCCACGCGCCGCACACCACCGCGACCGAGCCGCTCGGCCATCGTGTGATCGAGATGCCCGTGAGCACCGAGCAGCACGAGCGCCACGACTCCGACGCGCGGTACGTGGCGTACGTGCCGCCCGGCAGCGTCGCGCGCGGCCGCATCCTCGCGACGCTCGGGCCGGGGAAGGGGCTCAAGGGATGCACCGGCTGTCACGGCCCGGATCTGCGCGGCGTCGGCGTGATCCCGCCGCTCGCCGGCCGCTCGCCCTCGTACATCGTCCGGCAACTGCTCGCGTTCAAGACCGGCAAGCGCGCGACCGCGGCGAGCGCGCCGATGAATCAGATCGCGGGCGCGCTGTCGATCGACGACATGATCGCGGCGGCGGCGTACGCGGGATCGAGAGCTCCGTGATCGCGCGGGGCGTCCGAGTGACGTGGACGGTTGGAGCACTTTTCAACGCGAACGACGCTAACACGGCCAGAACGGCCGCGAACAATTTGTTGGAATTCCCCCCCCCCTT
>DASZUN010000080.1:0-14186 GCA_035547615.1 Gemmatimonadaceae bacterium | reverse complement strand
GGCTGCGCCACGTAGTTCATGCGCGAGTAGTCCATGATGCTCGGGCTCGAGCCCATCTTCGCGACCCACGTCGCGCTGCGTACGCTGTCGGCGGGATAGGTCGAGCTGCCGATCTGGTCGTGCTGCAGGCCGATCGTGTGGCCGATCTCGTGCGCCACGCCGAACTCGAGCAGCCGGCCCATCAGCGAGTCGGGGAAGGGCATCATCCGCGCGCGCGGATCGACCTGCGCCGCCTGCGCGAAATACCAGTACTGCATCAGCTCGATCAGGTTGTGGAAGATGCGCGACGAGCCGTTGAGGATCTCGCCCGTGCGCGGATCGCTCACGTGCGGACCCACCGAGTTCTCGACCGTCGACGGCAGCCAGCGCACCATCGTGTGGCGAATGTCTTCCGCCGACCAATCCGGATCGTTCGCCGGGACCTCGCCGGGGATGATGCCGTCCTTGAACCCGGCCGCCTCGAACGCCGGCTGCCAGTCGAGGATCGCCTTCTTGATCCAGGGCTTCCACTGATCGGGCGTGCCCGGGTCGACGTAGTAGACGATCGGCTTCTTCGGGTAGCAGAGATTGCCGTCCATCCGATCCGAGCACTCGAGCCGCCAGCGCGTGATGTACTGCTTCTGCTCGGCGACCTGCTGCGGCGAGCTGAAATCGACGGTGCGCACCGAGAAGAACCCGATCCGCTCATCCGCGCGGCGCGGCTGCATCGGGTGCTCGGGGAGCCGCACGATGCTCCAGTGTCCAACGACCGTCTGCGCGCCACCGGCGCCGCCGCGGCCGCCAAACGCCGGCGTCGCCCCGCGGCCGCCCGCCGGGGTCGGCGTGCCGGTCTGCGTCGCTTCGACCTCGACGTTGTCGGGGAAGGGCACCGCGCTCTCGATGTACGAGCGGCTCGCATCGACGCCGGTCGGCCCCGTGGCGCGAATGGCCGCGATCTCGGGGACGTTCGTCGTGAACAGGCGCGTCACATCGATGACGGCGGCGCTGTCCGGCCCGTACGCCTCGACGGGAAAGATCGCGATGATCTCGCCGTTATTCGAATTCTGAACGTTCTGGAAGATTGCCTTCGTGGAATCGGCGGTGATCGCGAACGACGGCGAGCGGAGGATCACGTGGTTGCCATTCCGCTCCCAGCGGAGCGTGCGCTCGCCGAACTCGTCGCCGGCGTACTCGCCGAAGTCGCCGCCGGTGCGCGTGGGATTCTGCGCCGCGGCGCGCGCGTAGCGCCCGACGATCAGCTCGTCCTTGTTCAGCTCCTTGGCCGGAATCTCGAACAGGAGCTTCTCGCCGATCCGGTGCACGATGAACATGCCGCGACGCGTCTTGGCCTGGCGCGTGACGACCCTGTTGTACGGCTGCGGTTCCGCGGTCGCACCGCCCGCCGCGCCCCCTCGGCCGCCGAATCCACTGCGGCCGCCTGGCGTGGCGCCGGTATCCTGGGACGGCGCGGGGGCGCCACCGCGTCCGGGGAAGGTGTTCTGTGCCGGAGCAGGAGCCGGGGCCGGCTGGGGCGCCGGCTTGGAGCACGCCGCGAGCGCCGCTGCGGCGATGACCGATCCTATGCGCGTTTTCATGAGATTTTGGAAGGAGGGGGTTTGTCTTACAACGCTGTGAAGCTGCCTTTCGTTGCGCTCCCGCGCAATCACCGCCGCCAGAGGCTCCGTCGGTCGGCCGCTTCCCGGGTGCGGAGAAGCGCCGACAATCGTCCGTACCTCCCCCTAATGAATGTCGGCGTGCCGCCGCTCATTCTCAGGCGAGCCGCACCGGAGCCGGAAATGACCGCGACGAGCGCACCAGGAATCGAGCCCCACATCCCCCACGACAAGGATCCGGTGCGAAACTGCAGCCCGGAGCTCATCGCGGCGCGGCAGGGTCTCGCGCAGCGCTTCGCCGCGGTCGATCTGGAGCACATCGCCCGCACGTCGATCGCGCCGGACGAGACGCGCGGCAACATCGAGAATCTCATCGGCGCCGCGCAGGTTCCCCTCGGGATCGCCGGCCCGATCCTCGTCAACGGCGAGTTCGCGCAAGGCGAGTTCCTCATCCCGCTCGCGACGACGGAGGGCAGCCTCGTCGCTTCGTACAGTCGAGGCATGAAGGTGCTCACCCTCGCGGGCGGCGTGACGACGACTGTCTCCGGCGACGCGATGCAGCGGGCGCCGGTGTTCGTCTTCGAGTCCGCCCGGAACGCGCGCGACTTCGTCGACTGGGTGAGCGAGCACTACGAGGAGATTCGCGCGCAGGCCGAGTCGACGTCGCACGTCGCGCGGCTCATACGCATCGAGCCCTTCCTCGCGAACAAGTTCGCGTTCGTTCGGTTCAACTTCAGCACCGGCGACGCGGCGGGGCAGAACATGGTCGGCAAGGCGACGTTCGCCGCGTATCAGTGGATCCTCGCGCGGAACCCGAGCGTCGTGCGCGCCTACCTCGAGTCGAACTTCGCGACCGACAAGAAGCCCTCGCACGTCAACGTGCTCCATCCGCGCGGCAAGCGCGTGACCGCCGAGGCCACCGTGCCGCGCGCGCTGCTGCGCGAGCACCTGCGCGCGGAGCCGGAGCAGCTCGTGTACCACTGGGGGGTGGCGAACGTCGGCGCGCTCCTCTCGGGCGCGAACAACAACGGCCTGCACTCGGCGAACGCCATCACGGCGATGTTCATCGCCACGGGCCAGGACGCGGCGAATGTCGCCGAGGGCGCCGCCGCGACCACGTACGTGGAGCAGACGGCGGCGGGCGATCTGTATTTCTCGATCACGATTCCGTCATTGATCGTCGCCACGCACGGCGGCGGCACGCACCTGCCGACGCAGCGCGAGTGCCTGCAGCTCCTGGGCTGCTACGGGGTGGGAAAAGTGAACAAGCTCGCCGAGATCGTCGCCGCGACGGTACTCGCGGGCGAGCTGTCGCTCGCGTCGGCCATCTCGTCGCTCGAATGGGTCTCGGCGCACGAGCGGCTCGGACGCAATCGATGACCGCGACCGCCGCGAAGCCCGAGACGGAGATCGCCGGGTTCGAGGTAATGCAGGTCCGCCCGCCGCCTGGCATCCTGCGGCGGGCGATGACGGTGAACCGGCACCTGCTCGGCCTCGCGCTCGGCGGTCTCGTGGCGCGGAGCCGCGTGCCGCGTGAAGGCCGGCCGCCGGCGCGCCGCTGGCTGCTCGCGATGGCGGCCACGCTCGCGCACCCGCTCGTCCGCGACGATCTCGTCGACAAACCCTTCGCGGTGCAGTTCCGCCGGCGCCTCGAGCTGCTCGGCCCGACGTACATCAAGCTCGGCCAGATCCTCAGCCTGCGCGAAGACATCCTGCCGTCGTCCATCACGGACGAGTTGCGGCACCTGCTTACGCAGCTTCCCGTGGTCACGTTCGAGCAATTCCGAGGACTGGTGCGCGGTGATCTCGGCCGCGATCCGGATCGCCTCTACTCGTGGATCGATCCCATCCCGCTCGGCTCCGCCTCGATCGCACAGATCCACCGTGCGACGACGCTCACGGGTGAGGACGTCGTCATCAAGGCGGTGAAGCCCGGTGTCGCCGAGCTGCTCGAGCGTGACTCCGTGCTGCTGCGCGTGCTCGGGTTCGTGCTGCAGGGCGTCATCCCGCGCTACCAGCCGCGCCGCATCATCCGCGAATTCTGCGAGTACACGCTGCGCGAGATCGACCTGCGGCGGGAGGCCGACAACGCCGAGACGTTCGCGGCGAACTTTCGCGACCTGCACGACGTGGTATTTCCGGCGATCGACCGCCATCGCAGCGGCAAGCGGGTGCTCACCATGCAGTATCTGGATGGAGTCCGCCCCGACACCGACGACGCGCAGGCGCTCGATGAATCGCTCAAGGTCCATCTCGTGGATCTCGGTGCGGCCTCGATCATCCGCATGCTCTACCGCGACGGCTTCTTCCACGCCGACCTGCATCCGGGCAACCTGCTCATTCTGGACGGGGGCAAGGTCGGATTCATCGACCTCGGCATGGTCGGCCGGATGGACCCGGAGCTCCGGCGCGCACTGCTCTACTACTACTACTCGCTCGTCACCGGCGATCCGGAGAACGCCGCCCGCTATCTCGCCGCGGTCGCCGCGGCCGGACATGGCGCGGATCCCGCCGGGTTTCGCCGCGACGTCGCCGAGATCTCGGCGCGCTGGCATCGGCAGTCCGACTTCGAGTCGTTCTCGCTCGCGCAGCTCGTGCTGGAATCCGTGACGCGCGGCGCCGAGTACCGCATGTATTTCCCGGTCGAGCTGGTACTCATGGTCAAGGCGCTGATCACGTTCGAGGGCGTCGGCCATGTGCTGCTGCCTGGCTTCGACGTCGCCGAGGTCTCGCGCAAGCACGTGCGGCAGGTGTTCCTCGAGCAGTTCAGCCCCGTGCGGATCATCCGCGACGAGCTGCGTGGCGCGCCGGACCTGCTCGACGCGCTCGTGAAGCTCCCGTCGCTGGTCACCGAGGGCGTGCGCGTGCTCGAGCGGAACACGCGCGTGCCGTCGGAAAATCCGCTCGCCGGCGTGCGCGGCACGCTGCTCGCCGGGTTCTGTCTCGTCGCCGGCGCGATCCTCTTCGCGCTCGGCGGCCCGTGGCCCGTGTGGCTGCTGCTGTTCCTCGCCGCGATTCCGCTCGCCTTCGGACGTGGAGGCTGACGTGTCGCCGACCTACGAGCCGTTCGACGCAGACTACTGCCGCTCGCTCACGCGCGACGTGATCGGGCCGATCAGCGATCACTACTTCCGTCCGCGCATCGTCGGCGAGAACCGGATTCCGCGCGAGGGGCCGCTGATCCTCGCGGCGAACCACAGCGGAACCGCCTTTCCGTACGACGCGATCGTGCTCGACTTCGCGCTCTGGCGCCGGCAGGGGATGACGCCGGCGAACAAGTTCCGCTCCGCGTTCGAGCGCGATCTCACGCTCGTCTGGTGGATGCGTCCGTTCGGCGTCGAGAACCTGTGGCGCAAGGGCGGCGGCGTCGACATGACGTTCGCGAATTTCGAGTCCCTGCTCGAGCGCGGCGATCGCGTGATCTACTATCCCGAAGGCGTGCCGGGCATCGGCAAGGGATTCCAGAACCGGTACAAGCTGCAGCGCTTCAAGACGAGCTTCCTGCTGCTCGCCGCGCGCCACGACGTGCCGATCTACCCGCTCTACGTGGTGAACGGGGAGTGGGTGATGCCGCTGCATTTCACCTTCCGGCCGCTCGACAGGCTGCTCGGACGCTTCTTCCACGTGCCGTTCCTGCCGCTGCCGCTTGGCATTCTGGCGGCGCTCTGGCCATGGCTTTGGTTCGTGGCGCTCCCGGCGCAGTTGACGTTCGTCGTCGGCAACCCGATCGACGCGCGCGCGGTGCTGCGCGAGCAGGGCGTCACGACGTACGGCCGGCCGGACCGCGCACCGCTCGAGCGCGGGGCCCGCGCCGTGCGCAAGGCCATGCAATCGGAGCTCGACCGCCACGTGCGCACGTACGGCAAGCGTCCGTACGACTGGCGCACGCTCTGGCGCGCGCTCCGCGCGAGCGGCCGGCGGTTCTTCCGCGTGCTGCCGACCGGGTGGCCGCTGGCGTTCGTGCGCTTCGACCGCGACCGGCAGCGGCCGCCGGCACGCAACCGGCTGCACGCGTTCGTGCGCGATCTAGATTTAGTATTCTTTTATCTGCCGCTCGTCGGCTGGCCGCTGCTCACGCTCAGCCGCCGGCTGCGCCGGCCGCCGTATGGCTACGCCGGACTCACGCGCGCCGAGGCCGGCGAGCGGGAAGGCGCTTTTGCGTGGAACCTCGCCGAGCGTCCGCTGCCGCCGCGCGCTCGAGGTGAGCGAGCGCGCGATCGAGCTCGTCGAACGGTCCCTGAGGCCGCCCCAGCGGCTGCTTCCGCACGAGTCCAGCGCTCGCCCACAGATCACGACCTGCGTCCATGATGGCCTCGGGCCGCAGCTCGTAGCCGTGGCTCCGGATCACCGGCGCGAGCTCGTCGTAGCGCGCCAGCAGCAGCTCGCGCGTCGTGTGGTAGCCGCGCTCGCAGATGAACACGCGCGAGCGGAAGCTGAAGATGTTCGAGAAGAACATCCCGTACTCGTCCGGACCCGGCTCGATCAGGATGAGATCGGAGTCCGGATAGCGCGACGCATACCGCGAGAGCCCGACCTCCAGACGCGAATGAATCAATGTTCGGAAGGTCTGTGACAGCACCGCCGGCATGCCGAGGGCGACGAGCACGTCCGGCGGCACGCGGCCGGCGCGCGTCGCCGCCGTCACGTCCACCGGGACCAGCGGGTTGATGCAGAACACCAGCTCCGAGCCGCGCTCCAGCGCCACGGACGCGTGCACCGTCTTGAGCAGCACGCCGTCCACGCAGGCGTGGTCCTTCACGCGCACCGGCGGATACAGTCCTGGCACCGCGGTGCTCGCCTGGACGGCCTGGGAGATCGGAACGTCGTCGAGCCCGCGCTCGCCAAAGCGGACCGGGCGCGCGGCATCGAGATCCGCCGCGACGACGACGAGGGAATGTTTGAGTTTTCGAAAGTCGTCCGTGCGGCCGCCCGTTTCGAACAGCTCGTGCAGGTACTCGCGAATCGGCTCGTTGTTGAACACGCCCACCGGCAGCGCCTGCGAGAGCAGGCTGAGCGCCTCGCCGATAGCCCGCCCGCGCGGATAGCGGCCGGTCATCAACAGCGATTCGAGCGCGAGCCGGGGCAGCTTGACGCCGCGCCGAATGATCTCGCCGTAGGCGGGCGTGAAGAACAGGTCAGGCTTGAGGGGGAACGCGCCAGAGTCGCCTTGCAGCACCGAGTCGAGCATCTCGCGCACGGTGATCCCGTTGGCGAGGCACGAGGCGATGAACGATCCGGCGCTCACGCCCACGTAGCTCCAGGCATCGTTCAGGTCGAGGCCGTCGATCGCCTCCTCGAGAGCCCGGAGCGCGCCCAGCTCGTACATCGCGCCGACGGGCCCGCCTCCGGCGAGGGCAAGTCCCAACCGCCCCCGCCGGGGCTTCCGGCGCCGCTGCGGCATGCGATCGCTCAGGCGGTCGCGCTATGGCCGGCGCGCCGTTTGGAGGTCGCCCGGATCGTGCGCTTCGCCGGCGTTTCCTCGATCGTCTTCGTCAGGCGCTCGACCCGCTTCGTCAGGCCTTCGATCTCCTTCTTCGACGGAATGCCGAGCCGCTCGAGCACGCCGTTCACGCTGTCGTCCAGCGTGTCGCTGATCCGATCCACCACGCCGCTCGCCGCCTTGCGGACGTCGAGCTTCGCGCGGACTTCGTCGAGCCGATCCTTCGTCGCATCCTCGAACACCTTGCCCCGTTTCACCAGCGCCTTGAACAGCTTGCCGCTCTGATCTTCGGCGAGCGACAGCGCGCCGAGGCCGGCGAGCCAGATCTGATGTGCGGAATCGCGAATGACCGGGATCTGCTGTTCCTTCTCGATCACCTTCGGCATGGTCCTCCTCCTTCCGAGTTCGGGCGCCACGTGCGCGCAACGTTCACCGGACAGACTTCTCGTCGCAAATTCACGATGCGTCAGGGTGAGGCCATGGTCTGTAAGGGCTTGGCCCAATCACGGTGCGGATTCGACCGCTCACGCGCGACGTCGTCGATGCGCGTCGCCGCGTACTCCGCGAGGGCCGCGATCGTGAGACTCGGATTGATTCCCGGATTGGCCGGAACGATCGAGCCGTCCACGACGAACAGCCCGGGATAGCCGTGCACCTGGCAATCCAGGTCGACGACGCCCGATGCCGCGTCGCGGCCCATCGGACAGCCGCCGAGGATGTGCGCCGTGAGCGGCGTGCCGAACAGCCCCTCGTTGATCGATCCCGTCGCGATGCCGTTCGTGCGTTCGGCGAACGCGCGCGTCACGCGCTCGCCGATGTCGCTCGAGCCGCGCACCTCGCTCGTCTCGTCGGCCTGACTGACCAGGCCGCGTTTGAATCCCGTGAGCAGACTGCGACCCAGGCGCATGCGAATGCGATTGTCGACGGTCTGCATCACGAGCAGGATCGTGCTGCGCTCCGCCCAGCCGGGCATCACGTGCGTGCGCAGGAAGTCTCGCGGGTGCCGGACCAGGTGCGCGGCCGACGCGCCGATCCTGCCGAGCGTCGTGCGCGCGTGTACGATCGGGCCGCCCAGAAACCGCATCGCCGACGATCCGGCGGGATAGCGCACGGGCTCGATCGACGTCACGGAATCCGCATACATCACCGAGGTGATCGCGATGCCGCGCGAGTAGTCGACGTCGGCCGCGCGACTCACCGAGCCGAGAATCGCCTCGCTGTTCGTGCGCACGGAGTCGCCGAGCCGCGGCGAAATGCGCGCGAGCGAGCGCGTCACGTCGCGGCAGCGGAAGAGGAGGCGCATCGTCCCGAGCGTCCCGGCGGCGACGATCACGTTCTTCGCGCGCACCGTGCGCTCGCCGCGCCGGAGCAGGGCGGTCGAGCGGCGATAGGCGACCTCGTAGCGCGCCGCCGATCCGTCGCTCACTTCGCGGATGTCGCGCACCTCGCACTCGGCGCGCACCTCGACGCCCCGCCGCTCCGCGAAGAACAGGTAGTTCTTGCGCAGCGTGTTCTTCGCGTTGTGGCGGCAGCCGACCATGCAGCCGCCGCAGTGGCGGCAGGCGTTCCGCGCCGGACCCTCACCGCCGAAATACGGGTCGGGATATTCGTCGCCTTCGCGTTCGCCGAAGAAGGTGCCGACCGTGGCCGGCGTGAAGCTTTCGGCGGTGCCGATCTCCCGCGCGATCTGGTGCAGCAGCTCGTCCGCGGGCCACAGGCGCGGATTCGGCGTCACGCCGAGCATCCGCTTCGCCGTCGCGAAGTGCGGGGCGAGGATCGTCTTCCAGTCGGCGAGCTCGCGCCATGCCGGCGCCGCGAACAGGGTGTCGCTCGGCTCCATCAGCACGTTCGCGTAGCCGAGGCTGCCGCCGCCGACGCCGCTGCCGTGCAGCACCCACACGTCGCGAAACGGACTCACCTGCAGAATTCCAAAACACCGCAAGACCGGCGACCATAAGTACCGTCGCAGGTGCCACGTGGACGGGGCGAAATCGGCATCCTCGAACCGCTTGCCGCGCTCGAGCACGAGCACGCGGTGGCCGCGCTCGGCGAGCCGCATGGCGGTGATGCTCCCGCCGAAGCCGGAGCCGATGATCACGAAATCGTAGATCGGCGGAGCCGCGGCGGTCATCGGTCTACCGCCCCGCGATTCCGAGCAGACGCGTGATCATGGCGCGAACGCGTCCCGTGAACGGCGGCGCGAACATGCCGGTGGGGGCGAGGCGCCCCTGCACCATGACGCCTTTCATCTTCGACAGCCGCTCGAATCCATGCCGCCCGTGATAATGCCCCATCCCGCTCGGCCCCACGCCGCCGAAGGGCAATCCATGCTGGCCGATATGGTACAGCACGTCGTTCACCGTGACCCCGCCGGAGGTCGTGCGGGCGAGCACGGCCGCTATACGAGTTTGATCATTATCGAAATAGTACAATGCCAGCGGCCGTGGCCGGGCGTTCACGAATGCGATCGCCTCGTCCAGCGTGCGGTACGGGACGACCGGGAGCACGGGTCCGAAGATCTCCGTGCGCATGATCTCCGCATTCGGCGGTGGATCGAAGATCAGCGTCGGCGGCAGGACCTTGTTCTCGTGGGAGCACACGTCCTTCGCCGGGTTGATCGCCACGACGCGCGCTCCACGGAGCTGCGCTTCCGCCACGGCGCCCTGGATGCGCTCGTAGTGCGACGTGCTCAGGATGCGCGTGTAGTCCGTGTTGTCGACGAGCCGCGGATACAGGTCGGCGACGATCTTCGTGGCGATCGATTCGATGTCGCCTTCCGATCCGGCGGGCGCGAGCAGATAGTCCGGCGCGATGCACGTCTGCCCGGCGTTGTACAACTTGCCCTGCAGAATGCGCCGGAGCGCTTTGTCGAGCGGGTAGCTCTCGTGCACGATCGCCGGCGACTTCCCGCCCAGCTCCAGCGTCACCGGCGTGAGATTCGCGCTCGCCGCCCGCATCACGAGCGAGCCGACGCCGGTCGAGCCCGTGAACACCAGGTGGTCGAATGGCAGTGCGGAGAACGCCTCGCCGACCTCGCGGCCGCCGTTCACCACCGTCGCGTAGTCGGCGGGGAATCGGTCGCTGATCATCGCCGCGAGCAGCGCCGACGTGCGCGGCACCAGCTCCGACGGCTTGATCATCACGTGATTGCCGGCGGCGATCGCGTCGACCACGGGCCCGAGCGTGAGGAGGACCGGATAGTTCCAGGCGCCGATCACGCCGACCACGCCGAGCGGCTGCGGCAGGATGTACGCCTTGGCCGGCAGCAGGAACCAGGTGCCGCGCGCGCGCCGCGGCCTCATCCACGACGCGAGGTGGCGCCGTGCGTAGCGAATCAGGTCGAGCAGCGGGAGCAGCTCGAGCAGTCGCGTCTCCTCGATCGCGCGTCCGCCGAAGTCCGCCGAGATCGCGTCGGCGAGCTCGTGCTCGTGCTCGCGCAGCGCGTTGCGGAGCCCGAGCAGCGCTTCCATGCGCCGCTCGTAGCTCGGGGCGCCGCGCTCGAAGGCCGCACGCTGCGCCGCGAACAATTCGGTGAGCGGGGGCATCTCCAACAATCCGCTGGTCGCGGAAACAGCGCGGGCGACGGTCACACCCAATTAGTGCGCCGCCGCCCGTGAAAGTTCAACTCGGGGAATTTCCCCGACGAGTTCCCTCAACCCTTTCTTGTCGGGTCAGGCCTGTACGAACAGCGCATCGAGTAGCGAATTGGTGAACAGGCCGCCGGCATCGTACTTCGACAGAATGGCGACCTCCGCGTCCCAATTGTCGCCCCCTTCGCGTCCGGTCGTCATCGCTTCGCGGATCGACCCCATGACCGCCGCGTTCGTCCACGGCCCCTCGCTCGAGTACGCCCAGCCCTTCGACCACTCGGGGAGCACCTTGGCGTACGACCCGGTGTAGTTCTGATAGATCCACGCTTCGAGTTGCGTGTAGAAGTCGTCCGACGCCGGTGTGCCCGGCAGCGTCAGCACGTCGAACCAGACGGCGACGTCCCATCCGTTCGCCACGTCGTCGCTGCCCTGCGCCAGCGCGGAGATGATCGGCCGTCCGGGGTTCGTGGCCGCGACCTGGTCCGGCGCATCGAGTGCAGTCACACGAATTTCCAGCGGAGCGTTCACGGGGTACTGGTTCTTCGCTTGATACGCCGTCAGCAGCTCGGTGAACTTGTTCGTGAACTCGTAGATCGCGCGCTGCACGTCGCCGCGCTTCATGTGGATCGCGTAGCCGTTGGCCGTCACGCGAAGTGTCGTGTCCTTCACGTACAGCAGCGTGTTCTTCGACGGACCCCAGATGTCGCCCACGCCGGACAGCCCGATCGAGAGCTGCGTGAATCCGATCATGAACTCGCCGAGCTTTGGCGTCAGGTTGCCCGCGCCCTGCGCGATCAGCTTGATCAGCACCGTCACCCAGTCCGGCAGATTGTCCGAGAACGCGTAGTTGTAGGGAGCGTTGACGACGGTCGAGCCTTTTGGCTGCGTCGGCGCGTTCGTCCACACCTTGAGCCACGAGGTCGCGGTGAACGGGTACCAGATCACCTCGACTCGACCCGACGCCGCGAGATACGCCCCGACGCTCTGTGCCGGCGGCGTGGTCCCTGTGGGCTGCGCGAACAGCGTCGCGTTCGGGATGTCGGTGAAGCTCTGGCAGCGCAGGTTGTAGTTGTCCACGAGTTGCAGCGTGGCGTCGACGATCAACGCCCGGCCGGCGTGCGTGAGCAGCGCCGTCATCTCGGCGTCGCCGCGCGTGAACGTCTTCACCGCGTACCCGTTCGGCGTCGGCGACGACGGATCGGTCACGACCGCGGTGAGCGCCAGGATCTGGTTGCTCAGCGAGCCGTAGCTGATCGGCAGTTGATCGCCGGGCACGGGGATGGCCGTGCCGTGCGCATCGATCGCCAGCACGCCGCCCACCGTGAGATGGCCGGGCGCCGGCGTGTGTGCGAACGCGTAGCCGGGCGCCGGGCCCGATCCCCCGGGCTGCAGCTCCAGAAACGTCAGCAGCTGATCCATGTTCGCGCCGGTCTGCGCCTTCGCCTGCGGCGGCTGCCCGTTCGCGGCGGCGATGAACGTGATCTGGTTCATGTACTTCGTGAAGTCCACCAGCAGGACCTTGGCGAACGCCTGCGTGTCGGCGGTCACGGTGAGCGGCGACCAGCCGTGCATGATGCCCCGGGCGCGCACCTGATAGCCCGCCTGCTGCGCCCAGTTGCAGACCGCGACCACGTCGTCCGGCGTCTTCGGGGCACAGGTCCAGAGCAGCGGGACGCTGATCGTCCACGACCAGTTGAGGTACGGCTGGAGGCTGACTTCGATCGTCGCCGGGAAGTTGGCGGGGGCGAGGGTGTTCATGGCGGGGGAGTCCGGAGGGGAACGAAGACCGTGCGCGCCGGCGTCGGAGCACGAGGGAACGGCGGCACGGGCGTTTAGAGTTCCACTATTGAACGGTACTCGCGAGCCCGGCGGGAGCGCACAGTGTACGGTGCTCGGGCGTCGGCGTCCAGAGAGCCTGGGAACCGGCACCACCCGGGCAGCCCCGCGAGCACCCGTCCGGAGCCCAATCGCCCGGAGGCGCGGGCGCGCGCACGGCGACCGGCCGCCATATATTGAAGCGCATGACAACCGCATCCCTCGCGGGCGCGCTCAAGCGCACCCCCTTCTACGAGAAGCACGTGGCGCTCGGCGCCAAGATCGTCCCATTCGCGGGCTACGAGATGCCCGTGCAATATCCGCAGGGGCTCATCGCCGAGCACAAGGCCGTTCGGGAGCGATGCGGATTGTTCGACGTGTCGCACATGGGCGAATTCATCATCACCGGCGATCGCGCCGTCGATTTCGTCACCTACGTGACGACCAACGACGTCGCCGCGCTCGCCCTGGGGCAGGTCCACTACTCCACCATTCTCAACGAGCGCGGCACGATCGAGGACGACTGCCTCGTCTATCGCTTTCCGGACAAGATCATGATGGTCGTGAACGCCTCGAACGTGGACAAGGACTTCGCCCACATCGCGCGGCACGCGGACACGTTCGGCGTCAAGCTCGAGAACGTCAGTGAGAGCATGGGGCTCCTCGCGCTGCAGGGGCCCAAGGCGGCCGGCATCCTCCAGCCGCTCACCAGGACCGATCTCTCGACGATCAAGTATTACCACTTTGCTGAAGGCGAAGTCGCCGGCATGCCGATGATCATTTCGCGCACCGGCTACACCGGCGAGGACGGCTTCGAGCTGTACCACGACGTGCAGTACTCCGACCGGCTGTGGGACGCGCTGATGGGCGCCGGCGACGTCACGCCGGCCGGACTCGGCGCGCGCGACACGCTGCGCCTCGAGATGGGCATGGCCCTCTACGGCAACGACATCGACGACACCGTCACGCCGCTCGAGGCCAACCTCGCCTGGCTCGTCAAGCTCAAGAAGGGCGATTTCGTCGGCAAGCCCGTGCTCGACGACCAGAAGGCGAACGGCGTCGCGAAGAAGCTCGTCGGCTTCACGCTCGGCGATCGCAACATCGCGCGGCACGGGTATCCCGTGTTCACGGCGAGCGGGCAGCCCAGCGGCAACGTGTGCAGCGGCACGATGAGCCCAACGCTCGGCATCCCGATCGGCACCGCGTATCTGCCCACGTCCGAAGCCAAGGAAGGGAACACGTTCGAGATCGAGATTCGCGGCAAGCGCGTGCCCGCGACGGTCGTGAAGCCGCCGTTCTACAAGGACGCGTCGCATCTCTGATCCGCGGGCGAGCGACGGGATATGTCCTCGAGCGCGGCACGAGTCCGCATGCGCGTTGCCATTCTGACGATCTCCGACGCCGGCGCCCGGGGTGAGCGCGACGACACCTCGGGCGACGCGATCGAGGCCTGGGTCGAGGCGCGTCGCGCCGATCTCGCCGAGCGCTGCATCGTACCCGACGATTCCGGCGCCATCGTCGGCAAGCTCACCGATTGGTGCGATCGCGGCGTTGCCGATCTGCTGCTCACGACGGGCGGCACGGGCCTGAGCGCGCGCGACGTGACGCCCGAAGCCACGCGCGCCGTGCTCCAGCGCGAGGCGCCCGGCATCGCCGAGCGCATCCGGGCCGTGTGCATGGCCGGGTTTCCGCGCGCGGCGCTGTCGCGGGGGCTCGCCGGTACGCGTAACAATACGCTCATTATAAATC
>DASZUN010000079.1:0-13161 GCA_035547615.1 Gemmatimonadaceae bacterium | reverse complement strand
CGCGCTTGGCCTGTGTAGGGTCGCTCGCGCTCCGCGCTCGCTGTACGGTAGCAACGGCCTCGCGGCCTCGCAGTAGGGTCGCGACGCGCTTCGCGCGCGCGGTCGGGTGTACGGCGAAATTGGCTCGGTCGATTACACCCTACCGCAAGCCGGCGCAGCCGCCGACGCGCACCCTACAGGCGCGCGCAGCGCCGCCGACCCTACAGCGAGCAACGCGAGCGACCTTACGGCTCGCTCCGCGAGCCAGCGAGCGACCCGACTATTTTTCCCGCCATGCCAATGCTCCGCTTCACCACCGCCGGCGAATCCCACGGGCCCGCCCTCGTCAGCGTTCTCGAAGGCATGATCGCCGGACTCCCGCTCCTGGCCGATGACGTGAACACCGAGCTCGCGCGGCGCCAGCAGGGCTACGGCCGCGGGCGGCGCATGCAGATCGAGAAGGACGCGATCGAGTTTCTCTCCGGCGTGCGCGCCGGCCAGACGCTCGGATCGCCGATCGCGATGCTCATTCACAATCGCGATTGGAAGAACTGGCAGGAGATCATGGATCCCGCGCCGCGCGAGGGCGATCCCGATCCGCGAAAGCGCGCCGTGACGCGCGTGCGTCCGGGCCACGCGGATCTGACCGGGATTCTCAAGTACGATCGCGACGACGCGCGCGACATTCTCGAGCGCGCCTCGGCGCGCGAGACCACGGCACGTGTCGCCGCCGCGGCGATCTGTAAGCGTTTGCTCAACGAGTTCGGCGCGCGCGTCGGCAGCCACCTCGTGCACCTCGGCGGCATCGACGCGGTTCGCCCGGAGCCGATGCCCGACGATCTCAACGCGGCCTCCGACGCCTCGCCGCTGCGCACCCTCGACAAGGATGCCGAGCAGCGCATGATCGCCTACATCGATGAGATCAAGCGGGCGGGGAACACGCTGGGCGGCATCTGCGAGGTGGTCGTCGATGGATTGCCCGTGGGACTCGGATCGCACGTGTCATGGGACCGGAAGCTCGACGGACGCATCGGCGCGGCGATCATGTCGATTCCCGCGGTGAAGGGCGTCGAGATCGGCATGGGCTTCCAGGCGGCGCGCGTGACGGGCGCCGACGTGCACGACGAGATAGAGCCCGCGCCGGGGCGCACGATCACGGGCAACGTGCGTCGCAAGACGAACCGCGCCGGCGGCCTCGAAGGGGGAATGACGACAGGAGAACCCCTCGTCGTGCGCGTGGCGATGAAACCGATCAGCACGCTCATGCGTCCGCTTGGAACAGTCGACGTTGCGACTGGCGCGTCCGCCGCCGCGGTGGCGGAACGCAGTGATGTGACCGCAGTGCCCGCCATGGGGGTGATCGCCGAAGCCATGGTCGCGTTCGTGCTCGCGGACGCGTTCCTCGAGAAGTTCGGCGGTGACTCGCTGGGCGAGACCAAACGGAACTATGACGCCTACCTTTCGCACGTCGCATCCCGGATCGGCGGCTGACCCTTCCAAGCCGCATGTGATCCTCGTCGGGCTCCCGGGCTCCGGGAAGACGACGATCGGGGAGGTGGTGGCAAAGCAGCTCGGCCGCACGTTTCTCGATCTCGACCTCGAGATCGAACGGCGCGAGGGGCGTTCGATCGGCCAGATCTTCGCGGAGAAGGGCGAGCCCTACTTCCGGAAGAAAGAACGCGAGCTGACCGAAGAGCTCACGCTGGTGGGGAACATGATCGTGGCGCCCGGTGGCGGCTGGATCACCGATCCGGAGAACGTCGCGCTGGTGCGTCCCCCTGGACGGCTCATATACCTTAAAGTGCGGCCCGAGACTGCGCTCAAGCGCCTGGGGCCGATGCGCATGATGAGGCCGCTGCTCACACGCCCCGATCCGCTGAGCGAATTGAAACGTTTGTTCACGCTTCGCAAGGCCGCATACGAGGCGGCCGATGCCGTTGTTGACACGGAACTCTTTGACCTGCAATGGGTTATACAGAAGGTTGCGGAGCTTGCCTCCGCAGGCGGGTAGGAATACGTTAGGTTCTTCGCGGATCGGAAACGCTCCGCGACCGCTTGGACGACCGGCAATGGTCGGATACGACAGGGCGAGGATCGATGCTGCATGCATCGCCAATCCTCCCCTTCTTGCTTTCAGTCCCGTCCGAGCGTCAGAGACATGGATTCTATGACTTTTCGCGTACTGGGCCCGCACGAACGTGGGCGTTTCGCTCCCGAAGCCTGGGGGCATTTGCTGGCATTGAGCGGCGCCGGAGTGCTCAATCCGGCGGAGCTCGAGCACATCATCGAACGGGCACTGCTACAGATCGACGGACGCATCGCGCTCGACGACCTGCGCTCTCTCATGGAAGGCGCTGGGTACGTCGAGCAGCAGGATGGCGACCAACACCAGACGGTACACTGAGATGGCGACACGAAAGACGGCCACCCCCACCAAGCGCGCCGCGACCAAGAAGGCCGCGACGAAGGCGAAAGCGGTGACCAAGGCGACCGCCCGGCGTGGGCGCGCCAGGGTCGCCGAAGACGTCGATGCGTACGAGGCCGACACGACGCCAGGCGGCAGCTCGCTCGTCATCGTCGAGTCGCCGGCCAAGGCGAAGACGATCGGCAAGTACCTTGGCCGCGGCTACCGCGTGCGGGCGACGGTCGGCCACATCATGGACCTGCCCGAGAAGAAGCTCGGCATCGACGTGGACAACGGCTTCACGCCCGATCTCGTGCCGATCCCGGGAAAGGAAAAAACCATCGCGGAGCTCAAGAGCGCCGCGAAGGAAAGCCGTGAAGTCTTCATCGCGACCGACCCTGACCGCGAGGGCGAAGCGATCGCCGCGCACGTGGCGACGCAGATCAGTCCCAAGCGCGGCGCGCTCAACGTGCCGATCAAGCGCGTGCTCTTCCACGAGATCACGAAGGACGCCGTGCAGCGCGCCATCCAGAACGCGGGCACGATCGACAACAAGAAGGTCGAGGCGCAGCAGGCGCGCCGCGTGCTCGATCGCCTCGTGGGCTACAAGGCGTCGCCGGTGCTCTGGAAGACGGTCAAGAAGGGCCTTTCCGCCGGCCGCGTGCAGACGGTGGCGCTCCGGCTCATCGTCGAGCGCGAGCGCGAGATCCGCGCGTTCAAGCCGGTCGAGTACTGGACCGTGGAAGCGCTGCTCGAGAAGGACGGACAGCAGTTCACGGCGAAGCTGCATCACATCGACGGCAAGAAGGCGGAGATCCCCAATCAGGCGGAAGCGGATCGCATCCTCAACGACCTGAAGGGCCGCAGCACGTTCGACGTCACCGAGGTCAAGCGCCGCGAGCGGCGCAAGAACCCCTCGGCGCCGTTCACCACGTCCACGCTCCAGCAGGAAGCGGCGAAGAAGCTCTCGTTCGGCTCCAAGCGCACGATGCGCGTGGCGCAGGATCTCTACGAGGGCATCGAGCTGGGGAACGAGGGCGCGGTCGGCCTCATCACGTACATGCGTACGGACTCCACGCGCGTCGCCGAGAGCGCCGCGGGGCAGGCGCGCGAGTATCTGCGCACGCTGTTCGGCGAGGAGTTCGTGTGCAAGACGCCGCAGCTGTACGGCGACGGCAAATCAAAGAATACTCAAGACGCGCACGAGGCGATCCGCCCCACGGATCCCACGCGCCGTCCGGACGAGGTGAAGAAGTTCCTCTCCGCCGACCAGTTCAAGCTCTATCAGCTCGTCTGGCAGCGGTTCATGGCGTCGCAGATGGCGCCGGCGGTGTTCGACACGACCACCGTCGACTTCGACATTCCGTCGAGCGTGCAGCCGGACATCGGCCGCCGCAGCTATCTGTTCCGCGCCACGGGCTCGATCGTGAAGTTCCAGGGCTTCCTCGCGCTCTATCGCGAAGCGCGCGAGGAGGGCGACAGCAAGGCGTTGGAAGACGAGCAGGCGCTGCCGGTGATCGAGGTCGGCGAGCGCGTGCCGTGCAAGGGCATCACGCCCAGCCAGCACTTCACCGAGCCGCCGCCGCGCTTCTCGGAGGCGAGCCTCGTGAAGGAGCTGGAGCGACTCGGCATCGGCCGCCCGTCGACGTACGCATCGATCATCTCGGTGCTCGCCGATCGCCGGTACGTGGAGCTCAACCAGCGCCGCTTCTTCCCCACGGAGCTCGGCGAGTCCGTGGAGAAGGTGATGGTCAAGCAGTTCCCGGACATCTTCAACGTGGGCTTCACGTCGGAGATGGAGGAGGAGCTCGACAAGGTCGAGGAAGGCGATCTCGGCTGGCAGAAAGTCCTCAAGGATTTCTACAAGCCGTTCTCGGCGCGCCTGAACAAGGTCGACGCCGGCGCGCTGATCGCCGAAGCGTACGACCTGTCGCAGGTGGCTGAGCTGCGCTGCCCGGATTGTGGCGGCAAGCTCGAACCGCGCGGCGGATTCTTCGGGCCGTTCCTCGCCTGCGAGAACCACCCCAAGAACTGCAAGTACACGCGGCCGATCAAGGGCGAGAAGGCCAAGCCCGTGATGACCGAGTACAAGTGCCACCTCTGCGGCGCGCCCATGGTCATTCGCCAGGGGCGGAGCGGCCAGTTCCTCGGCTGCAGCACGTTCCCCAAGTGCCGCGGGACGCGCTCGATGCCCACAGGCGTGTTCTGTCCCAAGGACGGTGGCGAGCTGGTCGAGCGCCGCTCGCGCAAGCGCGGCACGGCGTTCTACGCCTGCTCCAACGAGGACTGCGACTTCGTCGCCTGGAACAAGCCCGTCGCCGAGAAGTGCCCGGAGTGCGGGTACATCGGCGCGGAGATGAAGTTCACGAAGGCGCGCGGCGACTTTAGAAAATGCTTGAAATGCGGCAACGAGTGGGACGCGCCCAAGACCGAGGACACGCCCGAGGAGGCCCTCGCGGGCTGACCGGTCGTTAGCTTGGGAGCGTGGATACGTCGCTCCGCTCTCCCGTTCACGTGATCGGCGGCGGCCTCGCGGGCAGCGAGGCCGCCTGGCAGCTCGCCGAGCGAGGCCATGCCGTCGTGCTCCACGAGATGCGCCCCGTGCGCGGCACGCCGGCGCACAAGACCGATCGTCTCGCCGAGCTGGTGTGCTCCAACACGTTCAAGAGCACCGAGACGTCGAACGCGCACGGGCTCCTCAAGGCCGAGATGCGTGTGCTCGGCTCGATGGTGCTCGAGTGCGCGGATGCGGCGCGCGTGCCCGGCGGCAGCGCGCTTACGGTCGATCGCGAGCACTTCGCGCGCGCGGTACACGAGCGTGTGGCGGGCCACCCGAACATCACGATCGAGCGCGGCGAGGTCACCGAACTCCCGAATCCCGGCATCGTCGCCAGCGGCCCGCTGACCTCGGACGCGTTGACTCGTGCGATCCAGGAGCGGCTTGGCGTGGATTCGCTCGCGTTCTACGACGCGATCGCGCCGATCATCGCCGGCGATTCGATCGATTTCTCCATCGCGTTTCGCGCGTCGCGCTACGGCAAGGAAACCATGGCCGACGCCGGCGAGGAGGGCGCGTACGTCAACTGCCCGTTCACGCGCGAGCAGTACGACGCGTTCCTCGACGCGCTCGGCGCGGCCGACCAGTACGCGGGGCAGGCGTTCGATCCGATTCCGTACTTCGAGGGGTGCATGCCCGTCGAGGAGATGGCGAAGCGCGGCCGCGATACGCTCCGCTTCGGGCCGATGAAGCCCGTGGGGCTCATCGATCCGCGGACCGCGCGACAGGCTTACGCGATCGCGCAGCTCCGCATGGAGGACCGTGACGGCCGGATGTGGAACCTGGTCGGCTTTCAGACGCGGATGCGCACCGGCGAGCAGCAGAAGGTGCTGCGCATGATCCCGGGACTCGAGCACGCGGAATTCCTGCGCTTCGGTTCGATTCACCGGAACTCGTACGTGAACGCGCCGCTGTCGCTCTCGCCCACGCTTGGGCTGCGCGATCAACCGACGACGTTGTTTGCCGGCCAGCTCACCGGCGTGGAGGGCTACACGGAGAGCACGGCGACGGGTCTCCTGGCCGGGATCAACATGTCGCGCCTGCTCCGCGGGCAACCTGCCGAGCTTCCACCGCCGACCACGATGCTCGGTGCGCTGTACCGCTATCTGCGCGAAGCGGAACCGAAGCACTTTCAGCCGATGAACGCGAACTTCGGCCTGCTGGACGAGCTGCCGGTGCGCATGAAGGACAAGAAGCAGAAGCGCGAACAGCTCGCGGCGCGCGCGCTCGCGGCGATGGAAAACTGGGCGCGGGAGATCGCGTGAGCGACGCCGATCGTCACGGGCCGCCGTTGCCGAACGAGGTCGCCGATTATCTCGAGCACCTCGCGAAGGAACGCGACATGTCGCCCAACACCGTGCGCGCGTACGGGCGCGACCTCGGCGAGTTCGTCGAGTATCTCAATCGGTACTACGGCGGCGCGTCGTGGAGCTGGCAGGGCGTGGACCGGCTGGCGATGCGCGGCTTCCTCGGGCAGCTCGCCAAGCGCGGGCTCGCCAAGCGGTCGATGGCGCGCACGCTGTCCGCGGTGCGGAGCTTCTACCGCTACCTCCATCGCAACGAGCTCGTGGAGGCGAATCCCGCGCGCGCCGTCGGTGCGCCGCGGCTCGACAAGCACCTGCCGGGCTACCTCGATCGCGCGCAGATCGATCTCCTGTTCCAGATGGCGGAAGTGCGGGCGTGGGAGGGCAATTTCACCGACGTGCGCAACCTCGCGATCCTCGAGCTCTTCTATTCGACGGGCATGCGGTTGTCGGAGCTGCAAGGGCTCAACCGCGGCGATCTCGACATGATCACGCAGCAGGTGAAGGTGCGGGGGAAGGGCCGGAAGGAGCGCATCATCCCGATCGGGGATCACGCCATCCTTGCGCTGCGGAACTACGAGGCGAAGCGCGACGAGCTGCTGCGCGGGCTCGGGACGAAGGCCGATCGCACGGCGGTGTTTCTGGCGAGGACCGGCAAGCGCGTCGGCGTGCGCGCGGTGCAGAAGGCGGTGACCAACTTCCTGAAGCAGATCGACGAGGACGCCGGGCTCAGCGTGCACTCGCTCCGCCACAGCTTCGCGACCCACCTGCTCGATGCCGGCGCGGACCTCCGTGCGGTGCAGGAGCTGCTCGGTCACGCCTCGATCTCGACGACGCAGATCTACACGCACACGAGCGTCGAGCGGCTCAAACAGGTGTATCAGAAGGCCCATCCGCGGGCGTAGCAGCACGGCCCGGATCGTGCCTTCATGGCTGGGGTCACTTCGAACCTCCCCGGCATGCGCATAGAGCTCATTCCCCTGATCTTCGGCGTCCTGGTCTGCCTCGTGGGCCTCGGCCTCGTGGTCGACGCGTGGACGCCCGACGAGATCATCGTGAAGCGCGAGCGTCGGCGCCGGCCGCGCATCGAGCGGCATCGCGGGGGCGAGGCGGCGATCGGCCTGGGCGTGCTGTGCATGGGCGCGGCGTTCATCGGCCGGGACACCTGGAGCTACTCCGTGGTGGCGGTGATCGCCGGGAGCGTGCTGCTCCTGTACGGCGCACTCCTGAACTGGCACTACCTGGGACACGCGATCTCGAACCGCGGCGCGCTCCGCCGGCGCGACGACGCGAGCCAGGCGCCGCGATAGCGATCGGCCACGCGACGGTTCGGCTGGCTACGCTGATGGACGGGCGGAGGACGCACCTGCGTCCCCCGCCCGTTTCGTTTCCGGCTAACTTTTCCGGATGACGAATCCACTCCCTCGGATGCGAGCGACGACGATTCTGGCAGTCCGCCGGAACGGGAAGGTCGCGATCGGCGGCGACGGCCAGGTCACGGTCGGCGAGACCGTGATGAAGTCGCACGCGCAGAAGGTGCGCGTGTTGCACGGCGGCAAGATCGTCGCCGGGTTCGCCGGCGCGGCGGCCGACGCAATGACGCTGTTCGAGAAGTTCGAGGAGAAGCTGGTGCGGTACCCGGGCAACCTGCCGCGGGCCGCGGTGGAGCTCGCCAAGGAATGGCGGAGCGACCGCGTGCTGCGGCGGCTCGAGGCGCTGCTGATCGTGGCCGACAAGGACCACGGCTTCATCCTGTCCGGCACGGGCGAGCTGATCGAGCCCGACGACGGCATTCTGGCGATCGGATCGGGCGGCTCCTACGCGCTCGCCGCCGCCCGGGCGCTCGCCGACTCGACGCAGCTCGAGGCGGCGGAGATCGTGAAGCGCGCGATGCACATCGCGGGCGAGATCTGCATCTATACTAATACTAATATTACAGTCCTAGAAACTAGTCCGTAGTCGGTGGTCCGTGGTCCGTGGTGGGCAACCCACGGACCACGGAGCACGAACGATGGACAAACACATATGCCCTCCAATCGTACCCAACAAGCCCTCGCCAAGCTGGCCGATCTGACCCCGCGGCAGATTGCCGCGGAGCTGGATCGCTACATCGTCGGCCAGGCTGACGCGAAGAAGGCCGTCGCGATCGCGCTCCGGAACCGCTGGCGCCGCCAGCGCGCGCCGGAAGCGATTCGCGAGGAGATCTCGCCGAACAACATCATCCTCATCGGGCCGACCGGGGTGGGGAAGACGGAGATCGCCCGCCGGCTCGCCAAGCTCGCCGGCGCCCCGTTCATCAAGGTCGAGGCGTCCAAATTCACCGAGGTCGGCTACGTCGGCCGCGATGTCGAGTCGATGGTGCGCGATCTCGTGGAGAGCGCCATCGACATGGTGCGGAGCGAGCGCGAGTCCGAGGTCGAGGATCTCGCGCACGAGCGCGTGGACGAGCGGCTGCTCGATCTGCTGCTGCCCCCGCCCGCGGCGGAGAAGCCGGCCGCCGAGGCGACCCCGAAATCGTCGCCCGAAGATGCGCTCGGCGTGTTCCTGGTGTCCGGTTCGGGCGCGGTGACCAAGGAGAGCACGCCGGATCCCGCGCAGGAGCGGTACAAGCGCACGCGCGACAAGCTCCGCCAACTGCTGCTCGACGGGCAGCTCGAGGATCGCGAGGTCGAGGTCGAAGTCACCCCAGCCTCGATGCCGATGTTCGACGTGCTCGCGTCGCAGGGCGCGCCCGAGGGCATGGACAACATCTCCGACATGCTCAAGGAGATGATGCCCAAGCGCAAGAAAAAGCGCACGGTCAAGGTGTCCGAGGCGCGGCGGATCCTGTTCGAGCAGGAGCTCGAGAAGTTGATCGATCTCGAGGATGTCACCGCCGACGCCCTCGAGCGTGTGGAGAAGCTCGGGATCATCTTCCTCGACGAGATCGACAAGATCGCGGGCGAGCGCGGGCAGGCCGGTGGCCCGGACGTGTCGCGCGAGGGCGTGCAGCGCGACCTGCTGCCGATCGTGGAAGGCTCGAACGTGCAGACGAAGTACGGTCTCGTGAAGACGGACCACGTGCTCTTCGTGGCCGCCGGCGCGTTTCACGTATCCAAGCCGAGCGACCTGATTCCCGAGCTGCAGGGCCGCTTCCCGATCCGGGTGGAGCTCAAGGCGCTCACCGAGCAGGACTTCATCCGGATCATGACCGAACCCGAGAATGCGCTCACCAAGCAGTACGCGGCGCTCGTCGAAGCCGACGGCGCGTCGCTCGCGTTCACCGCGGACGGCATCGCGGAGATCGCCCGGATCGCGGCGCAGGTCAACGAGCGCATGGAGAACATCGGCGCGCGCCGGCTGCACACGGTCATGACCACGCTGCTCGAGGACGTGCTCTTCGATCTCCCGGACCGCGGGACGACCGCGATCACGATCGACGCGGCGGCCGTGCGCGAGCGGCTGAAGGCGATCGTGGAGGACGAGGACCTGCGGAAGTACATTCTATAGCTTGACGTCATCCCGAGCGCAGCGAGGGATCTTGCGTCCATACCGCAATGCCGGCCACTCACGCGATCACAATAGATTCCTCACTTCGTTCGGAATGACCGCATAACCATGCCCACGGACTTTCTCGCCATCCCCGATTTCTCCCGCGACGAGCTGTTCTCCCTGTTCGAGCTCGCCGAGCGCATGCGCGACGGCAAGTACGACAAGAAGCCGCTCGCCGGCAAATCGCTGGCGATGATCTTCATGAAATCGTCGACGCGCACCCGCGTGTCATTCGAGGTCGGCACGTACCAGCTCGGGGGCCATGCGCTGTTTCTGTCTCCGCGCGACGTGCAGCTCGGGCGCGGCGAACCGATCGCCGACACGGCGCGCGTGCTGTCGCGCTACGTCGACGGGATCATGATCCGCACGTTCGCACACCAGGACATCGAGGAGCTGGCGAAGTACGCGGACGTGCCGGTGATCAACGGGCTCACGGATCTCTGTCACCCCTGCCAGATCCTCGCCGACCTGCTCACGGTGCGCCAGCACTTGGGCGACATCACCAAGCAGAAGTACGCGTGGATCGGTGACGGCAACAACATGGCGAACTCGTGGATCAACGCCGCGTACCGCTTCGGCTTCGATCTCACGATCGCGTGCCCCGCGGGCTATGAACCGGCGGACCATCTGCTCGAGCGTGCGCAGAAGGCGGCGAACGTGAAGGTCGTGCGCGATCCGATGGAGGCCGCGGCGGGCGCCACGGTGGTGAACACGGATGTCTGGGCGTCGATGGGACAGGAGCAGGAGCAGAAGGAGCGCGAGCGTGCCTTCGCCGGCTTCACGGTGAGCCCCGAGCTGATGAAGCGCGCCGACAAGAAGGCGATCTTCCTCCATTGCTTGCCGGCGCATCGTGGCGAGGAAGTGCTGGACGAAGTGCTCGAGGGGCCGCAGAGCAAGGTGTGGGACGAAGCCGAGAACCGGCTGCACATTCAGAAAGCGATCATGGCAGCGCTCATCGGCGGGGAGAAGCTGTGATTCCCAAAGTCGGCAGGAAGGCGCCCGATTTCACCGGGCTCACGGACGCGAACGAGACGATCACGCTCTCGGAGCTGCGCGGCCACAACGTGGTGTTGTTCTTCTACCCGAAGGACGACACCCCCGGGTGAACCATCGAGGCCGTCTCGTTCCGAGACGCCTTCCCTCGGTTCGAGGGACTCGATGCGAAAGTGATCGGCGTGAGCCCGGATACCTGGCGCAAGCACCGGAACTTCAAGAAGAAGTACGATCTCCCCATGACGCTGATCGCGGACACCGATCACGCGATCGCCGAGTCGTTCGGCGTGTGGCAGGAGAAGACGTTCTGGGGGCGCAAGTATTGGGGCAACGCGCGCACGACGTTCGTGATCGACGCGCGCGGCAAGATCGCGCACGTCTTCGAGGACGTCGATCCGAACGGCCATGCGGAGGAGGTCGCGAAAGTCGTGGTCGCCATGAAGTAGCGGCATGGAGACTGCACGGCTGCGTCGGCACTATGACTGATGCAGCCGACAAGAATCGCGACAACGAAGTCCCGCTCGAGAAGAAGCTGGACGATCTCTACGACCTGATCGACGGGATCGAAGTGGCGATGCTCACGACGCGCCGCGCCGATGGAAGCCTCATCGCGCGGCCCATGCAGACCCAGCGGCGCACCGCGGGCACCGATCTCTGGTTCATGACGAACATGGAGAGCGAGACGTTCGAGGAGCTCGCGCTCGACCCGCACGTGAACGTGGCGTACTACAAGGATCGCACGCGCGAGTGGGTCAGCCTCAGCGGGCGCGCGATCCTCTCGCGCGATCGCGATCTGATCGACGGCCTCTATTCGGCGGACTGGAAGGCCTGGCTCGGCGACGAGGGCGACGGCAAGCGCGACGGCGGCCCGCACGATCCGCGCATCGCGCTCATCCTGGTCGAAGCGGACAGTGTCGTCTACTCGAAGAACGACCGCCCGATGCCGCTCGTGCTCTTCCAGGTCGCGAAGGCGATGATCACCCGCGAGCCGCCGAAGGTCGCCGATCTGCGGGAGCTCGGCGCCGACGAGCTGCACCGGCGGCCGACGACGTAGGGACGGAATCTCGCGCCGCGGCATCATTGAACCGCAGAGGCCGCAGAGGACGCGGAGGAAAACAAAAGGCACGTGGGAGTTCTGATTCCCCACGTGCCTTTTGAGTTGTTCACTCTGCGTCCTCCGCGACCTCCGCGGTAAAATGCAGTTACTGCACCCAGCTCGCGCCGGCTACTTCTTCGGGTCGAGAATCTCGCCGATCCGGTAATCCGCTGCCTGCAGATGATCGCGCGTCTGCGCGTCGGCGGACTTCGCGATCGCGCCGCGAATCGCCGAACGCAGCGAGATCAGGCTGCCGCGCAGCTCCGACTTCGCATCGTCCGACAGCGGCGCCGCGGGGAAGCCGAAGCCGCCACGGCCGCCGCCCGCCGCCGCGCCGTTCGACGCGGGCGGGTTGAGCTTCTCGTCGATGATGTGCAGATAGTCATCCTGCAGCGCGCGACGGTAGGCGTCGATCCGCGGCGCGCCGGTGTAGATCTCCGACCACAGGCCGCGATTCAGATCGCCGAGCATGTCGGTCAGCGCGTACGCATCGCTCTTCGCCGTCGCTTCCTCGTCCAGCAGGCGGTTGAGCCGCGCGTCCTGGAACAGGGAGGTCAGCACGCGCTGCTGCGCACCGTTGATGCGCGTGATCATCGCCGGCGCCTCCGTCCGGGCCTCGATGTCCGGCCGGATCAGGTACGTGGGCGTCTTGAACACACTGTCATTCAAGAACTTGATTGCCGCCTTCTGCTCGGCGCGCGTCGTCGGCACGTACACCGGGCCCGTCTCGCTCCCCGACTTGTAGTGCACCGTGCCGCCGCCGATCACCGTCACCACGTGGCCGGCTTCCGTCGCCCACTGGCCGACCACACGGTTGTACAGGTTCAACAGGAGCTCGTTGTCGCGCATCGGCTGGGTGCCCGTGCTCGGCACGTAGTTCATGACGCGCGCGATGTTCTTGAAGCCGAGCCCCGTCGACTTCACCGGGTTGGCGTCGCCCACCGCTTCGTTCAGCGTGCCGTACTGGCCGAACGCGTTGTTCACCGAGAAGCGATACCACGGGATGCTGTCGCCCATCTCCGTCCACTTCTCGAGCGTCGGGATCTCGGCTTCCGTCGAGTTCGCGCCCGGAATCGGCTTGTAGCCCCACATGATCGTGTACTTGTCCCACGGACCGACGCGCGGGATCATGTACTGCAGCGGGATGTGATCCTCGGGCTGCGCCACGTAGTTCATGCGCGAGTAGTCCATGATGCTCGGGCTCGAGCCCATCTTCGCGACCCACGTCGCGCTGCGTACGCTGTCGGCGGGATAGGTCGAGCTGCCGATCTGGTCGTGCTGCAGGCCGATCGTGTGG
>DASZUN010000078.1:0-15899 GCA_035547615.1 Gemmatimonadaceae bacterium | reverse complement strand
CCGCCGCGGCCGCCGCGGCCGCCGAAGCCGCAGCCGCCGAAGCTGCACGCCAGGAAGCCGCGGCCGCCGAGGCCGCACGGCAGGAAGCCGAGCGCATCGAAGCGCTGCGCGCGCAGGAAGCCGCCGCAGCGGCCGCCGAAGCCGCCGCGCAGGCCGAGCGCGATGCACGCGCTGCGGAGCAGCAGCAGATGGAGGCGTCGCGTGCCCCGGCCCCGCAGGCCGAGGCGCCGCGTCCGGCGCCCGTGTCACATGGCGGCACGGCTGCACCCGAGCGGCCGCGCCCCCGTCCGATCACGCCGGGCGCACCGCGCCCGCGTCCCGTGGCGAGCAGCGGTGGATTCCCGCCGCGTCCGATTGCCTCTGCCGCTCCTGGCGGTGGCCCGGGCGGTGGTCGCCGCGACGATCGTCGGCCCGGTGGTGCGCCCGGCGGTGGTGCGGGTGGCGGCGGCGGCGCTCCCAGCGGTGTCGCCGATCGGGGCGGGCGTCGCAAGAAGGGCAAGCGCGGTGCGGTCGATCAGGAAGCGGTGGATGCGAACATCTCCAAGACGATGGCCGCGCTCCGCGGTGCTCCGTCGCGCCGTACCGCGAGCGATCTCCGCCGCGGCTCGCGCGAGGAGCTCGAGGCCGCACGCGCCGCCGAGGCCGAGCGCGAGCGGAAGACCGTTCGCGTCAACGAGTTCATCACCGTCAGCGAGCTTGCGCAGATCCTGAAGGTGCCGGCAACCGAGATCGTGGCGTTCGCGTTCAAGAATCTCGGCTTGATGGTCACCATCAACCAGCGGCTCGACTTCGATCAGATCGAGCTCATCGCGGGCGAATTTGGTTTCCAGGCGGTTCGCGAAGACGAATACCAGGCCGAGGAAGCCGGCGTCGCGGCGGAAGCCGACAAGCCGGAAGACCTCAAGACGCGTCCGCCGGTCGTGACCATCATGGGTCACGTCGACCACGGCAAGACGTCGCTGCTCGACTACATCCGTCACGCGAACGTCGTGGCGGGCGAGGCCGGCGGCATCACGCAGCACATCGGTGCGTACCACGTCTCGCTGCCCAGCGGCAAGAACCTCACGTTCCTCGACACCCCGGGCCACGAGGCGTTCACCGCCATGCGCGCCCGCGGCGCGCAGGTGACGGATATCGTCGTGCTCGTCGTCGCGGCGGACGACTCGGTCATGCCGCAGACGATCGAGGCGATCTCGCACGCCAAGAACGCCGGCGTGCCGCTGATCGTCGCGATCAACAAGATCGATCTGCCGCAGGCGAACCCGAACAAGGTCAAGCAGGAGCTGCTGCAGCACAACGTCGTGCTCGAGGAGTACGGCGGCACGACGCTCGCCACCGAGATTTCGGCGAAGAAGGGCACCAACGTGGATCAGCTCCTGGAGCAGGTGCTGCTCCAGTCCGAGATCCTCGACCTCAAGGCGAATCCGAACAAGCGCGCGACCGGCACGGTCGTCGAGGCGCAGCTCGACCCGGGCAAGGGTCCGGTCGCCACGGTGCTCGTGCAGAACGGGACGCTCAAGGTCGGCGACGACTTCATTTGCGGCATGTACTCCGGCCGCGTGCGCGCGCTGCTCGACGAGCGTGGCAAGAACGTGAAGTCCGCCGGGCCGGCGATACCGGTTCAGGTGCTCGGCTTCACGGGTGTGCCGATGGCCGGCGATCAGCTGCTCGTCGTCGAAGACGCCTCCGCGGCGCGCGAGGTCGCGCAGCGGCGCGAGCGGCTCGACCGCGAGGCGAAGAGCCGGCGGGGCACGCGCGGCGGCGTCACGCTCGAGGACTTCATGGCGCAGGCCGCCTCGGGCGAAACGCGCACGCTCCGCATCCTCATCAAGGCGGACCAGGGCGGTCCGGCGGAAGCACTCGCCGACGCGCTGGGGCGCCTGTCCACGCCCGAGGTGCAGGTCGAGATCGTGCACCGCGGCGTCGGCGCGATCACGGAGAGCGACATTCTGCTCGCCAAGGCGTCGGGGGCGATCATCATCGGCTTCCACGTGCGTCCGGACAACAACGCGCGCAACGCGGCCGAGCGCGAGGGCGTCGACATCAAGCTGTACCGCATCATCTACGAGGCGGTCAACGACGTGCGCGCCGCGATGGAAGGCATGCTGCGGCCCGAGGAGCGCGAGGTGGTGCTCGGCGAAGCCGAGGTCCGCGAGGTCTTCAAGATCTCGCGCATCGGCACGATTGCCGGCTGCTCGGTGCGGAGCGGCATCATCAACCGGCAGGGTCGCGTGCGCGTGATTCGCGACGGCGTCGAGATCTTCGACGGCGTGCTCGCGTCGCTCAAGCGATTCAAGGACGATGTGCGCGAGGTGCGCGAGGGCTTCGAGTGCGGCATCGGCGTCGAGAACTTCAACGACATCAAGGTCGGCGACGTGATCGAATGCTACCGCACGGAAGAGGTCGCGCGGACGCTCGAGTCGACGTCGGCGAGCTGAGGGCGGTTCATGCCCAGCGACAATCGCCGCGCCGACCGCGTGGCGGAGGCGATTCGTGAGGAGGTCGCGACCTTCCTCGCCGAAGAGGCGAAGGATCCGCGGATCTCGCGCCTCACCACGGTCACCGGCGCCGAAGTCACGCGCGACCTGCGCCACGCGAAAGTGTTCGTGAGCGTGATGGGCAGCGACGCCGAGCGCGCCGCGACGTTCGAGGGGCTCGCGAGCGTGGCGAGCCACCTTCGCTCCCGGGTCGGCCGCGCGCTCCGCCTGCGGCTCGCGCCCGAGATCACGTTTCTGCCCGATGAGAGCATCGCGCGCGCGGCGCGCATCGAGACGCTGCTGTCACAGATCAAGGAAGGGCATCCGCCCGCCGATGGAGACCTCGACGACTGACGCGGGCGGCCTGCTGCTCGTCGACAAGCCGGCCGGCCTCACGTCGCACGACGTCGTCGCGATCGTCCGACGCGCGGTGCGCGCGCGGCGCGTCGGCCACACCGGCACGCTCGACCCGTTCGCGACCGGGCTCCTCGTGGTGCTGATTGGTCGCGCAACGCGACTCATTCCGTACGTCGACGGCGAGCCCAAGGTCTACGACGCGGCCGTCCGCTTCGGTAAGGAGACTGACACCGACGACGCAACGGGCGAGGTCACGCGCGAGGCGCCGCTGCCCGACCGGGCGTGCGTCGCCGACGCGATCGCGTGTCTCACCGGGACCATCGAGCAGATGCCGCCCGCATATTCCGCGAAGAAAGTCGCCGGTGTGCGGGCCTACGCGGCGGCGCGGCGCGGTGACGCCGTTGAGCTCGCGCCGGCGACGATCACGGTTCACGGCTGGGACGACGTTCGCTGGGACGCCGACTCCCTGCACGCACGCATCACCTGCAGCGGCGGCACGTACATCCGCGCGCTCGCACGCGACCTCGGCCGACTGGCGGCCAGTGCCGCTCATCTCTCCGCATTGCGGCGCATCCGGGCCGGCGCGTTCAGCGTGGACGAAGCGGCAACGGTGGATCGCCTCAAGAGCGGCGACTTCGCCGTTCGTCCGCCGCGCTGTGCGATCCCATCCATGCCCGCCCGAACACTCTCGGGCGTCGAGCTCGGTCGTGTGGTCCACGGTAATCCGATTGCCGCGGACGGCGACGAGGCGCGCGTGGCGCTGGTCGATTCCGACGGGACTCTCGTCGCGATCGCCGAGCGCGAGGAAGGTGAGCTGCGGCCGCGATTGGTGCTGCGCGATGTCTGAGTCGGCCGGACTTCCGCAGCTCGCCGGCGGGTCGGTGCTCACGGTCGGCACGTTCGACGGCGTGCATCTCGGGCATCGAGACATTCTTCGCGTACTGCGCGACCGCGGCACCGCGACCGGACTCACGCCGGTGCTGGTCACGTTCCGGCCGCATCCCCTCGAGGTCGTGAACCCGCCCGCCGCGCCCATGCTCCTGACCCCGGGCGAGGAGCAGCTCGACGCGCTCGTCGACAGCGGACCGCTCACGGTCGTCGTCCTCCCGTTCACGACCACGCTGTCGCACTACAGCGCCGAATCGTTCGTCACCGAGCTGCTGCTGGAACGCTACCACGTTCGCGAGCTCGTCATCGGCTTCGACCACGGACTCGGACGCGGACGCCAGGGCGACGCGAATCTCCTGAGTACGCTCGGCCGCCGCCTCGACTTCGACGTGCACGTCGTGCCCGCGATGCTCGACCCGAGCGGAACGCCCGTTTCGTCGAGCGCGGTGCGGAGCGCCGTCGCGCACGGTGATCTCGAGCGGGCGCGTCGCGGACTCGGTCGCCACTATGGATTTCGCGGCGTGGTCGGACACGGCAGCCAGCGTGGTCGCGCACTCGGCTACCCGACGCTGAACGTGCAGCTCCCGTCCGATCGCAAACTTCTCCCGCCGGACGGGGTATACGCGGTGCGCGCGCAGACCGCACGCGGCTCGTTCGGCGGCATGATGAATCTCGGCGGACGCCCGACCTTCGGCGAGTTCGGCCGCGAGCTGGAAGTGCACCTCTTCGATACGGCCGGCGATTGGTATGGCGAATCCGTTTCCGTGGAGTTCATTCGTCGTCTACGAGACGTCATGCGCTTCGACGGTGTCGACGCGCTCGTGGCTCAGCTTGGCCGGGACGCCGAGGACGCGCGGCTCGCGTTGACCCAAGCGTAAGAGCCAGTTAACGTTATAGGTTCTCCGAAAGACCCCTACCTCCTTCCCGCAGTCGTATGCCCCTGAAGTATCGCGTACTGACCATCGTCGCCCTCTGTGCGCTGTCGATCTGGGCGCTGTTCCCGCGAAACGTCACCACGCAGGTTCGTGGTTCCGATGGGCTGCTGCACGACGTGACGTCGCGGCACGTCCCGCTCAAGCCGGGGCTCGATCTCGAGGGCGGCACGTACCTCGCGCTCGAGGTCGACGACTCGAAGCAGGCGATCCCCGCCAACAAGAAGGCGGACGCGATCGAGCGCGCGCTGAAGACGGTCCGCACGCGTATGGACGGCTTCGGCGTCTCGGAGTCGCAGGTCGCCAAGGAAGGCGACAATCGCATCGTCGTGCAGATCCCGGGCATCCAGGACGAGGCGCGCGCGCGCCAGCTCGTCGAGGAGCAGGCGTTCCTCGAGTTCAAGATCACCGACAAGACGCAGGCGCTCGAGCGTGATCTTGGCCGGCTCGATCAGGTGGTCAAGCAGCGCGGGTTGACCCCGGCTGGTGCGACCGGTGGTGCGGCGGCTCCCGCCTCGACGGAGAAGGGGATTCAGGGTCTGCTCAAGACCGCCGACACCAGCAAGAAGCCGGATTCGGCGAAGGCGGTCGCCTCGGCGGCCACGAAGAAGGATTCGACCGCCGCGGCCGCCGACACGGCCAAGGCCCAGCCGGGCGGTGCGTTCTCGAGCCTGCTGCAGCAGGGCGGCATGCCGGGCGAATTCTACGTATCGCTCGATAATGAGAATACGCTAAAGAAATATCTCGCCGATTCGGTGGTGCTCTCGGCGCTCCCGCCGGGCAAGACGTTCCTCCCGAGCACGGACACGACCGTGCTGGGCGGGAAGACGTATCGCGCCTGGTATCTGACGGACGCGAAGGCGATCATGACGGGCGACCATGTGAACGACGCCCAGCCCAACCAGAGTCAGCTCGACGGCACCGTCGTCGAATTCACGCTGGACAACGAAGGTGGGCGCCGCTTCCGCAACGAGACCGGCAAGCACGTCGGCGACTACATGGCGATCGTGCTCGACGGCCGCGTCATGGGGCGGCCGCCGGTCATCCAGAGCGCGATCGGGACGCGCGGCCAGATCACGATGGGCGGCAAGGGCCTCGCCGCGGCGCAGGATCTTGCGCTCGTCCTCCGGGCCGGTGCGCTTCCCGTGCCGCTCCGCGTCGCGCAGTCCAACGTCATCGGCCCCAGCCTCGGCACCGACTCGATTCACAAGGGCATCACGGCCGGCATCATCGCCGTGGCGCTCGTCGTCCTCATCATGCTCGGCTACTACCGCTTCTCGGGCATGCTGGCCGTGGGCGGCCTGATCCTCTACGTGCTCTACACGCTCGCTGCGCTCGCCGGCTTCGATGCCACGCTCACGTTGCCCGGCCTCGCCGGCTTCGTGCTGTCGATCGGCATGGCGGTGGACGCGAACGTGCTGATCTTCGAGCGCATCCGAGAAGAGCTCGCTCGCGGCAAGACGGTCCGCACCTCCATCGACGAGGGCTTCCGGCACGCGATGCCCGCCATCGTCGACTCGAACGTCTCCACCATCCTCACGGCCGCCGTGCTGTACCAGTACGGCACCGGCCCCGTGAAGGGCTTCGCCGTTACGCTGATCGCCGGTATCGTCGCCTCGCTCGTCACCTCGGTCTTCGTGGTGCGGACGTTCTACATGCTCTGGCTCAACCGCTCGCGCGGCGCCCAGACGCTGAGCATCTAAGGAATCATCATGCTGCGCATTCTTCACGACACCAAGCTCGATTTCGTCAAGCACTGGAAGACCGCGGTCATCGCGACGATCGCGTTCATCGTGCTCGGCATGGTGCTCCTCGGCTACCACAAGGCGCGCACCGGCTACGCCCTCAACGAGAGCGTCGAGTTCCTCGGCGGCTCCGCGGTGCAGCTCGGCTTCGCCAAGGACGCGCCGGCGGACGTCGTCCGCGGCGCGGTCGACGAAGCGGGCTACAAGGGCGCCGAGGTCACGACGTTCGGCACGACGCGCTCCTACATGATCAAGGTGCCGCTCAAGCCCGGCGTTGCCGCCGCGCAGAACGCGGACAGCGCCGGCGCCGCGATCATCCGCGTGCTCCAGACCAAGCTGCCCGACAATCCGGTGCACGTCGCGCAGGCGCAGTCCATCGGCCCGCGCGTCGGGTCGGAGCTCCGCACCAAGGCGATCACCGCGATCCTGATCTCGTTCGTCGTCACGCTCATCTACCTCGCGTTCCGGTTCGAGTGGCGGTTCGGCGTCGCGGCGACGGTCGCCACGATGCACGACATCCTGACGACGCTGGCGTTTCTCGCGATGATGCACCTCGAGATCTCGCTGACCGTCGTTGCCGCCATCCTGACGGTGATCGGCTACTCGCTCAACGACACGATCATCATCTTCGATCGCGTGCGCGAGAACCTGAAGAAGCAGCGGAAGGAGCCGCTCCGCGACGTGCTCAATCGATCGATCAACGAGACGCTGCCGCGCTCCGTGCTCACGCACACCACCGTGTTCGCCGCCACGCTCGCGCTGCTCATCTTCGCGGGCGAGGTGATCCGGCCGTTCTCGTGGATCATGGCGTTCGGCGTGTTCACCGGTACCTTCAGCTCGATCTACATCGCCGGCCCGATCCTGCTCTACATCGAGCGTCGCTGGCCGCGCGAGACCGCCGCGAGCGGCAAGAGCGGCGGCAGCACGCCGTCGACGGAATCGCGCCGCGAGCGCCCTGCCACGGCCGGCGCGCGCTGATCGCGTGTTCCGACTGACGGCTCCGCCCGTGACACCCTCGAACCGCCGCTTCGCGCGGCGGTTCGCATTTCTGCCATGACCCGGTTCATCGACAGCCACGCCCATCTGGCCGATCCCGCGTTCGACACCGACCGCGAGGCGGCGATCGAGCGCGCCCGCATCACCGGCGCGCTGGCCGTCGTGTCCATCGGGGAATCGATCGACGCCGCGCGCCGCGCCGAGACCATCGCGCGCGATCACCCCGGGTTCGTCTTCTTCACCGCCGGAGTGCATCCGCACGACGCGGCGGCGTTCGATCCCACCCGGGATCCGGACGCCATTCGCGAGCTGGTGGCGCGGGGCGCCGTCGCGATCGGCGAGTGCGGCCTCGACGCGCACTACGACCACTCGCCGCGCGACCTCCAGCGGCGCGCATTCGCCGCCCAGTTGGCGTTGGCGCGCGAGCTCGATCGGCCGGTGGTCGTGCACACGCGCGAGGCGGAGGACGATACCGCTGCCATGATCGCCGAAGCCGGCAGTGCCGGGGTGCGCGGCGTCCTGCATTGCTACACCGGATCGCACCGGCTCGCCGAGATCGCGCTCGCCGCGGGGTGGTACGTGTCGTTCAGCGGCATCGTGACATTCAAGAAGTGGGACGACGACGCGCTCATCCGGCTCGTCCCGGCGGAACGACTCCTGGTCGAGTCGGATTCGCCCTACCTCGCCCCCGTTCCGAACCGCGGAAAGCGAAACGAGCCCGCCTGGGTTAGTTTCACCGTCGCGCGCGTCGCCGCGGCGCGGGGCATGGAGCCCACGGCCCTCGGGCGTCAGACGGCGGCGAATGCGGTCGAGCTGTTCGGACTATCCTTGTCATCGAGGAGTGATTCGTGAGCACCAAGATCGTGCATTCCGACAACGCACCGGCGGCGATCGGTCCGTACTCGCAGGGCGTCGTCGCGAACGGATTCCTGTTCACCGCGGGGCAGATCGCGCTCGACCCGGCGACGGGGCAGGTCGTCGCGGGCGACGTGAAGGCGCAGACGGAGCGTGTCATGGCGAATCTCGCCGCCGTGCTGGCGACGGTGAACGCGAAGTGGACGGACGTCGTCAAGACGACGGTGTTTCTCCACGACATGAACGATTTTCCGGCTGTGAACGAGGTCTATGGTCGAGCGCTCGGCGACGCACGCCCCGCGCGGTCGACCGTCCAGGTCTCGGCGCTGCCGCGTGGAGTCCTGGTCGAGATCGAAGCGGTCGTCGCGGTTCCGTGATGCAGTCCGCCCCGCGAATGGTTCGCGGGGCGTTTCTTCATTCGTCCCATGAGCACTGACTCGGGCGGCACCTCCAACACACGCGCGGAGCTCTTCCGGCTCACGGCTTTCGCCCGCTGCGCGGGTTGAGCCGCCAAGCTGGGTCCGGGTGACCTCACGCGCGCGTTGAACGGCCTGCCCACGCGTCTGGATCCGCGCCTGATCGTCGGGCGCGAGACCTTCGACGACGCGGGGGTCTTCGTGCTGTCCGACGATCTCGCGCTCGTGCAGACCGTCGACTTCTTCGCGCCGATCGTCGACGACCCGTACACGTTCGGCCAGATTGCGGCGGCCAACGCGCTGTCCGACGTGTACGCGATGGGCGGCGAGCCGCTCACCGCGATGAACATCGTCGGATTCCCATCCGGCAAGCTGCCCATCGAGGTCCTCACCGAGATCCTGCGCGGTGGCCAGGACAAGGTCCACGAGGCGGGCGCGTTCATCGTCGGCGGCCACACGATCATCGACGAAGAGCTGAAGTACGGGCTCTCGGTCACCGGCCGCGCACACCCGGCGCACATTCTGAGCAACGCCCACGCGGCCGTGGGCGATCGGCTGGTGCTCACGAAGCCGCTCGGCACCGGGCTGCTCGCGACGGCGGAGAAGCAGGGCGCGCTCGGAACTCCGGAGCGGGATGCGCTGTATGCGTCCATGTGCACGCTCAACGCGGAAGCGAGTCGCGCGGCCATCGCGGTCGGCGCGCGCTGCGCCACGGACGTGACGGGCTTCGGTCTGCTCGGGCACGCCTCGCACATCGCGACGGCGAGCCGGGTGACGTTGCGCATCCATCCCGATCGCGTCCCGCTCCTGCCCGGCGCGCGCGCGGCGTGGGAGCGCGGTGTCCGCACCGGTGGCGCGGAACGGAACGAGAGTCATCTCCGGCCTCTGGTGGAGTGGCACGAGACCCCGGACGCGCTGCGCGCGCTCCTCATGGATCCGCAGACCTCGGGGGGACTCCTCGTCGCCGTGCCTCCGGATCGCGTGGCCGAGTATCTTTCGCGCGTGCCCGGTGCCGTGGAGATCGGCGAGGTCGTGCCGCGGGCGTCGCGCGGCCTCGTGCTTGCGTGATCCGGGGGAGTGGATGGAGCCTGGTGGCTCTCACGGTCTTCAAAACCGTTCGCGACCTGACGACGTCGGGTTGGGTGGGTTCGATTCCCATGCACTCCCGCCACCACGCCGCGATGATTAGCGATTCTATATGAGTGTTCGCATATTAGCATTTGTGGTCGGCGCCCTCGTCGCCGGGGCGGCACGGGCGCCGGTCGCTGCCCAGCGCCCGGACTCCGTTCCGCCCGCGATCCCGCGGATCCCGCCGGCCACCGCGTCGCTGCCGGCCGACTCGCTGCAGCCGCCGCTCACGCCGCGCCGCGCGTTCTTCTACTCGTTTCTCCTCCCGGGCTATTCGCAGACGGTGCTCGGCCGCAACAAGGCCGCGGCCAGCTTCATGCTCGTCGAAGCGATCTCGCTCGGCATGATCCGGGAATCGGGCGCCGACGTGCACGAGGCGCGGCGCACCATGAACGACACGCTCGTGATCTCGTACGTGGACGCGCAGGGCAACCCGCTCGTCGTGCCGGACACCGCGCGGCCGCGCTTCACCAACACCGAAGTGCGTACCCGCCGCGCGCACGTCGAAGATTGGGTCGCGCTGCTCGTGGCGAATCACCTCTTCGCCGGCGCCGACGCCTACGTCGCGGCGCATCTCTGGGACGTGCCCGCGCGCCTGGGGCTTCGGCTGCTGCCGAATCACGGCGCCGTCCTCAGTGCGTCGATGGCATGGTGAACCCAGGCGCTGCCCCCGTCGGGGTGTTCGACTCCGGCATCGGTGGACTGACCGTCGCCCACGAGATCATTCGGCAGCTTCCGCACGAGAGCCTGATCTACTTCGGCGACACCGCCCGCGTGCCGTACGGACCGAAGAGTCCCGACACCGTGCGTCGGTACAGCCGCGAGATCGCCACCTTTCTGCGCGAGCAGGGCGTCAAGAGCATCGTCATCGCCTGCAACACGGCCACGGCGCACGCGCTCGCCACGCTCCGCGAGGAGTTCGACATGCCGATCGTGGGCGTCGTCGAGCCGGGCGCGCGCGCGGCCGTCGCCGCGACGCGGCGCGGGCACATCGGGGTCATCGGTACGGTCGGCACGATCAAGTCGGGCGCCTACGAACGCGCCATTCGCGCGCTCAATCCCGACGTGATGATCACCGCGCGCGCCTGTCCGCTCTTCGTTCCCCTCGTCGAGGAAGGGTGGACCGAGCATCCCGCCACCCGTCTCATCGCGCAGGAGTATCTCGCGCCGATGCTCGATGCGGACATCGATACGCTGGTCCTCGGCTGCACGCACTATCCGTTGCTCAAACCGTTGCTGCGCGGCGTGCTCGGGCCCGACGTACGCCTCATCGACAGCGCCGAGGAGACCGCCGCGGAAACGGCGCGGACCCTACGCGATGATGCATTGTCAGCGGCCGCCGACGCCGAGCCCAGCTACCGGTTCATCGCCTCCGACGATCCGCTCCAGTTCTTACAGCTCGGACAGCGCTTTCTGGGCGGAGCGATCGAAGGCGTGGAGATCCGCACTCTCGGCTGAGCCCGTCCACTCGCGGAGCGCCACGCGGTCGTCGGTCACGACGAGATACGACGGCCGGTCGAGCCACGAGCCCGCGTTCCCATACACGGCGCCCGTGGGGAGCCGCTCGAGCGTCGCAACGTGCGAGTGGCCGAAGACGATCAGCTCGCGCGAGGGATCGGCGTCGGACGCGCGAATCGCCGCGTCGCGCAGCCCGCGGCCTCCGTCGCGCGCGCCGTAGGTCCGACTCGCGTCCGAGCTGTGCGTCGCGAGTGGCGTGGCGAGATCCGGATGCAGCCAACGGTAGGCGCGCATGGCGAGCTTGCTCCGGAGCACCGGCCGGATCATGCGATATCGGCGGTCTTCGAGCGGCCGCAGGCCGTCGCCGTGCTCGATGCGCACGCGCCAGCCGGCGATCTCGTCCGACCACGGGCCGAATCGATAGTCCACGCCGATGTCGCGCCGCAGCACCTCGCCGCCCCAGCAGTCGTGGTTGCCCGCGATCATCAGCACCGGCACGCCGGCATCGACGACGTCGGCGAGCGCGGCGGCCGCGCGAAAGCCGCTCCGCGGCACGACCGTGCGCCACTCGAACCAGAACTCGAACAGGTCCCCGTTCACGACGAGCGAGCCGCCGGTGGTCGCGACGTGGCGAAAGAACGCGATCACCGAGCGCTCGACGTCGCGCGATGCGAAGCCGAGATGCGCGTCCGACATGATGTAACACGGGGCGGTCAGCACGCGCGAATTCTACCGATCTCGCGCTCGCTTTACAAACACTCGCGTGCTGACGATCTTCGCCGTCGTGACCAATTCAGACTCCGGCGCGGCGCCGTGGTACCACGACGTGGAATTCCGTGTCCGATATGCGGAAACCGACCAGATGGGCGTGGTGTACCACACGAACTATCTCGTCTGGTGTGAAGTGGGGAGAACCGACTACATCCGTACGCGCGGTATGAGCTACGCCGACATCGAGCGTGCCGGCATCGGCCTGGCCGTTTCCGAGCTGTCGGCGCGTTTCCACGCCGCCGCGCGATACGATGATCTCATTCGCGTCCGCACCACGCTCGCCGACGTGCGATCGCGCAGCATCACGTTCGACTACGTGATCAGCAATGTCGAAACGGGCGAGCGCCTCGTCTCGGCGCGCACCGCTCTCGTCTCGATCGATCGGACGGGGCGTCCGGTGTCGATGCCGGCGGCCGTCCGCGCGTTGTTCGACACGTGATGCGTCGCGCCGTTCGCTCGTTCGCCGGTATCGCCGCGCTCGCGCTCGGCGCGTGCGTGCCGCGCCTCGCGCCGCTCGCCGGTGCGCCGGCGCCCGCGACGTCGCTCCCACGCACCACGATCGCTCCCGGACATCACAAGATCGTCTTTGACTGGACGCTGTCCGATCAAGAAATGACGGGGAAGGGCGACGGCGTCGCGCGCATCGCCGCGCCCGACAGCGCGCGCCTCGACTTCTTCCTCGCCGGCGGGTTCGGGGGCGGCGGCGCGATCCTGATCGGCGACTCGGTTCAGGCGCCGGGCGGCGACATGATCCGGCGCCTGATCCCGCCGCCCACCCTCTTGTGGGCCGCCCTGGGCCGCGTCGCGTTGCCAAATTTGCCCGACACCGTCATTCGTGTGGAGGGGGACGTGCGCCGGGCCGACATCGGCAATCCCGTCGCGTGGCGGCTTACCTTTCGTGGAGACACGCTGCGACGCGTCGATCGCGTGAGCGGCGGCAAGGTCGAGGAGTGGGTCGAACGATCCGATGCGACCCACATTCAGTACCGGAACGAGCGGACACGCCGCTCCTTGCAGCTTACGATCACTCGTACGGAAGAGGTCCCGGAGTTCGATGCGTCGACTTGGCGTCTGGTTCGCTAGCGCCGCGCTGCTGGTCACCACGGGTTGCTTCTATAGCTTCGCCGGTGGCGGTTTGCCGGCGAACATTCACACGATGGCGATCTCCACCTTCGACAATCAGACGGCGTCGCCCGACGTGCCGAAGGAGCTCTACGACCAGATGCACAAGGAGCTGCAGCGGCGCCTGGGCGTGCGGGATGCGTCCCCCGACAAGGCGGACGCTCTCGTGCACGGCACCATCGTCTCGTACGACGCCGACGTCCCGATCGGCTTCAGCGCGAATCCGCAGCAGGCCGTGACCGCGCGCCGCCGCCTGCAGCTCACCGTCGACGTGGAGATCGTCGACCAGTCCAACGGGCACGTGCTCTACTCGAACAAGGCGCTCCGTCAGGAAGCCGACTACGACGAGCGCGCCGAGGCGCAGGGCCGACAGCAGGCCATCCAGAAGATCGTGCAGACGATCATCGAAGGAGTGCAGTCCAATTGGTGAACCCGCGCCGCGGCACCAGCTCCACGGGCTGCTTGTTCAGCCTCCTGATACTCGCCGCGGTCATCTATTTCGGCGCGAACGTGGTCGAGGTGTACTGGCGGTATTACCAGTACAATGACGAGATGCACCAGACGGTGCGCTTCTCGGCGCGGAGTCCCAACGACCAGATCCTCGCACGGCTCCGCGCGACGGCGGATTCGCTCGGGCTGCCGGAAGCGGCGGGGAACGTCTCGATCCGGCGCACCGCCAAGACGCTCTCGCTCGAGTCCGAGTACTACGAGCGCGTCGAGCTGCCGATGTACGTGGCCGAGCTGCACTTCCATCCGCACGCCGAGGGCCCGCTTTGAGCGTGGCCGCGAGTCCTGTTGAAAAAGTCATGGACTGGGACCACGCGCGCGCCTGGCGCGCGCGTGTCTCCGGTCGCGTGGTGTTCACGAACGGCGTGTTCGATCTGCTCCACCCAGGACATGTCGACGTGCTGCTCGGCGCGCGTGCTTGCGGGGACGCGCTCGTCGTCGGTCTCAACAGCGATGCGTCCGTGCGCCGCCTCAAGGGGCCCGATCGCCCCGTGCGCAACGAGGCGGAGCGCGCCTACGTGCTCGCGGCGCTCCAGATGGTCGACGCCGTCGTCGTCTTCGAGCAGGACACACCGATCGACCTCATTCGCGCGCTCGAGCCGGACGTGCTGGTGAAGGGAGGCGACTACACCGAAGCGACGATCGTCGGCGCGCCCGACGTGCGTGCACGCGGGGGCGACGTCGTCGTCATCCCGCTCACGCCCGGGCATTCCACCACTTCAACCATCGAACGACTCCGTGGACGTTGACACCACTCCGCCGCGCACCACGCGCGCCGACGACGAGATGCGTCCCGTCACGCTCGAGCGCGGCGTCGCGCCGTACGCCGAAGGATCCTGCCTCGTGAGCTTTGGCGCGACGCGCGTGTTGTGCACCGCGTCCGTGGAGGAAGGCGTCCCTTCCTGGCGCCGTGGGCGCGGCGAGGGGTGGCTTACCGCGGAATACGCCATGCTTCCGCGCGCCACCAAGACGCGCACGTCCCGCGAGCGCTCGCAGATCGGTGGACGCACGCAGGAGATCCAGCGGCTCATCGGTCGCAGCATCCGCGCGATGCTCGACGATTTTCGCTTCGGCGAATACACGATCAAACTCGATTGCGACGTGCTCGTCGCCGACGGCGGCACGCGGACGGCGTCGATCACCGGCGCGTGCGTGGCGGCGGTGGACGCGTTCACGTGGCTCGTCACGAGCGGGCGCGTGGCGGCATCGCCGGTGAAGCGCCGCGTCGCTGCCGTGAGCGTCGGCGTGATCGGCACGACACCGCGCCTGGATCTCGAGTACGAGGAAGACGTGCGCGCCGCGGTCGACATGAACGTGGTGATGAGCAGCGAGGGCGGTTTCGTCGAAGTGCAGGGCACGGGCGAGCACGGGACGTTCAGCCGCGCCGAGCTCGACGCGCTCCTCGCGCTCGCGGTGAAGGGACTCGGCGAGCTCGACGCGGCGCAGCAACGCGCGCTTGCCAGGTGATCCGGCCCGCTTCGACATGATGCTGCTGCTCGCCACGCGTAGCGCCGGCAAGCTCCGCGAGCTGAAGCCGTTGTTCGCCGAGCGAGGGATCGAGGTGGTCGATCTCGAGGATGTCGGCCTCGCCGAGTCCGCCGATGAGGACGAGCTCGAGGCGTTCGACACGTTCGAGGCGAACGCGCTCGCGAAGGCTCGCTACTTTCATCGACTCACCGGGCGCCCGACGGTGGCGGACGACTCCGGATTGGCGGTCGACGCGCTCGGGGGCCGTCCCGGCGTGCGGAGCAAGCGGTGGAGCGGTCGCGCGGACTTGTCGGGCCAGGCGCTCGACGATGAGAACAACCGGCTGCTGCTCGCGTCGATGCGAGGGGCGCGCGATCGCGGTGCGGCGTACGTCTGCGCCGCTGCGTATGTGGACGATACGCGCGAGCTCGTGCGTCGGGGCCAAGTCCGGGGTACGATCGTAGACGACGCACGGGGCGAGGGCGGATTCGGCTACGATCCGTACTTCGTGTCGGAGGAGCTGGGCCGCACGTTTGGCGAGGTATCGCGCGAGGAGAAGGCGACGGTGAGCCACAGGGCGCGCGCGTTCCGCGCGTTGCTTGCCGAGCTTGCGTGAGCCAGTTGATTCTCGCGCAATGGCTTGATACATTCGAAGGCTCACGCGGGGCGTAGCGTAGCCTGGTATCGCGCCTGCTTTGGGAGCAGGAGGTCCCCGGTTCAAATCCGGGCGCCCCGACCTGCGGGGACATGAAGCGCCAGTAGCTCAGTTGGATAGAGCAA
>DASZUN010000077.1:0-28003 GCA_035547615.1 Gemmatimonadaceae bacterium | reverse complement strand
CGCTACCTCTCCGTGTTCGCGCAGGGAACGATGAATCCCGCGCAGAAGAACTTCCTGTTGTACAACGGCCGGCCGTACAACTTCTCGTACGAGCTCGGGCTGCGCTACAACGTGGGCTCGTCGATCGACCGCAACAACTAGCGCGTCGATCTCGGACACGAGCAAGGCCGGCCGCGAGGCCGGCCCTTCGTCGTTCAGCGCGTGTGCGGACGCCGTGGAAAGTGCGGCGGCGTCCTGGAGACGTACGGGTTGTCGCTCACGATCCAGCGGAGCGGCCAGTCGGCGGACTTGCTGATCCCGATGCGCGGCGTCACCGTCACCGCGGAATCGGGAATCGCATCGCCCTCGCGGATGACGATCGGCGGCCGCTGCAACGGCAGTCGGTTGTGCCGCCCGTCGATGCCCAGGGCGAGGCACAGCTTGCCCGGCCCGTTCGTGAGCTCGGTGTCGCGACGCACGCGGCGGCGCCTCGCGCGCATCAGCTCGATCCCGTCGAGCGGCTCGATCGCGCGGACGAGCACCGCGCTCGGCTGCCCGGCTTCGCGCGTCACCGCGTTGAAGCACCAGTACATGCCGTAAATGAAATAGACGTACGCGATGCCGGGCGGCCCGTAGAGCGGCTCCGTGCGGCTCGTGCGCCCGGCCGCCGCATGGCAGGCGAGATCGTGCTCCCCGACGTACGCCTCCGTCTCGACGATGCGGCCCGACGCGACGCCATCGGGCGTGCGGCACTCGAGCACCGCGCCGAGCAGGTCGCGGGCGACCTGCTCGGTGTCTCGGGCGTAGAAGGATTTCGGCAGCGGCGACCCGAGACGAGAACGCCGCGCTCGGGGCGCGGCGTTGCTCGTCATTCTTCCGGCGTCGCGGTTTTCTTCGCGCGGGCGCGGCCGGCCTTCTTGGCGGCCGGTTTGGCGCGTTTGGCTTTTGCCTCCGGGGCCGCGGCGGCCGGCGCCGGTGCGGCCGCGGGCGGAGCCGCCTGCTTGGCGCCGCGCTTGGCGCCGCCACGTGCACCACGCCCGCCACGCGCCGGCTTCTCGTTCGCCGCGGCGCGGCCGTTCGCCGACGCGGGCTCCGGAGCGGCTTTCACTGCTGGCGCGGCGGGCACGTCCTCGACGATGCCGATCGAGAGCAGCTCCGGCGGTGGCGCGCCGAGCCGCCCACGGCCGCCTGCACCGCGCGCGCCGGCGCCCCGCGGTCCCATGCCGAGGCGCGGTCCGGTCGACGGCGGGGGCGGCGGGGGCGCGGCGGCCTTCTCGTGCTGCGCAAGCTGGTCGGCGACCGATTCCGCCGCGGCCGCGCGCGCGACCTCGAAGTCGTCGCCGCGACGCCGGAGGTCAATCAGACCTTCGTCATGAGCGTCCTTCAATATGCGGACGAACATGCGATCGCTCAGGCTCTCCGAGTCGCGCCCGAGGAGCTGCCGGGCGCGCCGGCGGACCTCGCTCGCGCGCACCGTGTCCTCGCCGGGCACCAGATCCTCGACCGCGCGGCGCACGAGGTCGAACGCCTCGCCACGCGTGAGGCGCTCGCCCGCGACGCCGATCGCCTCGCCCGCCGCCGGCCGCGGCTCGGTGGCCAACTCGAGCTGCGCGGGCCGCTCGGTCTCGCGCGGACGCGCCGGCGCGGTCTCCGGCGCGGCTTCGGGTGCGGCTTCGGGTGCGGCTTCCGGTGTCGCTGCGACCGGGGTCGCAGGCGCCGCCGGTGTTTCGCGCGGCGCGCGCTCCTCACGCTCGCGGCCGCGCCCGCCGCGGCCGCGGCGTCCACGCCGAGCGCCGCGTTCTTCGCCAGAAGGCGCCGCTTCGGCGCCCTCGGCGGCCGGTGCCGCCGCTTCGCGCGGCGGCCGCGACTCCACGGTCGTCGTGGTCGTCGCGTTGGGCAGGTCGACCTCGAGCTGCCCGTTGTCCAGCTTGGTCACGGTGAGCAGGCCGCGCTGCGCCGCCTCCTGGCAGAAGCGCGAGAACTTGGAGATGCCGAGGTTTTTCTCGTCGAACGTGCTGTCGATCTCCTGCATCACCTGCTTGAGGCGGTCGGAGCGCATGACGTCGTTGTTGCGCTTCATGCGCTGCACCGCTTCGGTCACGAGCTCCCATGGATCGTACTTGGGCGCGGGCTCTTCCTCGTTCGCCTTCACGAGCCCGGCGAGCGCGTTGTAGCTGTAGTACTCGTCGCAGTTCTGGACGAGCAGATCGCTCGACGACTCGCGGATGCCGACGCCGATCACGTACTTGCCGTACTCCTTGAGCTTGATGACGAGGCTCGAGAAGTCGGAATCGCCGGAGAGGAGGATGAAGGTGCCGATCTCCGGCCGGGTGAAGACGAGCTCGAGCGCGTCGATCGCGAGGCGGATGTCGGTCGCGTTCTTCTTCGACGAGCCGTAGGCCGGCGCGAAGATGAGGTCGATCGAGGCCTCGGAGAGCGGCACGATGTACTGGGGGTAGCGCCGCCAGTCGGCGTAGGCGCGCTGGACCGCGACCTTGCCCTTGATGATCTCGGAGGAGAGCAGGCTGCGCAGCTCTTTGCCGAGGTCGGAGCGGATCCCCATCGTGACGTTGTCGAAGTCGATGAGGAGCGCCGCGTTGGGCGCGTGGATGGGAGCGGCGACGTGGGCGGCAACGGTGGCCGCCTGCGGGCCGCGGTGAATGAGCGCGGACTGCGCACGCGAGGACGAGCGAGGGTATCGAGAATTCATGTAGGACTCAGCGGATCAAAGATCCGGTATTCGCGGACTCGGAGGCATGGGCACTCCGGCCGCGCGGCCATGCGGCCGACGAACACGTGATCACCGTGGCGCCGCACGCGCTCACCGGCTGTTCCACGCGCACGTGGACAACACCGATCTCGCAGGCGACGCCGGGAAGGGAATTTAGAGCGATCCGCGACGTAAAGCCATGTCCCCCATCAATCGCCCATGGCCTTAAGGATGACGCGCTTGGGGCGCTGCCCGTCCCACTCGCCGTAGAAGATCCGCTGCCATGGCCCGAGGTCGAGCTGGCCGTCGGTCACGGGCACGATGACCTCGTGCCCGACGGTGATCGACCGCAGATGCGCGGCCGCGTTGTCCTCGCCCGTGCCGCGATTGTGCCGATACCGCTCCGGGGCCCAGGGGGCGATCGTTCCCTCGAGCCAGTCGAGAATGTCGGCCCAGAGTCCCGACTCGTGGTCGTTCACGAACACCGACGCGGAGATGTGCATCGCCGAGACCAGCACCATGCCTTCGTGGATGCCGGCGGCGGCGCGGCAGCGCTCCACCGCGTCGGTGATGTCGATGATCTCCTGCCGTCGCGTGGTGTTGAAGGTGAGATAGTCGGTGTGCGTCTTCATGATGGATGCGCTCAGGGTGGTTGGCTCAGACGGCAGTCGGTATGTTTGACCGCGAAACCGTCATCACGCGCCTTGCGTACGGCAAAGGAGCTTCAGTGAAGCGTGTCGGGTTTCGCGGCCGACTCTTTCTCATCCTGCTGGCGTTCGCCCTCGTTCCGTCGATCCTCATCTCGTTCGCGTGGACGTCCACGGGCTCGGTGCTGCTGCCCATGGTCAACGCGACCGCGGCGTGGGACAGCGTCGCGTCGACGGGCGAGCGGGCGATCGCCGCGGCGCGCCAGGCGCCGCTCACCCCAGCCCAGCGACACGCGGTGGACGTGCATGAACAAACATTACGCCAAAGCGTCATCATGTCCCGCCGGGCCGGGTACCTGTTCAGCGAAGTGGCGCGACGGCTGGCGCTCGCCACGTTGTTCGTGGTGCTCGTCATCGGATTCGTGGCGTCACGTGTCGCGGCACATCTCAGCCGCAACCTGAGCCGGCCGTTGCAGGAGCTCGTCGGATGGACGGAGCGCATCGGGCGCGCGGAACCGCTGCCGGATACGCCGCCGCGCCGCGGCGCACCGGAGTTCCAGGTGCTGCGCAAGCGGATGCGCGAGATGGCGAGTGAGCTCGAGCTGGGCCGCGCGCGGGCGCTCGAGGCGGAACGCTCGGCCGCGCTGCGCGAGAGCGCGCGCCAGGTGGCGCACGAGCTCAAGAATCCGCTCACGCCGATCCGCTTCGCGGTCGAGCGCCTGCGTCGCGACGCGCCGGGCGAGCTCGCCGAAACGGTCGAGGTCCTCGAGATCGAGTCTCGCCGGCTCGAGGCGATGGCCCGGAGCTTCGCGCAATTCGGCCGGCTCCCCGAGGGGCCGCGCGCCGAGGTCGACGTCGCCGAGCTCGCGCGGTACACGGCGCGCGCGACGATCCCCGAGCAGCTGCAGGGCACGATCGACGTCGCGGACGACCTGCCGATGATCCACGGGCACCACGACGCGCTCGCGCGCGCGCTGTCGAACGTGATGTTGAACGCGGTCGACGCGTGCCGCGGCCGCGGCCGCGTCGACGTGCACGTGCGCCGGGTCGACGTCGCGGGACGGGATTCCGTCGAGATCGCCGTGGCCGACACCGGCTGCGGCATCCCGCCGGACCGCCTCGCGCGCATCTGGGATCCGTACGTCACGTCGAAGCCGGGCGGCACCGGGCTTGGCCTGGCGATCGCGCGGCAGACGGTGGCGGCGCACGACGGCCTGGTCGCGGCGCGCAGCACGGTCGGCGAGGGAACGGAGATCCGGTTCGTGCTCCCCGTGAACGGCAAACATTCAGCAGAGGCATGAGCATGGACGGCATTCTGGTTCCGATCACGTTGTTCGTCTGCGCCGCCGTCACGGCGATCGGCGTCCCGCTCGCCCGTGCGTACGCGCGCAAGGTCGACCGCGGCGGGGACGCGCCGCGCATCCCGCCCGACGTCGCCGCGCGGCTCGAGCGGATGGAGCAGGCGATCGACTCGATCGCCGTGGAGGTCGAGCGCATCTCGGAAGGACAGCGGTTCACCACGAGGCTGCTCGCCGAGCGCGGCACAGCGCCCCAGAGCGGGACGGCGCCGATGATCAGAGAACAATCATGACTCTTCTATTACAAGGCCCCAACGAGATCCCGCCGCAGGTCATCCCGATCGTCCAGTCGTTCTTCATGACGATCGCCATCATCGCGCTCGGCATCCCGATCATCCGGGCGATCGCCCGCCGCTGGGAGCGGCACACGCCGCCGCCGCAGATTCCCGCCGACGTCACCGCGCGCTTGGAGCGCATCGAGCAGGCGGTCGAGGCCGTGGCGATCGAGGTCGAGCGCATCTCCGAGGGCCAGCGCTTCACGGCGAAGCTCATGGCCGACCTGCAGCAGCGCGTGCTGCCGCCGTCGGACGCGGCGAAGTAGCGCGCGCGTCCGCCCATGCCGAGCGTCCTCATCGTCGACGACGAGCCGAACATCCGCCGGATGGTCGCCGCGCTGCTCACCGCCGAGGGGTACGAGGTGCGCGACGCGCAGGACGGCGCGACCGGCGTCGCGCGCGCGCTCGAGGCCGAGCCGGACGTGATGCTGCTCGACCTCATGATGCCCGGGGAACTGGACGGCATGGCCACGCTCGCGCGCGTGCGCGACGCGCTGCCGGACGTGCCCGTCGTGATGATGAGCGGCCGCGCCGGCCTCAGCGACGCCGTGAAGGCGACGAAGCTCGGCGCGTTCAACTTCCTCGAGAAGCCGCTGAGCCCCGAGGGCGTGCTCCTCGCGCTCTCGTCGGCGATGGAGCTGCGCCAGGCGCGGCGCGAGGCGCGTGCGCTCCGCGCCGATCTGCTCGGCGGCGAGATGATCGGCGACAGCCCGTCGATGCAACAGGTGCGCGCGTTGATCGACCGCGTCGCGCCCACCGATGCGCGCGTGCTGATCACCGGCGAATCCGGCACCGGCAAGGAGCTGGTCGCGGCGGCGATCCACGCCGGCAGCCCGCGCCGCGACCGGCCGTTCGTGCGCGTGAACTGCGCGGCGATCCCGCGCGATCTGGTCGAGAGCGAGATGTTCGGGCACGAGCGCGGCGCCTTCACCGGCGCGACGGACCGCCGCATCGGACGGTTCGAGCTCGCGCACCGCGGCACGCTGTTTCTCGACGAGGTGGGCGACCTCGGCGCCGAGGCGCAGGCCAAGCTGCTCCGCGCCATCGAGGCGAAGGAGATCGAGCGCGTGGGCGGCGGAAAGCCGATCCGCGTCGACGTCCGCATCGTGTCGGCGACGAACAAGGATCTCGCGCGCGCGGCGGCCGACGGCAGCTTCCGCGAAGATCTGCTATTTCGTCTCAATGTGATACCAATTCCGCTGCCGCCGCTCCGCGAGCGGCCCGGCGACGTGCCGGCGCTCGTCCGGCACTTCTCCGCCCTGCACCGGATGCGCACGGGCCAGCCGGTGCCCACGTGGACCGACGACGCGATCGCCGCGCTCAACCGCTATCGCTGGCCGGGCAACGTGCGCGAGCTGGCGAACATCGTCGAGCGACTCGCGATCCTGCACCCCGGCCGCACGGTGACCGAAGCGGACGTCGCCGCGGTTCTGCCGGTGGAACGCGCGCGCGCGAACGCGGCCCCGCTCCCCGACGCCACCGCGCTCGACAGCTCGCTGAGCGACACGCTCGATGAGTACGAGCGCGTGCTCATCGCGCGCGCCTTGTCGAGCGCGGGCGGCAACGTGGCCGAGGCGGCGCGCCGGCTCAAGACCGATCGTCCGAATCTCTATCGCCGCATGCGCCGGCTCGGCATCCCGGTCGGCGCCGAATGACGCCGCCACGGCCGTCCACGCGAATGGGAGCGCAGATGCGCAGCATGATCCTGGCGCTCGCCGCGGCGGTCTTTCCGATCGCCGCGCGCGCGCAGCAGCAACCAACGAGCGGACCGCGGCTGCCGAGCGACGTGCGGCGCGAGGTCGTGAGCCGGTGGAACGGCGCCAATGCGATGCACGCGTCGGAGCGCCTGGAGATCGACTCGGCGCAGGACGTCGCCGGCAACCTGGCCGTGCGCGAGGGACCGCTCGTGATCGCCGGCCACGTCGAAGGCAGCGTGCTCGCGGTGAACGCGGACGTGACGCTCCGGCCGAGCGCGCGGATCGACGGCGACGTGCTCGTCGTCGGCGGCGGCGTGGATGGAGAGACGGTGGCGCACGTCGCGGGATCCATTCGCGTGTACGCGGCGCCGCTCCAGTACCGGATGGATGGCGATCAGATGATCGCGACCGGCACGGGCGAGTCGAGCGACGACAGTTGGTGGCGCCGGCTGGAACGGAACCGGAATCGCGACTGGGCGAACCCGCTGCGCGTGGTGCAGGCCGGGCCATACAACCGCGTCGAGGGGCTGCCGATCAGCCTCGGTCCGGCGATGTATCACGCCCTGCCGTGGGGCAGCGTGGAGCTGGATGCCGCCGCGGTCGTGCGCACCGCCACGAGCTTCGCGTCGAACAAGGGCGACGTCGGGCACAACCTGCGCACCGAGGTGCGGGTGGGCCGCGACCGCACGATCGGCGTGGGTGGGCAGCTCTTCAACGTGGTCGACCCCGTGGAGAGCTGGCAGCTCTCCGATCTCGAGGTGGCGCTCGCATCGTTCGTGGTGCGGCGTGACTACCGCGACTACTACGCACGCCACGGCGCGAATGCATTCCTGACCTTCTACGGGCGCCGGTGGTTGAGCGCGACGGCGTCGTACGGGCAGGAGCGGTGGGATTCGCGCGCGACGCAGAACCCGTTCACGATCTTCCACGGCGACGATCCGTGGCGGCCGAATCCGCTGATGGACGCGGGCACCTTTCACCTCGCGACGCTCGATCTGGTCGGCGACACGCGCAACGATCCGGATGACCCGTGGTCGGGCTGGTTCGTGGACGCGAACGTCGAGCATGGCCTCGGGACGATCGGCAGTCCGGCGCCGACATCGAGTGGAGCTCCGCTCGGCGTGGCCCGCCACGCGGAATACACGCGAGGCTTCTTCGACGTGCGCCGCTATAATCGCCTCGGCCCCGACGCGCAGCTCAACCTGCGCGTGGTGCTCGGCGGGTGGATGGGTGGCGATCCGCTGCCGCTCGAGCGGCGCCTGTCGGTGGACGGCCCGGGCGCGCTGCCGGGCTTCGATTTTCGCAGCGCGCGCGGCGGCGTGGACGTCGGCACCTGCGAAGGGCTCGCGCTCGTCCCCGGCATGCCCGCCGAATGCGAGCGGATCGCGCTCGGGCAGATCGAGTATCGCGGCGACCTGCGCTTCAATTTCCTCGGCGATTGGGAAGACTGGCCGCGCCGCTATCGCAATGCGCACGGTGACGCGGTGTGGGTGTTGTTCGCCGACGCCGGACGTGGCTGGCAGATCGGAAGTCCGGACGGCGGGCTCTCGTACTCGAGCGGCGCCATTCCCCCGCTGTCCACGTTCCGCACCGATCTCGGTCTCGGCATCGACATCGACGGGATCGGCGTGTATGCGGCGAAGTCGGTCTCGACGCCGGCGGAGCCGGTGAACTTCTTCCTGCGGCTTCGCCACCGGTTCTGATCGTGCGCGCTCGGATCGCGTTCACCGCGCTGTGGTTCGCCGCCGTGCCGCTCGCCGCTCAGAGTCATGCGCGGATCGACATCACGCTGCCGCCGCCTGCCTCGTTCGCCGAGCTGGGGCCCACGGTGTCGACGACGAACCTGCTGAACGATCCGAAGACGCACGAGCTGCTGAACAGCGGCTTCTCGACGCGCATCCACTATCGGCTCGAGCTGTGGAAGCACGGCGGGGTGTTCGACGATCCGGTGGACACCACCGGATGGGACGTGCTCGTCTCGTACGATCCGACCGCGCAGCGCTACAACGTGGTGCGGCGTGAGGACAGCCACGCGATCGAGAACTTCGGCGGGTTTCCCACGGTGGAGCTCGCGGAGCAGCAATTCGACCGGCCGTTCCGGCTCGGGCTGCATCCGACGGCGCGCGGCCGGTACTACTACGCGCTCACCGTGGAGATCGAGACGCTACGGGAGAGCGACCTGGACGCGCTGCAGCAGTGGCTGCGCGGCCCGTCGTCGCCGAGTCGCGGGAACCCGCTCAAGTCGCTCCGCACCGGGCTCCGGACGCTCCTCTCACGCGTGCTCGGCGGGGGCAAGCGGGTGTACGGCCAGCGCACGGGAATCTTCACCGTCGGCGGCGAGTAGCGCGGCGAAGACTATAATTCTGATATTACAGAACTGAAAAGCACCGCGCGCGGACCGACTACTTGAGCCGCTCCACGCGCACGGTGCGGTCCTCGAGCTGCTCGAGGTGGTGCAGGACCTCGCTCCCGTAGAAGGTGCGGATGTAGCGGGCCTGCGTGGGCGTGAGGCGGCGCACGGCCCAGCTCAGGTGGACGAAGTGCGGCTCGACGGGATGCGTGAGCGGGTGCATCCCGATCTCGTCCGGCAGGCGATTGCCCTTGCGCGTGTTGCAGGGGCTGCACGCGGCCACGACGTTGGTCCACTCGTTGGTGCCGCCGCGGGAGATCGGGATCAGATGGTCGCGCGTGAGCGCCTCGCGCGGCTTGAGCTCCGTCATGTGCCGCCCGCAGTACTGGCACCGATAGTGGTCGCGGGCGAACAGGAACGTGTTCGTCACCTGGCGGCGGAAGCGGCGCGGAACATGGATGAACTTGGTGAGCCGGATGACCGCCGGGCGCGGCATCGTCAGGCGCTCCGATCGCACGACGCGGTCCTGATCGGCCTCGACGATCTCGGCTTTGCCGTCGATCACGAGCCGAAGAGCCCGCCGCATCGGAACCATCGTGAGCGGTTCGTACGACGCATTCAGTGCCAGACAGCCAACGACCACGGATCCTCCAGGGGCCGGTACACGAACTCCCGCCGTGAGACTTCGGGCGGGAGCGGGAACGGTGAACGGCGCCGCGCTCCCGAGCATGCGCACCCCACTGCCGGGCGCGCGTGTCGGAAGGTTCTACACTAGCAAGCTATGCTGGTGTCACGGAGGCGACAAGATACTGCGCCGATCGCGTCACCTCTCATACCACACCGCGCATCTCCCCACCCGAATCCAGCCAGTCCGCAAGCGCCTGACCAAGCTCGCGCATGCGCTCGGCCAAGCCGGCGCGCGCGGCGACGAGCACGCCGTCACGGACCTTCACATCCCCGGCCACGGTCACGAATCGCGCGCGCGCGCCGTTCAGCGTGAACACCGCGGCGGTGATCGGATCCTGCGCGGGCTGCAGTCCGTCGAGCGCGAACGCGGCGAGATCGGCCGACTTCCCCGCCTCGAGCGTGCCCGCGACGCCGTCGATGCCGATCGCGCGCGCGCCGCCGATCGTCGCGAGCGCCAGCACGTCCGCGGCCTCGGGCGACTCGGACGATCGCACGCGCGCCCGCTGCGCGAGCAGCGCGATCCGCGCCTCCTCGAGCAGATCCATGCGATTGTTGCTCGCCATCGAATCCGAGCCGAGGCCGAGCGTGACGCCGGCGAGCAGCATCTCGACGAGCGGCGCGACGCCGTGGCCGAGCTTCGCGTTGGACACCGGGCAGTGTGCGACCGGCGACTCGCTCTCCGCGATGACCGTGACGTCCTGCTCGCCGGCGCGCACGCAGTGGATGAGCAGCGGCCGGCGTTCCAGCACGCCGAGTCGGTGCAGCAGCTCGATCGGCGACGTAGCGCGCTGCTGCACCTCGATGCCGCGGCGCCGGAGCCCGTCGGCGAACGAGCCCGCCGCATCCACCACGAGGCGCTGCTCCAGCTCGCTCTCGGCGATGTGAATCGCCATCGGCAGGCCGAGCTCGCGCGCGAGCGCCGCCGTCGCGACGAACAGCTCGTTCGAGACCGTGTACGGCGCGTGCGGCGAGACGCCGACTCGCACGAGCGGCGTCTCGAGATACCGGAGGCCGCCGACCTTCTCGCGCAGCTCGGCGATCGACTGCTCGCACTGTGCGGGGTCCGGACCGAAGGTCTCCTGGTACATCACGCCACGAACGCCGTATTCCCGCAGCGCGCGGATCACCACCCCCGACGCGCACGTATCCGCGTACGCGGTGATGCCGGCGCGGAGCCCTTCCTCGACGCCATAGCGCGCGGAATCGAGCAGCGCGTCGTCGTCGAGCACGGCACGGCGCGCGTTGGTGAGCCGCAGGATCCAACGTCGAAAGTCGAGGTCCTCGAGAAAGCCGCGCATCGCCGTGAGCTCGAGATGGCAGTGCGCATTCACGAGCCCCGGCATGAGAATCACGTCGCCCAGGTCTTCATCGTCGCCCGGCGGCGCGTCGTCGCGCGCGCCGACGAACGCGATCGTTGCGCCATCGACCGCCACGACGCCATGCGCGATCGGCGGCGCGGCGATGGGGACGACCCAGCGGGCGTGATATCGGATCATGAATGGCGCGCGGCGACGTCCTGGGTCTTCGACCCATGGCGGCGCGGGTCGTACAACTCCTCGTCCGGGACGCCAAATCCGCGCGCCATCGCGAGCGGCCGCGAGACGTCGCCGACCTGCTCGGCCGTGTGGCCGTCGGAGCCGAGGGAGATGCGAACGCCGCGCTCGATGACGCGGCGGACGATGCTCTCGTGCGGCGGGTAGCGATTCGAGATCTCGAACGCGATGTTCGCCTGATACAGCGCCTCGGCCACCCGTGTTTCGCGCTCGGCGTTCCAGAGTCGCTCCACGGGGAGGGCGCGGAACGGCAGCGTCACGAGCGTGGGATGCGCGAGGATGTCGACCGGCATCTCGCGCGCGAGCGCCTCGAGCGACGTCGTGTGCGCGTCCATGTACGCCTCCGGCGTGAGCCCCTCCGGCGCGCGGCGCGTGAACGCGTGCACCCACGAGTCGTTCGGCAGCCGCACGGCGTGCAGCGACCCGATGCGGTGCGTGAACCGCGCGACGACGTCGTCGGGCAGCTCGCGCCAGAGCGCGTCATGCCAGCAGAACTCGCCGCCCCGAAGGACGTCGTACCGCTCGAGCGTGTCGAGATACGCGCGAATGCCGTCGACGCTCGTGATGCTGCGCGAGACGTCGCGCGAGATGTGGTCGGCGACGGACGGCATCACGCCGTGCGCGCGAGCGCGCTCGACCATCTCGGGCACGGGCAGCGCGCCATCGGAGAAGGTCGAGTGCGCGTGGCAGTCGACAGGCTGCCAGTTCATGAGCGAAACGTCAAAATCGGAGTGGGATCGTGTCCGGCCTGGGGCGGCGCGCGCGTGCCGAGTCGGCGCGCAGCGAGTCGCGGCGGCGCATGATGCTGTCGTGGGAAGGCAGTGCAAAGATCGCACTGTCGCGGAAGCGCCGCGAGGTATCCGGCGGCACGGCCCTGCCCGGACGGATCGGCGCGGTCGTGCCCGGAACGACCGTGCCCGGCACATGCGTCGTGTCCGACGGACGCGTGCTCGGCGGTCCGCCGATCGGATACGGCGATGCGGGATACGTCGCCGGCGGCGGATACACGCCGTAGCCGCTCGTGTCCGGATAGAGGCCGGGCCCCGCATGCACGGTGCACTGCTCGATGGGGTCGGTGCCCGGGATGTAGAACTCGTTGATCACGACGTTCTTCGGGCAGTACGGCGTCGCGAGCATGTTCGTCGACGCGTCGATCGTGCGCGTCACGATGTCGCTCGGCATGGGCCAGTCGGGCGGCGCGGGCTTGCGCTTGTAGACCTCGTTCATGAACGCGGCCCACGCCGGTGCGGCGAGAATGCCGCCCTGGGCGTTCGCCTTGATCTTCTGCGGCTTGTCGAAACCCATCCACGCGCCGGCGACGAGGTCGGGCGTGAAGCCGATGAACCAGACGTCGCTGCCGTCGTTCGTCGTGCCCGTCTTGCCGCCGGCCGGCAAGTGGAACACGGAGCCGACGCTTCCCGCCGCCGTGCCGCGCCGCACCACGTCCTTGAGCACGCTCACCATGAGCCAGGCCTCCTCGGGCGAGAGCACCGTGGTGGTCGTCGGCTGCGGCTCCCAGAGCACGTTGCCGTTCTGATCCTCGACGCGCGTGATCGCCATCGGCTCGGCGCGCGTGCCGAGGGTCGCGAACGCGGAATAGGCGGCGACCATCTCGATCGGATAGACGTCGGCCGCGCCGATGAAGATCGACGGATAGCCTGGGATCGGGGTGGTGATGCCGAACTTCCGCGCCTCGTCGATCACGCTCTGCGTGCCCAGCTCGATGCCCATGCGAATCGCGGGAATGTTCCGCGACTGGAAGAGCGCCTGCCGCAGCGTGATCTTGCCGAGGTAGTCGCTCTCGAAGTCGTGCGGCGTCCACGTGTCGTGCGGCCCGAGCTGCACGGTGAGCGGCGAGTCGTCGAGCAGGTACGAGAGCGGCCGCCCGTTCTGGATCGCGTCGGAGTAGAGGATCGGCTTGAACGTCGACCCCGGCTGGCGCGTGGCCTGGGTGGCGCGGTCGAACTTGTTGTCGTCGAAGTCACGGCCGCCGACGAGCGCGCGCACCGCGCCGGTGCGCGGATCCATCGCGACGAACGCGCCCTGGAGATATGGCGAGTTCGGCGAATCCGGCGCCTCGTCGCTGTTCGGGCGCGACATGAAGCTCTCGTAGCTCTTGTGCGGATACGTGCCGTAGCGCCCCGCCTCGATCGCGCGGAGCTGGCGCTCCATGGCGCGCTCGGCGGCGGACTGCAGGTCGAGATCGAGCGTGGTGTAGACCTTGAGTCCCTGCTCGTAGAGCTGCTTGCCGAACTTGTCGTCGAGCTGCTGGCGGATCCACTCCACGAAGTACGGCGCCACCTCGCCGGCATCGACGCGCGTCGCGAGGCGCAGCGGATAGGCCTGCGCTTCGCTCGCCTGGGCGCCCGTGATGTACCCCGCCTGTCGCATCAATCCGAGCACCACGTTCCGACGCTGCACCGCGCGGTCGGGATAGCGCCGCGGGTTGTAGTACTCCGGCCCTTTCGGCAGCGCGGCGAGCGTCGCGGCTTCGGCGAGATTCAGGTCCTTGACCGACTTGCCGAAATAGCGCTGCGACGCGGTCTCCACACCGTAGGCGCCGTTGCCGAGGTAGATCTGATTCAGGTAGAGCTCGAGGATCTTGTCCTTGGGATAGAGGTCCTCGATCTCGCGCGCGACCTTCGCTTCCTTGAGCTTGCGCACGAGCGTCTTCTCGCGCGAGATGCGCTCCGGGAAGATATTCCGCGCGAGCTGCATCGTGATCGTGGAGAACCCTTCCGAGAAGTTGCGGTTCCTGAGGTCGACGACGACAGCGCGCGGCACGCTCTGCCAGTCGACGCCGTGGTGCTTGTAGAACCGCTTGTCCTCGGTCGCGATGAACGCGTTCCGCACGAGCGGCGGAATGTCCTTGATCTTGACGAGCGTGCGGCGCTCGAGTCCGAGCTCGGCGATGAATCGTCCGTCGGCGGCATAGAGCTTGGAGGTCTGCCGCGGCTCGTACCCTTGCAGCGCGCTCGCGGACGGGCAGCGGCCGGCGCGGCAGACCATCGCCCAGCTCGCATACGCCAGCCCGAGCACGAAGGACGCTGTGAAGCACACGAACAGGAGCAGCGACCGCGTGAATCGCGGGTGCGCCTGTCGAAATCGCTTACTGAATGGGAATGCAGCCATAGGGTTTCATTCCCCTCTAGTCTATTTTTGTGCCATGCGATCTCATGCGCTGCTCGACGAGCTCCGGTGGCGTGGTCTCCTCTATCAACATACCGACGAGGTGGCCGAGCTTCTCGCGTCCGGGCCGACGAGCGGATACATCGGCTTCGACCCGACCGCACCCAGCCTGCACATCGGGAGCCTGCTGGTCATCATGCTGCTCGTGCGCCTGCAGCAGAGCGGGCACAAGCCCGTGGCGCTGGTCGGCGGCGGTACCGGGCTGATCGGCGACCCCAGCGGCAAGGCCACCGAGCGCCCGCTCGCGGACACCGCGCAGGTCGAAGCCAACACCGCCAGGATCCGCCGGCAGCTCGAGCACTTTCTCGACTTCACCGGCGTGGCCGGCGCGCGCGTCGTGAACAACGTCGAGTGGCTCGGCGAGCTCAAGGCCGTGGACTTCATGCGCGACGTCGGCAAGCACTTCACCGTGAACTACATGCTCCAGAAGGACGCGGTGAAGGGACGCATGGACGCTGGCATCTCGTACACGGAGTTCTCGTACATGCTGCTCCAGGCGTACGACTTCCTGGAGCTGCGCCGGCGGTACGACGTGCGGCTGCAGATGGGCGGCAGCGATCAGTGGGGCAACATCACGGCCGGCATCGAGCTCATTCGCCGCACGCTCGGCACCGACGCGCACGCGATCACGTCGCCGCTCGTCACCACGTCGTCGGGGACGAAGTTCGGCAAGACCGAAGCGGGCGCGGTGTGGCTCGACCCGAACCTGACGTCGCCGTACCAGTTCTATCAATTCTGGATCAACGTCGACGACCGTGACGTGGGCCGCTACCTCCGGTACTTCACGATGCTGTCGCGAGCGGAGATCGACGCGCTCGATCGCGCGACCGCGGAGCGTCCGCAGGCCCGCGAGGCGCAGGTCGCGCTCGCGCGCGACGTGACCCGCCGCGTACACGGCGACGCGCTCGGCGCCGTCGAGGAAGCGACGGGCGCGCTGTTCGGCGGCTCCGTGCTCGGCATCTCCGAGGTCGCGTTCGAGGTGCTGCGCAACGAGATCCCGCACGTCACGATCCCGGGCGGCGAGCCGCTCACGGTCGGACGCGTGGTCGACGCGCTCGCCGGCCCGGGCACGCTGTTCGAGAGCAAGAAGGACGCGAAACGCTCGATCCAGCAGGGCGGCTTCTACCTCAATCAGCAGCGCGTCGCGCCGGACGAGAACGCGATCGACGACGCGCAGCTGCTCCACGGCCGCTTTCTGCTCGTGCGCAAGGGCGCGCGCAACTACGCCCTCGTCGAAGTCACGCGCTGATCAATCGATCAGCGCGAGCGCGCGATCGATCTCGTCGGGTGTGTTGTAGCAGTGGGGCGCCAGGCGAATGGCGCCCTCGCGCAGCGAATGCGCGACCCGTTGCGCGCGGAGCCGGTCGCTCGCGGTGCGCGCATCGCGAGGCCGGAAGCACACGATGCCCGCCCGGCGCTCGGGTTCGGCCGGCGTCACGAGCCGCACGTCGGATCGCGCGCGGCACCAGTCCACGATCCGATCGGCCAGCGCGCGGATGTGCGACTCCACCGCCGCCGGCCCGAGCTCGAGGAGCATCTCGAGCGACGCGACCATGCCGGCGTAGTCCTGGAACGGCACGGTCACGAACTCGAAGCGGCGCGCGTCGTCGCGCCACGTCATGTCGTAGTCGAGGAGGCGCGTGAAATCGTCGGAGCCGCGCACGTCGAGCCAGCTCACGTCGTGCGGCTCCAACTGCTGCACCAGCGCCTTGCGCACGTACACGAATCCGGCGCCCCACGGCGAGAGCAGCCACTTCTGCGCGCCGGCCGACAGGATGTCGACGTGCACCCTGGAGAGATCGAGCGTCATCGCGCCGAGCCCCTGGATCGCGTCGACCACGAACCAGATGCCGCGCTCCCGGCAGGCCGCGCCCAGGCGCGCGATGTCGAGCATCGCGCCGGTGGCGAAGCCCACCCACGAGACGGACAGCGCGCGCACGCCGGGCTGCTCGAGCGCGGCGAGCACCGTCTCGGTGTCGGCGATGCCCTCGACGAGCGGGATGCGGCGATACTCGAATCCGCGCCGCTCGGCGGCGGCGATCCATGGGTAGACGTTCGCCGGAAATTCGAGATCGGGCGTGAGCACCACGTCGCCCGGTCCGAGCGGCAGCGAGAACGCCGCGAGATTGATCCCGTGGCTGGTGTTGGTCGCGACGGCGATCTCGCCCGGCTCGGCGCCGATCAGCTTGGCCGTGAGCTCGCGCGCGCGGGCGAGCGTGCCGAACTGCAGCTCCTGCGAGATGCGCTCGGGATTGGCGCGCATCCGCGCCCACTCGATGAGCGCGTCCACGGTGCGCTGCGGCATCGCGCCCGTGGACGCATGGTTCAGATAGATCGATTCGCCGGCCACCGCCCAGGGGTATTCACGGCGGCGGAGTGCATCGAGGTCGTACGTGGTCACGGGCGTGCGATGTCGGGGAGGCCGGCGCCGCGTGGGATTGCGGCGCGCACGGCGCGGGGGTCGAGGGCGTCGCGCAGCGCGTCGCCGAGGAGGTTGAAGCCGAGGACCGCGGCGCCGATCGCGAGGCCGGGAAACACCGAGGTCCACGGGGCATGGCGGAGCTGATACAGATCGCGGCCGTCGGCGATCATCGAGCCCCAGCTCGGCGTGGGCGGCTGCACGCCCAGGCCGAGGAACGACAGCGAGGACTCGGCCATGATCGCGCCGGCGACGCCGAGCGTCGCGGCGATGACGACCGGCGCGACGACGCTCGGTAAGATATGTTTAATGATAATTCGGATATCACGCGCACCGAGCGCGCGCTCGGCCTGCACGAACTCGAGCTCGCGCACGACGAGCACCTGGCCGCGCACCAGCCGCGCCATTCCCGCCCACCCGACCACGCCGATCGTGACGAAGACCACCGTGAGCGAGGGCGAGAGCGCGGCGACGAGCGCGATGAGCAGGAGCAGCGTGGGAAAGGCGAGCGTCACGTCGGCCAACCGCATCACCAGCTCGTCCACCCAGCGGCCGTAATATCCGGCGAGCAGCCCGAGCGCGACGCCGAGCGCGAGCGCGATGCCCTGCGACACCACGCCGACCGACAGCGAGATGCGCGCGCCGTACACCAGGCGTGCCCACACGTCGCGCCCCTGGATGTCCGTACCGAACCAGTGCGCCAGCGAGGGCGGCTCGAGCGAATTGACGAGATCCACGCCGACGGGGTCGTGCCGCGCCACGAGCGGCGCCGCGATCGCGAGCAGCGCCAGCAGCACGATCACGCCGCCGCCGAACCACGCCCGCTTGTCGCGCGCGAGCTTCGCCGACGCGGTGCTCACAACGGATCTCCTAATTCTTTCGGAGTCCCGGGCCGCTGGTGCTTCCAGCGCCGGTGGTGCCAGAGATACTGCTCCGGCGCGCGCCGGACCCACTTTTCGAGCGTCGCCGTGTAGTCGGCGACGATGCGGTCGACGTCCGCTTCGCGGTCGCCGGTGTCCGCCGCCTCGATCGGCTCGAACGTGAGATGGTACGCGCCCGACGGCTGCCGCAGCGCGACGCCGAACACGATCGGCGAGCCGAGGCGAAGCGCGAACACCGCGGGCCCGCGCGGCGTCTTCGCGTAGCGTCCGAAGAACGGCACCCAGGCGGACGCCAGCCCCAACGCCCCCTGGTCGACGAGAAACGCCACGGCACGGCCAGAGCGCAGCGACCGCGGGACGCGGCGCACCGCGTCCTCGTCGTGCACCACCGTCATGCCGATGCGCTGCCGCGTCGTGGTCAGGTATCGATCGAACAAGGGATTCGCCATGTGTCGCGCCACGGCATCGATGGGCAATCCGCGCGCCGCGAGATAGGCGCCGCCCAGCTCCCAGTTGCCGAGATGCCCGGTCACGAGGATCAGCCCCTTGCCGCGCGCCAGCCGCTCCTCGACGATGCTCCACCCGTCCACGCGCTCGAACAGCCCGACGATCTCTCGCGGGTCGTACGACGGCAGCACCGCCGTCTCGATCGCGGTGCGACCGAGGTGTCCGTATGCAGCGCGCGCGATCCGCTCGATCTCGGCAGGAGCGCGCTCGGGAAACGCGGCCGCGAGCTGACGCTCCACGACTTCGCGCCGGATGCCGATCGGGCGATACCCGAGCGCGCCGATGCGCTCGCCGACTGAACCGGCGCGCGTGAAGCTGAGTCGCTCCATCGCCGCGACCGCGCCCCGCAGCGCGGCGTACTCGGCGCGGTGCGCGAAGCTCGGGTGCGGCGCGCTCACGATCGCGCCTCCGCTCGTCATGCCACCGCCCATCGGCTGCGGTCGCCCGCGGCGTTCACCGCGCGATCGAACCCGTCGAGCATCGCCGTGAGTGGGAACTCGCGCTGCACGCGCGCGCGGCCGGCGTTGCCCATCGCCGCGCGGCGATCCTCGAGCGCGAGAAACGCCGCCACGTGCGACGCCGTGTGCGACGCCTCGCCCGGCGAGAGCAGCAGCCCCGTGATGCCGTCGGCGACGTAGTGCTGTGCCAGCGGCGCGCGCTCGGCGATCACCGGCACGCGCAGCGCCATGAAGTCGAGACAGGCGAACGCCGCGGCATCGGCGCCGGCCACCACCCAACCCGCCGCGGCGGCGCGCATCACGCTGCGCTCGTCCTCGCGTTCGCCAAGAAAGCTCACGACCGAGGACACGCCGAGCGCGGCGGCGTGCATGCGCAGGTCGTCGTCGATCGAGCCAGGCCCGAACACGACCACGTGAATGTTGCCATGGCGCGACGCGAGCAGCGCGACCGTGCGGAACACGGTGGCGAGCCGATAGCGCCCCGCGGGATCGTACGCGCACGCGATGATGGTCGCATGCTGCGGCGCCTGCAGCACGCTGCGGCTCGCGGGCTCGACGTCGTCGTACTCAGCCGAGTCGACGCCGATCGGAGCGATGACCGGCGGCAGCGACCAGCCCGCCGACGGCGCGTCGCTCGCATCGCGCTCCGTCGAGTACACGAGCCCCGACGCGGCGAGCTTGAGCGCGAGCTTGCCGGTCCGCCGCACGTCGGTGCGCTCGAACGGCGCGATCCGGCGCAGCACGGCGCCGCGCTCCGCCGCGCGCATCGCGGACGCCACGATGAGCTGATCGCGCTCGCTGGTCACGATCGCGACCTCGATGAAGCGGTCGCGCAGGACGCGGCGCAGATCGATCGCGCCGCCCACGGCCGAGATCGAGCCGCCGATCGGCACGAGGTCGAGTCCCGCGGCGCGCGCCTGCTGCTCGAGGCGGCTGCCCGCGCAGCAGGCAAGCGTCACCACGTGCCCGCGACCGGCGAGCCCGCGCGCGGCCACGAGGATCGCGCGAGCGCACCCCGACCACTGCTTCTCGGTGAAGTAGAACAAGACGCGCATATCAGACGTTCGCCGGAACGCGATCCTCGTCGCGGAACTGCAGCGAATGTAACCGGAAATAAGCGCCGCGCTCGGCGAGCAGCTCCGCGTGGGTGCCGCGCTCCACGATCCGGCCGCGATCGAGCACGAGGATGAGGTCGGCGTGCACGATCGTCGAGAGCCGGTGGGCGATGACGAAGACGGTCCGGCCGGCGAGCAGGCGATCGACCGCTTCCTGCACGAGACGCTCGGATTCCGTGTCGAGCGCCGAGGTCGCTTCGTCGAGAATCAGAATCGGCGGATCGACGAGCAGCGCGCGCGCGATCGCGATGCGCTGCCGCTGGCCGCCCGAGAGGCGCGTGCCCCGTTCGCCGAGGATGGTGTCGTAGCCGTCCGGCAGCGCGGCGATGAACTCGTGCGCGTTCGCCGCCCGGGCGGCGCGCTCGATCTGCTCCTGCGTGAACCGGTGCGCGGCGCCGTACGCGATGTTGTTGCGCACCGTGTCGTTGAAGAGCACGGTGTCCTGGCTGACGATGCCGGTGAGCGCGCGCAGCGAATCGAGGGCGACGTCGCGGCTGTCGACCCCGTCGAACAGGATGCGGCCGGACGTCGGCGTGTAGAACCGCGGAATGAGGTCGACGAGCGTGGTCTTCCCTGCGCCGCTCGCGCCGACGAGCGCGACCACGCCGCCTCGGCGCGCCGTGAAGCTGATGCCGCTCAGCACCGGCTCGGTGTCGTACGCGAAGCTCACGTCATCGAACTCGATCGCGCGCTCCAGTCCCGGAAGCTTGCGCGTGCCGGTATCCATCTGCACTTCCGTCGGCCGATCGATGACGTCGAACAGCCGCTCGGCGGCGGCGAACGACTGCTGCGCCGCCGTCGGCGCCTGCGACAGCTGCTTGAGCGGCGGGAGGAGGCGCATCACGAGAATCATGAACGTGACGAGCGTCGCCGCATCGATGCGCGGCGGCGTGGCGAAGACCTGCTTCGCCCCGACCCAGAGCACGAGCACCGCGATCGACGTGCCGATGATCTCCGTGAGCGGCTGCGAGAGGAGCGACACGCGCGTGATGCGCACCATGCCCCTGGAGTAGCCGCCGCTCGCGTCGCCGAAGCGGCGGTCCTCGTACGACTCGCCGCCGAACGACTTCACGAGCCGGATGCCACTCACGACCTCCTGCACCACACTGCTGATCTCACCGTAGTCGCGGCGCAGCCCGCGGTAGCCGCGGCGGAGCGTGCGCAGGATCGGCTGCAGCGCGAGCGTGAGCAGCGGCGCGATGATCAGCGAGACGCCGGTGAGCAGCGGCGACATCGAGAGCAGGATGACGATCGTGACGACGACCTGCGCCAGGTTCTGGATCGTCTTCGTCACCAGCTCCGTGATCACGACCTTGGTCTGCTCCGTGTCGGAGAGCACGGTCGACATGATCTGGCCGGTCTTCACCCGCTGGAAGTAGCCGAGCGGCAGGCGCTGCATGTGCGTGAACACCGTATCGCGCAGGTCGCGCGTGACGTATTCCTGCATCGACGCGCCGAGCTGGCCGGCCATCCAGAGGAACGCGTTCTTGAGCACGACGATGGCGATGATCACGCCCATCATGTGCTCGGCGGATCCGAGCGGATCGCCGGGGTTCACGAACTTGCCGACGACCCAGTCCTGCACGGCCCCCAGCCACTTGTTCGACGACAGCGTGCTCGGCTGCTTGAACAGTGCGTTCAGGAACGGGATGAGCAGCGTGAAGACGAAGCCGTCGAGCGCGGCGCCGACGACGTTCGACGCGATGTTCCCCGCCATCCGCCACCAGTGCGGGCGGAGGAACGTGAGCAGGCGGCGGTACATCGGCCCGTGCGGGCGCGCGGGCGTCGTGGAGTCGGCGGTCATCGGCGCGGCGTGAGCAGCGACACCGGCAGGATGCATTCCTCGGGCGTGACGCCGCCGTGCAGGAACGAGCCGCGGTACCGGCTCTGATACTCGCGCAGCTTGGTCGGGTAGACGAAGAAGCTGTCGCCGGTGGCGAGCAGCGTGTTCGCGCCGAGGCCCCGCCGCGGCAATCTCAGAGAATCCTCATTCGTAAACAATAATCCCTGCTCCGGATTCTCGGCCCGCAGGTCCTCGCCGAACTTGTAGCGCAGGTTCTGCGTCGCGTCGCGCTTGGCGAACACGGTGGCCGGCGTGCGGCAGTGGATCGAGCCGTGGTCGCTCGTCACCAGGACCTTCACGCGGCGGCGCGCCGCCTCCTGGAGCACCGCGAACAGCGCCGACCGCCGGAACCACTGCTGCGTGAGCTGCCGCAGCGCGATCTCGTCCCGCGCCACCTCGTACAGGATCGCCGACTCCGAGCGGCCGTGCGTCAGCAGGTCCACGAAGTTGAACACGAACGCCGAGATCCCTTCGGGCGCGATCACGCGCGCGAGGCGGCGCTCCACGTCGTCGCCCTCCGCCGCCGTCGACACCTTCTCGTAGCGCACGGGCGCCTTGAACTGGAGCTCGGCTAGCTGCGCCTCGAGCAGATCGCGCTCGTGCGCGTTCAGCGTCTCGTCCTCGCGCTCGCCCCACCAGTCGGGGAAGCGCGCCGCGATCTCGCCCGGAAAGAGCCCGCTGAACAGCGCGTTGCGCGAGTACGGCGTGGCCGTGGGCAGCACGCTGTAGTAGTAGCTCGTCTCGACGTCGAACAGCGGCGAGATGATCGGCTCGAGCGACCGCCACTGGTCGAGCCGCAGACAGTCGATCACCACGAACAGCGCCTGCTTCTCCGTCTTGAGAATGGGGAGCAGGAACTCGGGCACGATGTCGATCGAGAGCGGCGGCCGGTCGCCGCCCAGGTCGCGCAGCCACGCCGGATACGCGGTCCGCATGAACTGGGCGAATTCGCGCCGCAGATCGGGATAGAGCCCCTGCAGCGATTCGTAGAGGCCCATCTCGTTCGCGTCGGCGAGGTCCAGATCCCACTGCGTGATCTCGCCGTAGCGGTCGATCCACTCGCGCCACGACAGCCCGCGCATCGGCTCCGTCTGCAGCGTGCGAAATCGGTCGACGAACCGCCGCGCCACTGCCTGCTGGCGAATGCGGGGGCCCTCGAGCAGGCGCGTGACCGCCGCATACACCTGACGGGGCGTCACCGGCTTCACGAGGTAGCCCTCGAGTGCCGCGCCGAGCGCCTCCGTCATGGTCGAATCTTCCTCGCTCTTCGTGACCATCACGATCGCAAGGTTCGGATCCGCCTCGCGCAGCTCGCGAAGGGCCTCGAGCCCGCGCTTCCCCGGCATCTGCTCGTCGAGCAGCACGAGGTTGAACGGCCGCCGACGCACCATCTCCACCGCGTCGTCGGCGTTCGTCGCCGTTTCGACCTCGAACCCTTTGTCCCGCAAGAACATGCGGTGTGGCTCGAGCATCTCCGCCTCGTCGTCGACCCAGAGGACGGATTTGGTGGGCAGGGGCATCCGGCAAATATAGTTGGCACGCCCGAAGGAGGGCCGACTCGACCGAGGCGTTCTCGCGCATGGTTGACGGTGATCGGGCGAAGCTCGACGTTACCTCTCCGCCATTCACGACAACCGTCTGCCCGCTGCACCGTTGGCTGCCCTGCCCTACACCAACCCGCCCTACGCTCTCGCGCCGACCAGCTTCCGGTTCGGCGCGCTCGCCGCGCTCGCGGGTCGCGCACCGCTCGGCGGCCGGCGCGAGGTTGCCCTCGCGGCATATCTCGCGGCGCGCCTCGTCGACGACATGCGTGCGGAGCGCGGGCTGCCTCCGGCGGTACGCGCCGAGCGCGCCGGCCATGCGCGCGTGTGGCTGTCCACCGTCGCACTGCCGAGCGCCGTCCGGCCGGCGTTCCAAAAGCTCATCGAATCGACGGGCGGCTCGACCCATGGCGTCGCCTCGGCGGTGCGAGCTGTGATCGACGTCACGGCGAATTTTCTCGATTCGGCTGCACGTTTGGAGCTCGATCAGCTCGCCAGCGCGCTCGACACGCAAGCGCTTGTGGGATAAGGCGCTAAAGTTCTTGCTCCGGCTGTCCCGGGTGCCATATTGTCGCCCATGACCCGCAGCGCCGACATCTCACCCTTGTCCGTTCTCCTGTCCCGTGTCGACGCTGTCGCTGACGGCTCGCCGCCGCGCGACACGATCCCGTCCGGCTTTCCCAGCCTCGACAAGATGCTCGGCGGCGGGCTGCGCCGAAGTGATCTCGTCGTGCTCGGGGGCGATGCGGGAAGCGGCAAGTCGGCGCTCGCGCTGGCGATCGCCGTGCGCGCGGCGGCCGGCGGTGCGCGCGTCGCGTTTCTCACGGCCGAGATGGCGCCGGAGCGGGTGCTCGAGCGAATCATCGCCATCGAGGGTCGCGCGCGGATCGACGATCTGCGGCAGGGCACACTGGACGATGTCGCGCGCGCCAGTGCTGGCGCTGTCGCGTTGCGGCTGCGGGATCGTTTGCCGGTCATCGAACGCTTGGTCACACATGGAGCGTCGGCGCTCGGACGCGCGCTCGACGGCCTGCCGGAGATCGACCTCATGGTCGTCGATTCGGTCGCGGCGCTTGCCACCGGACAGCGCGAGCTCGCGGAGGAGTTGGCGACCGCCGTTCGAGAGCTGAAAACACTGGCGCTCGATCGGGACGTGGCCATATTCACGACCTCTCCCTTGCCGGGGCTCACCGTACGGGACGACCGGCGGCCGATCCTCGAGGATTTCGCGGCGTTGGGGAGCGTCAAGCAGCACGCAGACGTGGTTCTCGCGCTCTACCGCGAGGACATGTACCAGCCGGCGCGCGACATCCAGGGCGCGACGGAATTGTTGGTCCGCAAGAACCGCAACGGGCCCACGGGATACGTGGACCTGTACTTCTACGCGCAGTGGATGCGGTTCGAAGACATGCTCGATCCCGACCGGTAGGAGTTCCTTATGAGGACCGTTCGTCTGGCGATGGTGGCAGGCGTGCTCGTCACGAGCGGCTGCGCCCCGGCCATATCAGGTAGCGCGGAGAACGTGGCGCGTCTCGAGCGGGCGCACTCCGCCGACCCCGGGTCGGAGGACGTGCAGCGTTCGCTCGGCATCGCGTACTTCAAGGCGCAGCGGTACGCGGATGCCCGGACGGCGCTGCAGGCCGCCTCGGCGTCTGCGCCGGACGACGGCGTCGCCGCACTCTTCCTCGGCCTCACCGCGGAGGCGCAGGAGGATCTGCCCGCGGCACGCCAGGCCTATGAGACTTATCTGAAGGTCGGCCGCACGCGGCGCGTGCGCACTGAGATCCAGAACCGCCTCGCGGCGCTCAAGCTTCGCGAGATTCAGGTCGAGGCGAAGCAGGCGCTGGCGCGCGAGTCGGAGATCGCCAGCATCAAGGGGCCGCCGAACACCATCGCCGTGATGCCGTTCCGTTTCACCGGCGCCGACACCTCGCTCAAGCCGCTCGAGCGCGGGTTCGCCGAGCTGGTCACCACGGACCTGAGCCGCGTGTCGGCACTCACCGTCGTGGATCGCATGCGCCTCCAGGCGCTGCTCGACGAGATCGCGCTGCAGCAGCAGAACGGCGTCGCGGAGGGCACGGGTGTCCGCGCCGGCAAGCTGCTGCAGGTCGGCCGCATGGTCGGCGGATCGATCGAGCAGAGCGGCGAGGAGCTCCAGGCCAGCGCGATCGTGACGGACGTCGCCACGTCGCAGCTCGAGAATCCAACGACCGACAAGCAGTCGCTCGATCAGCTCTTCACGCTCGAAAAGAACATCGTCTTCGGCGTGATCAACGATCTCGGCGTCGTGCCCACGACCGCCGAACGGAATGCGATCGAACAGCGTCCGACCAAGTCGCTCGCGGCGTTCCTCGCGTACAGCCGCGGTCTCGAGCTCGAGGATCAGGGCCGCTTCGAGGACGCGAGCCGCTTCTTCGATAACGCCGCGCGCCTCGATCCGAACTTCGGCTCGGCGGTGCAGAAGAGCCAGGAAGCCAAGGCGGCATCGGCGGGTACGCAGGTGACCGCGAGCACGGTGGAGTCGAGCCTGCGCGGCACGGCGGAAGGCAACGCGGTCGCGTCCGCGACGGCGAACACGACTACGCTCGGTGGCGCGACCACGGTTGCGGATGGGCTCAATCCGTCGGCGGCCGCCGGCGCCACGAGCGGCGGCGGCAGCACGAGCACGCAGCCGCAGAAGGATCCGTCGTCGGGAACCCAGGGCGACAATCCGACGACCAAATCCGCGAAAGTCACGATCACGATCCATCAGCCCGGCAAGCCCTGAGGAGCGATGATGCTTCGTAGAATTCTGGTGCTCGCGGCGACGCTGGCGAGTGCCGCCCCGCTGGCGGCGCAATCGATCGGCGACATCGGCGCGCGCATCGCGCCGCAGATCCACTCGTACACGATCGGCGCGCCGACGAGCGAGACGATCACGGAATACGCGCTGCCGCTGTACGTCCTCCTTCCGGTGAATCCGTCGCTGAGCTTCGATCTCGGGACCGCGTACGCGCAGTCGCGCGTCGAGCAGACGGGCACCGACGGGAAGAAGATCACGAGCACGATCTCGGGGATGACCGACACGCAGCTCCGCGCCAACTACGTGATCGGCACGGATTTCATCGTGCTCACCGCGGGCGTGAACCTGCCGACGGGCGAGTCGACCGTGCTGACGAAGCAGCAGCTCGCGGCGGGACTGATCGGCAGCGACTTCCTCGCGTTCCCGATCTCGAACATGGGCACCGGCTTCGGCGCCACCGGCGGCGTCGCGATCGCTGAACCCGTCGGCGATTGGAGCCTCGGCGGCGGCGTGAGCGTGCGGAAGTCCGCCGCGTACGACGCCTTCTCCGACGCGGGCGGCGCGCGCTTCCATTATCAGCCGGGGAACGAGTACCGCGCGCGCGTCGGCCTCGACCGCGGTGTCGGGACCGGGCGCTTCACGGTCGGGCTCACGTACTCCACGTTCGGGAACGACAATCTCGCCGGCTCGATCTACAACACGGGGAATCGCTGGCTCACGCAGCTCGGCTTCGACAACACGTACGGCCCGGGCCAGCTCACGCTCACCGCGTGGAACCTGTATCGCCAGGCGGGCACGATCGCCGACAGCTCGTATCTCCCGCACGAGAACATCGCGGACGCGGCGCTCTCGTACGGCGTGACGGTGGGCTCGGCGATCGTGGAGCCGAACATCGAGGCGCGGCTGTGGACGCCGGTCGGGTCCGCCAGGAGCAGCATGGGCACGATCGGGCTCCGCTCGCAGATGCAGTTCCTCGGCACGACCATGCTGCCGAGCATCGGCTATTCGTTCGGCCGACTGGGCGCGCAGGACGCGAACGGCCTCAACACCACGGCCTCGCTCACCGGATATCACGCGTCGCTCGCGATTCGGCTTCGCTGAATCGGACTGCGACTGCACCACGCGCGGCGAGAGTCGGATCTCGCCGCGCTTCGCATTCGCGCAACCCCGCGAGCACGCGAGACATGCAGTATATTGAAGCCTGAACCCGTTCCCGAACTCGTCCTATGGCAGGCCACAGCAAATGGAAGCAGATCAAGCACTACAAGGCGGCTGCTGACGCCAAGCGTGGTGCTCTGTTCACGAAGCTCATCCGCGAGATCACGATGGCGGCGAAGATCGGCGGCGGCGACCCCGACGGGAACCCGCGCCTCCGCCTCGCCATCGATACCGCGCGATCGAACTCGATGCCCAAGGAAAACATCGAGCGCGCGGTCAAGAAGGGCACGGGTGAGCTGGAGGGCGTCGACTACCAGGAAGTCACGTACGAGGGCTACGGCCCGGCCGGCGTCGCGCTGCTCATCGACGCGGTGACCGACAATCCGACGCGCACCGTCGCCGAAGTGCGGAGCAAGATGACGCGGCTGGGCGGCAACCTCGGTACGCCCAACTCCGTGGCGTGGATGTTCGACAAGAAAGGGCAGATCTACGTCGACGCATCCACCATCGACGAGGACGCGCTCATGGAGGCCGCGCTCGAGGCCGGGGCCGAAGACGTGGTGCGCGAAGACGAGCGCTTCCTCGTATCCACCTCGCCGAGCGACTTCCACGCGGTGCAGGAAGGACTCAAGGCCAAGAACATCGCGATCGCCGAAGCGGAGCTCGCGATGGTTCCCAAGACCACGGTGAAGATCGAAGGCACGGACGCGGATTCGCTCATCAAGCTGCTCGAAACGCTCGAAGATCTGGACGACGTGCAGAAGGTCTGGGCGAATTTCGACATGGACGTCGCCGCGATGGCCAACCTCGAGGGCTGACCGCCTACGACCTCCGCAACATGATCGTTCTCGGCA
>DASZUN010000076.1:0-2472 GCA_035547615.1 Gemmatimonadaceae bacterium | reverse complement strand
CCCCGCCAACCCCTTACGCCACCTTGCTCTCCGTCTTGTTCTCCATCTGCTCCATCAGCGTCGGCTGCACCGGCGTCGATTCGTTCGTGGGCACGAGCGCGATCGCGAACACCTCGTCGAGCGTGCTGACGCAGTGGAAGGTGAGCTGCTTGCGCACGTCCTCCGGAATGTCCTCGATGTCCGCCTCGTTGTCCTTGGGCAGAATGATGTTGGTGATGCCGGCGCGGTGCGCGCCCAGCACCTTCTCCTTCACGCCGCCGATCGGCAGCACGCGTCCGCGGAGCGTGATCTCGCCGGTCATCGCCACGTCGCGGCGCGTGGGGCGGCCGGACATCGCGCTCACGAGCGCTGTCGCCATCGTCGTGCCGGCCGACGGGCCGTCCTTGGGAATGGCGCCCTGCGGCACGTGGATGTGCACTTCGATCGAGCCGAGGCGGTCTTCCGGGATCTGCAGCGTCGATGCGTGCGTCGCCGCGTACGTCATCGCCGCGCGCGCCGACTCCTTCATCACGTCGCCGAGTTGGCCGGTGAGAATCAGCGACACGTTGCCCCAGCCGCTCACCTGAGTTTTCTCATCGTCCGACGCGCGCTGTCCGTAGCCGTACAGCCGCCGGATGGCTGCTTCGACGAACATGATGTCGCCGCCCGCCGGGGTGTAATACATCCCCGTCGCGACGCCGACCTCGTTCGCTTCGGCGGCGTGCTCCGGGTGCACCCTCGGCCGCCCGAGGAGCTCGCGCACCTCGTTGGCGTCGATCTTCCCGTCCTCGATCATCTTCGAGTCGCCCGCCGCGATCCGGCGCGCCACCTTGCGCGCGACCGCGCCGATCTGGCGCTCGAGCTGGCGCACGCCGGCTTCGCGCGTGTACTGGCTGATCACCGCCGTCACCGCGTCGTCCGTGAACGACACGTTCTTGTCGCCGAGCCCCGCCTCGTCGAGTTGACGCGGAATGAGGTACTTGGTGGCGATGCCCGCCTTCTCGCGCTCGGTGTACCCGGCAAACTCCACCACTTCCATGCGGTCGAGCAGCGGCCCGGGGATGTTCTGGATGAAGTTGGCCGTCGCGATGAACAGCACTTCGCTCAGATCGAAGGGGACGCCGAGGTAGTGGTCCGTGAAGTTGTCGTTCTGCGCCGGATCGAGCACCTCGAGCAGCGCGCTCGCCGGATCGCCCTGGAACGACACGCCGAGCTTGTCGACTTCGTCGAGCAGGAAGACCGGATTCTTGGTGCCGGCCTGCTTCATCCCCTGGATGATGCGGCCCGGCATCGCGCCGACGTACGTGCGCCGGTGACCGCGGATGTCGGCTTCGTCGCGAGCGCCGCCGAGGGCGACGCGCACGTACTGCCGGCCGAGCGACCGTGCGATGGACTTCGCGATCGACGTCTTGCCGACGCCCGGCGGGCCGACGAAGAGCAGGATCGGACCCTTCGCCATCGCGCGCGCCTTGGCTTCCTTGGCGTCGGTGATGGCGCGATCGGGCTGATTCGATCCACCGAGCTGTGGGTTCGCGTCTTCCTTCGACGCGCGCAGCTTGCTGATCGACATCTCGCCGGTCTGCTTGAGCTCGTCCTCCATCTGGAGCGCGCGGAGCTGGCGCACGGCAAGGAACTCGAGCACGCGGTCCTTCACGTCCGGCAGGCCGTAGTGATCCTCGTCGAGCACGGTCTGCGCGTGGGCGAGATCGAGGTTGTCGTCGGACCGGTTGTTCCACGGCAGCTCGGCCACCCACTCCAGGTACGTGCGGATGACCTGTGCCTCCATGGACTCGCGGCCCGAGCGCTCGAGCCGACCGAGCTCGCGCTCGACTTCCTGCGAGGCCTCCTTGGGGAGATCGAGCTTGCTCAGCTTCTCACGCAGCTCGGTGATCTCCTTGCTCTGGTCGTCGTCGCCGAGCTCCTTCTGGATCGCCTTCATCTGCTCGCGCAGGTACATCTCGCGCTGCCGCTCGCCCAGCTCCTCCTGGACCTGCGACTTGATCTCCTCCTGCATCTCGAGCATGCCGATCTGCTTCTGCACGTGCACGAGCACGCGGCGGAGGCGGTCCTCGACGCTCAGCGTCTCGAGCAGGCCCTGCTTCTCGGGCGGCTGCAGCTCGATGTAGCCGGCAACGAGATCCGCGAACCGACCAGGATCGGTGACGGCGTCGAGCACCTGGTGCACGACTTCCTCGGGCAGGCCGCGGCGTTCGCCCAACTCGGCGGCGCGCTCGCGCAGCTCCTTGTGCAGGGCGACGAACGCGGGCTCGTTCTCGTTTTCCGGCTTCATCTCTTCGACCGGAACGACGACCGCGCTCAGATAGCCTTCGGTGGTGTTGTACTGCAGCGCGGTGGCGCGCTGCTCGCCCTGGAGCAGGAGCTGAACGCCGCCCAGGCCGCGCTGGATCTGACCGATGCGCGCGATGACGCCCATCGAGTAGAGAATGTCCGGCGTCGGCTCGTCGGTGTTGTCGCGCTGAGCCACGGCGAACA
>DASZUN010000075.1:0-26291 GCA_035547615.1 Gemmatimonadaceae bacterium | reverse complement strand
CGCAGCCGGCGCAGCCGGTTCGGCCGCGGCGGCCGTGCGCCGGCGGCGTGCCGCGGGCGCCGGTGCAGCGGTCGCCTTCTCGGCCCGCGCGCGCTTCTCGCGCTCCCAACGCGCGCGAATCCGAGCGACCTGATCATCGGTGAGCATGCTCATGTGGCTGCGAACCGGAATGTCCATCTGGCGAAGCAGTGCGACCACTTCGTCGGCGGACACGCCGAACTCGTTTGCCATTTCATTCACTGAAAGCTTGCTCAAACACCCTCCTCAGTGCCCTGTCGGGCCGACGTCACCAAATCACGAACCCCTGCCGCCAACTTCGCGTCGACGATGCCGACCACAGCGGTCTGCTCCCGACCGACGGCAGCGCCCAGCTCGTCGCTCGAAGGCAATTCTATAAACCTAACGCGCCGTGCGTTCAGCAGCGGCACGATCTTCTCCAGACTGTTCCGCGATGCATCCGCGGCCACGACGGCGAAGACCACCTTGTTCTTCTTCGCCGCTTCGCGCACCTGCTGCACTCCCACCAGCACGCCGCGGCTGCGCACCCCGAGGCCCAACAGCCGCAGCACGCGCTGCCGAATGGCGTCGTGCATCTCAGCTCGCGGGCGGCTCCTCGCCACCCTCGCTCGCCTCGTCGCTGCCCGCGTCTTCCGTGGTCAGCTCGTCGATGAGCGCCATGATCCGATCGGCCTCCTCGGGCGCGATGCCCGGGAGCTTGAGGAAATCCTCACGATCGAGATCGATGATGTCGTTGAGCGTGCGATAGCCCGCGTCCTCGAGCACGGCCACGGTCGCCGGCGGCATGCCGCCGATGTCCGAGAGCCGCACGTCCATCTCCTCGCCCTCCTCGGGCAGCGGGGCGAAGATCTGTCCCTCGCCGCCGCGCTCGAGCCACTCGCGGCTCGAGTAGAGATCGATCTTCCAGCCCGTGAGCTCGGACGCGAGCCGCACGTTCTGGCCGTTGCGCCCGATGGCGAGCGAGAGCTGGTCCTCGTCGACGACCGCCTGGATCGTCTTGGTGGCCGGATCGCTGAACACGCGCGCGACCTTGGCCGGCGCGAGCGCGAGCTTGGCGAACCGCTCCGGATCGGGCGACCACGGCACGATGTCGATGCGCTCGCCGTTCAACTCGTTGACGACCGCCTGCACGCGCGAGCCCTTGAGCCCGACGCAGGCACCGACCGGATCGATCGAGTCGTCGCGCGAGAACACGGCGATCTTGGTGCGGCTGCCGACCTCGCGCGCGGCGGCGCGAATCTCGACGATGTTCTGCTGGATCTCCGGGACCTCGAGCTTGAACAGCGCATTGACGAAGAGCGGATCGCCACGGCTCAGAATGAGGCGCGGTCCCTTGGGCGTCTCCTCGACCCGCTTGAGGACGGCGCGAATCGGCTCGCCCTGGTGATAGTGCTCGCGGTGGTTCTGCTCGCGGTACGGAATGATCGCTTCCGCCTCGCGGAACTTGTTGAGCATCACGACGAGCTTGCCGCGCTCGATCTGCTGCACCTCACCCGACAGCAGGTCGCCGACGCGCGTCGCGAACTCGTCGCGGATGCGCGTGCGCTCGCCTTCGCGGACGCGCTGGATGATGCGCTGCTTGGCCGCCTGCACGGCGGCGCGCCCGAAGACGGCGAAGTCGACCGGCTCCTCCATGACATCGCCGAGCTCGAAGCTCTCGTCGAACGCCTTGGCGTCGTCAATGGAGATCTGGCTGGCGGAGTCCTCGACGCTCTCGACGACGGTCTTGAGGAGGACGATGCGAATGTCGCCCTTGCCGTCGTCGATGTCGACTTCGGCCTGCACGGTCGGACCGTATTTCTTGGCGAGGGCGGCCATGATGCCGTCCTGGAGCAGGCCATACAGTTCCGCGCGATCGAGTTGCTTCGTGTTCGACACCTCGCGAAATGCGGCGAGAATCTCTGCAGAACTGACCATCCCAGACCCCTCGTGTTGTGCGTCGCGCGCCCGAGCGCCGCGAACGACCGTGTTGCGATTACATGTGAAACGCCAGCCGCGCTTCCTTGACGTCAGCCAGCGGAACTCGGCGCTCGTCCCCCTTCTTGGGTTCCAGCACCGCGATCTCCGAACCGGGTTCTCCCTCCACCGCGAGAATCTTTCCCTCGAACCGGCCACCGTGCACCGGACTGAGGACGTTCACCCACTCGCCAACGAACCGCCGCCATTCGGCCGCCGTGCGGACCGGGCGTTCCCCCGGCGACGACACCTGCAGCACGTACTGCGGCGAGACCAGCTCACTGCCATCCAACCGCGCCTCGAGCGCCCGCGATGCACGCGCGCAGTCGTCGACCGTGACGGCCGAACCGTCCCGCCGATCGATACGAACCTCGATCAGCGGTCGCGATTTCGTCCCGCCACGCCTGAGCTCAACGAGGTCGTACCCGACCGCATCAAGCTCTGACACGACAACATCTTCCAGCGCGTCCTTCACATCCAGTCGAGGCAGTCGTCCAGAACAAAAAAATGTGGGGAGCATCCCCCACATTCCGCTCGCGGTCACCAGGGCCGCGCAGCACTCTTAACCTATGGTGCCACTTGGGGCTGGGCAAGTGGCTTAGACGTCGGCCACCATCACCCCGATCTGCCGTCCGGCATCGCCGGCACGATGCGAGAAGAAGCGCGCGTTGTCACAGCGCGTGCACGACGCACTCGACGAGATGTGCCGCACCCCCATGCCGCGGGCGTGATCGGCGATCAGCGCGCGGAGGTCCACCGTGGCGGGCTTGCCCGGATCACGCCCGGTGAGCTGCGCGTACACCTCGGCGCTGACCTCGTAGCATTTGCCACAGATCGCGGGCCCGGTGTGCAGCAGGAGCTCGCCCGCTGGACATCCGCGCTGCTCGAGCGCCTCGATCGCACGTTCGACGATGCGCCCCGCGGTGCCGCGCCATCCGGAATGCAGCAAGGCGATGGCGCCCGACGGATGCGCGACGAACACCGGGACGCAGTCGGCGATCGTGACGGCGAGCGCGGTGCCCCGCTCCATCGCGAGATGCCCGTCCGCCGCATTGCCGCGGAGCCACCCGTCCCAGCCCCCGTGGTGCACCAGCACGTGCGTCCCGTGCACCTGCTTCGCCGTGGCGAGCCGGCCGCCCTCCGGCGAGAGCTCGTGTCGAAGCGCGTCCCAGCGGCCCATCACGTCGCGAACGGGTTCGTCGCCGTGCACGCCGAACGTGCCGACCGTGCGGGTGGTCGTGAACGCGCGGATGCCGAAGGGGGCGAGCTCGGAGACGACTTCCGATTCGCCGACGATGGTCATCGCGCGCGGCGATCCTCGACGCGCTCGATCTTGGCGCCGAGCGCGCGGAGCCGCTCATCGATGCGCTCGTAGCCGCGCTCGATCTGCCCGACGTTATTGATCGTGCTCTCGCCCTCGGCGCACAGCGCGGCGAGCAGCATCGCCATGCCGGCGCGGATGTCCGGCGATTCCACCGAGCTGCCGTGCAGTCGCGACGGCCCCGAGACGAGCGCGCGATGCGGATCGCAGAGCACGATCCGCGCACCCATGCCCACGAGCTTGTCGACGAAGAAGAGTCGCGACTCGAACATCTTCTCGTGAATCAGAATGAGCCCATTGCACTGGGTGGCCGTGACGACGGCGATCGACATGGTGTCCGCCGGGAACGCGGGCCAGGGCTGATCCTCGAGCTTGGGGACATGGCCGCCGAGATCGGACTGGATCGTCTTGTCCTGCTGCGCGGGGATGACGAGATCGGGCCCGTCGATCGTGCACGAGATGCCGAGCCGCGCGAATCCCATGAGGGTGGAGCGCAGATGCTCGATGCCGGCGTCCGCGATGCGCAGCTCCGAGTTGGTGACGGCGGCGAGGCCGATGAACGACCCCACCTCGATGTGGTCCGGACCGATGCGGTGGGTCGCGCCGCCGAGCGGCCGGCCGCCGTTGATCGTGAGCTTGTTGGTGCCGATGCCGTCGATCTCGGCGCCGAGCGCGACGAGGAAGTGTGACAGGTCCTGCACGTGCGGCTCGCTGGCGGCGTTGCGCAGGACCGTGGTGCCCGACGCGGCGACCGCGGCCATGAGCGCGTTCTCGGTGGCCGTGACGCTGGGCTCGTCGAGAAAGACGTCGGATCCGCGGAGGCCCGGCGTGGAGAGATGGAACGAGTCGTCCAGCTCGAAGCTCGCGCCGAGGCGCTCGAGCGCGAGGAAGTGCGTATCGACCCGCCGGCGACCGATCACGTCGCCGCCCGGCGGCGGCAGCTCGATGTGGCCGCAGCGCGCGAGCATCGGGCCGGCGAGGAGAATCGACGCGCGAATCTTCTTGCACAGCACCGGATCGAGCTTCGCCGACTGGACCGCCTTCGCGTGAATGTGGAGCACGTTGCGCTCGGCCCAGTTCACGTCCACGCCGGCGGACGCGATCAGCTCGACGAGCGTCTCGACGTCGCGAATGCGCGGCACGTTCTCGAGAATCACCGGGTGCTCGGTGAGCAGCGCGGCGCAGATGATCGGCAGAGCCGCGTTCTTGTTGCCCGAGGGGTGAATGGTCCCGGAGAGGGGGTGCCCTCCTTCGACGACGAATTGCAGTGCGCTGCTCATGGAGTGACGTGGTGGTGGATGGGTCGACGCATCGAGCGAAGAATGGACGGAGCGCCGAGGCTCGGTCAACTGGCACGCGCAGAATCCGTGCGCGGCGCATCGCGCGTGCGGGTCGGGGATCGGTGGGCGCGTGCCCGGGGGTTTCGCGCTTGCACGGCGCTCCGGACTCCGGTAGGATGCGGCCGAGTGTGGCTGGCCTCGCCTTTGCACCCTCCCCCGCCTCGGAGATGCCTCGATGACTAGCGTGTGCGCATCGGTCGGAGCGCTGCTCGTGCAGGCGGCGATTCGCGATACGGTGATCATGATCCCGGCGAGCCGCGGCGTGATCGGCCAGGTCGCGGACGTGATCCACGTTCTCATCCTGCTCGTCGTGCTCGCGCTGCTGGTGGCGGGGGCGATCGTGGTGTGGAAGCTCCGGCGGACGCAGGCCCACCTCGAGAAGCTGATCGACCGCGTGTCGACGGAGGTGGGGCCGGTGTTGAAGGCCGCCGGCACGATCGGCGAGGACCTCAGCCACATCACGTCGTCGATTCGCGACCACGTGGACGAGGTCAACACGACGATCGCCGCGGCGAACGATCGCGTTCGGCAGGCGGTGGCGATCACGGAGGACCGGCTCGACGCGTTCAACGCGCTGCTCGAGGTCGTCCAGCAGGAGGCGGAGGGACTGTTCGTTTCGACCGCCTCCGCGGTACGCGGTGTGCGGCGCGGCGCGCGGAGCTTCGGTCGTCGCGGTGGGATGGAGTTTGCGTCAGACGAGCTCGATGCGGCCGATGCGGCCGAAGAATCCGAGCTTCTGGAGGAAGACGATGGCGACGACGGTGATGCCGGACCGGACACGGACGCGGGAACAGGGGCGCTCGCCGCGGCCCCGCGCCTCCGTCCGCGGCCGCGAAGCAGGCGCGGCTTATGACCAGCAATACGATCTGCTCACCGCGGCGCTGATCGGCGCGACGATCGGTGCCAGCCTCACGTTCATGCTTCGCCGCGGTCCGTCGGGACGGCGCCCGGTGTCGCCGGTGATGACCGGCCTCGGGCGCGGCGCGGGCTGGGCCGGGCGCGGTGCGGCGCGCGCGGGCAAGGCGGGCGCACGATGGGTCGCCGAGCGCGGCGAGGACGCGTGGGACGCGATCCCGCGCCACGAGATCCACGAGCACATGTCGGAGTATCTGGGGCGAGCGCGCGAGGCGATCGACGACGCGGTCGCGTCGGAGCTGAAGGACCTGCGCCGCGCGATGAGACGCCAGCGGAAGCGCCTTGGGATCTGACCGGCCGCGGGCACGACGCGGGCGCCGCGCCCGTGAGCGCCGCGCCCGTGGACGCCGCCGGCAGCCGCTGGCGCGGCTCGCGTTCGTCGCGGCCACGATGCTGCTCGTCGCGCCCGCCGTCGCGCACGCCTGGACGCCGGGCACGCACGTGTTCCTGGGCGAGGCGGTGCTGCAGTCGCTCGCCCTGCTGCCGCCGGCGATCGCCGAGCTGTTACGAGAATTCCCATATGACTTTCTATATGGGTCGATCGCGGCGGACACGAGCATCGCCAAGAAGTACGCGCCGGTGGGCCGCCACTGCCATTCCTGGAACGTGGGGATGGAGATCCTCGACGGCGCCCGCGACGAACCGCTGCGAGCATTCGGGCTCGGCTACCTGGCGCACCTCGCCGCCGACTCGGTCGCTCACAACTACTTCGTGCCCAAGCAGCTCGCGATCACCTCGAGCACGTCGTCGCTCGGCCACTCCTACTGGGAGAGCCGGTTCGAGACGCACCTCGGGCCGGAGTGCGCGCGGAAGGCGCGCGAGCTGATCCTCATCGATCACTCGCGCTCGGACGGACTCCTCGACCGCGTGCTGAGCCCGACGATCTTCAGCACGCCCACGAACCGACGGATCTTTCGCGGGATGGTGATCGCGGCCGACAACGAATCGTGGCAGCGCATCTTCCAGCTGATGACGGAAAAGAGCCGCTGGGATCTCGCCGACGCGGACGTCGGCCAGTACGTCGCGCGGTCGTACGACTTCATCGTCGATCTCCTGCGCCGGATGGATTCGGCGGAGCCCTTCACCCTCGACCCCTCCGGCGACGACGCGCTGCGCCTGGCGAAGCAGATCCGGCGACACGTGCTCCGCGCGGCCGGCGAAGACGCGCTGCACGAAGAGGCACAGCGGCACTTCGGGATGCCGACGACCGCGCTCCGCTATTCGCTCGAGTTCGGCCGCCCGCTCTACGTGCCGAGTCGCTCCGCGAGCAACTGATTGACGCGCTTGGGGTCGGCGCTGCGGTTGGACTTCTTCATCACGTAACCGACCAGCACGCCCTTTAGCCGCTGCTCGCCGCCGAGGAAGCGCGACGCCTCGTCGGGATGCTCGGCGAACGCTTCGTCGATCCACGCGGCGAGCGCGCGATCGTCGCTCACCTTGGCCAGGCCCTCGCGTTCGACGATCGCGGCCGGCGGATCGCCGGTTGCGACCATCCCCGCGAAGACCTGCTTCGCGGCGCTCCGCGTGATCGTGCCGTCACCGACCATGGCGATGAGGCGCGCGAGATCCGCCGGCCGCACCGTGAAGTGCGCGATCGTCTGACCGGTCGCTTTGAGCGTGGCGAGCACCTCGCCCATCATCCACGTGGCGGCCGCCTTGGGATCGCCGCTCTGCCGCGCGACGTGCTCGTAGTAGTCGCCCAGCGCCGGCGTGGCGGTCAACACGTCGATGTCGTAGTCGCTGAGTCCCGCGTACTCCCGGCGGTAGCGCTCGCGTCGCGCCGCGGGCAGCTCGGGCAGCTCGCGCGCGATGCGGTCGATGCGCTCGAGCGGAAGGACGAGCGGCGGGAGGTCGGGCTCCGGGAAATAGCGGTAGTCGTGACTGCCTTCCTTCGAGCGCGCCGGCCGCACCTCGTTGGCGTTGGCATCCCACAGCATCGTCTGCTGCTCGATCGTGCCGCCGGCGTCGACGATGCGGCACTGGCGCGCAAACTCCGCCTCGAGCGCGCGCACCACGCCGGAGAACGAGTTCATGTTCTTGATCTCGGTCTTCGTTCCGAGGTGCGTGTCGCCGCGGCGGCGCACGCTGACGTTGGCGTCGACGCGGAGGCTCCCCTCCTCCATGCTCACGTCGCTCACCGCGGCGTATTCGAGCATCTGCTTCAGCGTTCTGAGATACGCGTCCGCTTCGTCGGCGCCGCGCATCTCCGGCTCGCTGACGATCTCGACCAGCGGCACGCCGGCGCGATTGAGGTCGACGGCCGTCGCGCCCGGAAAGCGGTCATGCAGCGACTTGCCGGCGTCCTCCTCCAGGTGGAGCCGCGTGATCCCGATCGCGATCGGCGAGCCGTCGGGGCGGGTCCCGATGCGCACGCAGCCGCGCAGCGCGAGCGGCTTGTCGAATTGCGAGATCTGGTAACCCTTCGGGAGGTCGGGATAGAAGTAGTTCTTGCGCGCGAAGACCGACACCGATTGCACGTCGGCCTCGAGCGCCAGCGCGGCGCGCACGGCCAGCTCCACGGCGCGGTCGTTGAGCACCGGGAGGGCGCCCGGCAGCGCGAGGCACACGGGACAGGTGTTCGCGTTCGGCGGCGCGCCGAAGTCGGTCGAACACCGGCAGAAGATCTTGGTGGCCGTCCTGAGCTGCACGTGCACCTCGAGGCCGACGACCATCTCGTACCGATCGTGCCAGTCCGCCTCGGGCGCCGCGCTCATCGATGCGCCTCCGGCCCGAGCGCGCGCTCGAGCGCGAACGCCGCGGCGAGCATCTGCCGCTCGTCGAAGTGGCTCGCGATGAACTGTCCGCCGACCGGCAGGCCGTCGACGCGACCGATGGGCACCGAGATCGCCGGCACGCCGGCCAGATTCGCGGTGCACGTGAAGATGTCGCTCAGGTACATCTCGTACGGATCCGACTTGGCGCCGAGCGGGAACGCGGGCGTCGGTGTCGTCGGCGTGAACAGCACGTTGATGCCGCTCCTGAACACGTCGGCGAAGTCGCGCGCGATGAGCGCGCGCACCTGCTGCGCCTTGCGATAGTACGCGTCGTAGTAGCCCGCCGAGAGCACGTACGTACCGAGCAGGATCCGCCGGGTGACTTCGTCGCCGAAGCCGCGCGAGCGGGTCGCCTCGTACATGCCGCGCAGGCCGTCGCCGTCGATGCGCAGACCGTACCGCACGCCGTCGAAGCGCGCGAGGTTCGACGACGCTTCGGCCGGCGCGATGATGTAGTACACCTCGATCGCGAGCCGCGTGTGCGGCAGCGAGACCTCGCGGATCTCCGCGCCGAGGCGGCGCAGCTCGTCGAGCGCCGCGTCGCACCGGTCGCGAATGCGCGGGTCGAGATCGTCGGGGAAGTATTCCTTCGGCGTCCCGATCACCACGCCGGTCATCGCCCCTGCCCCCGCGGCGCGGTAATCCGGCACGGGCTCGGCGGCGCTGGTCGCATCGAGCGGGTCGAGTCCCGCGATCGCCTGGAGGCCGAGCGCGGCGTCGTCGACCGTGCGGCCGAACACGCCGATCTGGTCGAGTGACGACGCGAACGCCACGAGACCGTAGCGACTCACGCGTCCGTACGTGGGCTTGATGCCGACCACGCCGCAGAAGGCGGCGGGCTGCCGGACGGAGCCGCCGGTCTCGGACCCGAGCGCGATCGGGACGATCCCCGCCGCGACGGCCGCGGCGGAGCCGCCGGACGAACCGCCGGGCACGCGATCCACCGCGAGCGGATTCCGCGCCGGCCCGTAGGCACTGTGCTCGGTGGACGAGCCCATCGCGAACTCGTCCATGTTCGATTTGGCCACGACCACGGCGCCTGCGTCACGAAGCCGCCGAACCGCCGTTGCTTCGTATGGGCTGACGTATCCCTCGAGGATGCGCGAGCCGCACGAGGTGGGCATCGCGGTGGTGGCGATGTTGTCCTTGATGACGACCGGCACGCCGGCGAGCGGAAGCGACTCGTCCGGAAGCCGCGCGGCGACGGCGTCCGCCTGGTGACGCGCGCCATGAGCGTCCTGATATAACAGAATATTCAAGTCGTCAGCGCCGGCGCGGACGCGGCGCGCGCGCTCGAGCGCAGCGGCCGCCGCGTCCGCCGGCGTCACCTCGCCGCGCCGGATCGCGTCGCGCAACCCCGCGGCCGTCCACGGCGTCGAGGCGCTCACGCCTCCTCCGGATCCTCGTGCGTCGAGAGCCGCGGCACGAGAAAGAAACCGTCGCGCATGCGCGGCGCGAACGACTCGCGCTCGCGCGCCAGCGGGATGGGCGGTCCCGCGTCCGGCCGCAGCGGCATGCCCGCCGCGCCGATGCCGGCCACCGGCTCCAGGCCGCTCGTGTCGACATTCGACAGGACGTCCATGTGCGCGAGAATCGTGTTCAGCTCCGCGACGACCGAGCGCGCGCGCTCGTCGCTCAATCCCAGTCGCGCGAGCGCGGCGATGTGGCGCACGTCGTCGAGCGAGACGCTCACGCGTCGTCTCCGCGCTCGAGGTTGGCCTGCGCGATGACGAGCGTCTTGCGGCCGACCGTCTCGTCGTCGAAGTCGACCTTCACCTTCGCGTCGCGGCCGCTCCCGGAGAGCTCGGCGATCGTCCCCGATCCGAATTTGCGATGCTTCACGCGCGCGCCCGGCACGAACACCGGCGCGTCCTGTGATTCGTCCTCGGCCGCCATCGGCGCGCCGTAGCCGACCACGGGCGATCCCGGGCGGCGGGCCGCGGCGGAGGGGCGCGACACGATCTCGTCGAAATCACGATCGAGCCGCGAGCCGCGGCCGTACGACGGGCGCCCGAACGAGCTGAAGTCGCCGCCCGCGCGCATCACGCTGCGCCCCGAACTGCGCACCTTGATCGTGCTCCGCTTCTCGGCCAGCGATTCCGGGATGCCGTCGAGGAAGCTCGACGGGCGCGAGGCGAGCAGCTCGCCGTTGCGGCGGCGCTCTTCGGCGTACGTCAGATAGAGCTTCCGCTCGGCGCGCGTGATGCCGACGTAGAGCAGCCGGCGCTCCTCCTCGAGCAGCGCGGGATCATCGAATGCCTTGGCGAGCGGAAAGAGGCCGTCCTCGAGACCCGTGATGAAGACGAGCGGGAACTCGAGGCCCTTCGCGTTGTGCAGCGTCATGAGCGTGACCGCGTCGGATTCGCCGTTCGCGGCCTCGCCTTCGCTCACGAGCGTGGCGCGCTGGAGGAAGTGATCGAGCGGCCGCAGGCCGACCTCCCCGAGCTCGTCCGCGACCTGCTCGGCGGCGCCCGTGATCAACTCGCGCACGTTGTCCAGCCGCTCGGCGCTCTCCGGCCCTTCGGCCTTGAGATAATCGCCGTAGCGAATCGATTCGACGAGCTCACGGAGCAGCTCGTCGACGGCGGCTTCGGCGGCTCGGTCGCGGAGGCGATCGATGAGCTGCACGAACTCGCCGAGCGCGACGCGGGCCGCGGGCCGCATCGTGGCGACGATCTCCGCCACGCGCGCGCCCTCGAACATCGGTACGCGGCGCTGGCGCGAGAGCTCGGCGAGCTGCTCGATCGTGGTCTCCCCCAGACCGCGGCGCGGCACACCGACCGCGCGCCGGAACGCCTCGTCGTCGGCCGGATTCGCGATGAGCTTGAGGTACGCCATGAGATCCCGGATCTCGCGCCGGTCGTAGAAGCGCACGGCGCCGATCAGCCGGTATGGGACCGCGTGCCGGCGCAGCGCTTCTTCGAGCGCGCGGCTCTGCGCGTTGGTACGGTACAACACCGCGACGTCGTTCAGCGCGAGCGACGACGAGCCGCTGCGCCTGGCAGACAGCTCGCCGATGACGAAATCGGCCTCGTCGCGCTCGTCGAGCGCGCGGATGATCGTGGGCCGCTCGCCGCCGGAGTGCGTCGCGCGGAGCGTCTTGCCCATGCGGCCCGTGTTCGCGGCGATGACCACGTTCGCGAGATCCAGGATCGGCGGCAGCGAGCGGTAGTTCTCCTCGAGCCGCACGACGGACGCGTCGGGAAAATCCTTGTTGAAGTCGAGGATGTTGCGAATGTCGGCGCCGCGCCAGCCGTAGATCGACTGGTCGTCGTCGCCGACCACGCACACGTTGCCGTGCTCGCCGCCCAGAAGCCGGATCAGCTGGTACTGGGCGCGATTCGTATCCTGATATTCATCAACGAGAATGTACCGGAGGCGATCGCGGTAGCTCGCCAGGCGATCCGCGTGCTGCTGGAGCATGCGCACGGGGAGCACGAGCAGGTCGTCGAAGTCGACGGCGTTCGCGAGCTGGAGCGCTTCGCCAAGCGAGCGGTAGACCGGCGCGACGGCCTTGGCGAACGGATCCATCGCGAGCCGCTCGTATTCGGCGGGCGTGACCAGCGCGTTCTTCGCGTCGGAGATCGCCGACTGCACGGCGCGCGGCGTGAACTGCTTGGGCGAGAGGTCGTGCCGCTCCATGAGGCGCTTGATCACGCCGAGCGAATCGTCCGAGTCGTAGATCGTGAAGGCCGGCGTGCGCGCGACGAGCGGCGCTGACGCGCGGAGCATGCGCGCGCCGATCGCGTGGAACGTCCCGACCCACATGCCGGCGGGCTCGGCGCCCAGCAGTCGCCCGATGCGCTCGCGCATCTCGCCGGCGGCCTTGTTGGTGAACGTCACCGCGAGAATGTGGCGCGGATCGACGCCCTCGACGTCGATCAGGCGCGCGATGCGCGTCGTCAAGACGCGCGTCTTTCCCGACCCCGCCCCGGCGAGCACGAGCAGCGGCCCGTTCACGTGCAGCACGGCTTCCCGCTGCGCCGGATTGAGTCCGGCGGTCAACTTCTCATCGAGCAGCATCGACATCACTGAAGGTTAATCTCGAACGTCGCGCCGCGCTCCGTCGGCAGGAGCACCAATCTGCCGCCGTGATTCTCCTCGACGATGCGCTTGGCGAGCGAGAGTCCGATGCCCCACCCGCTCTTCTTCGTGGAGAAGCCGGGCTCGAACACGCGCGCGCGCAGCTCGCGCGGAATTCCCGGACCGTCGTCGGCAACGCGGATCACGACGCCGCGCTCGGCGCGCGGCTCGGCGGCGAGCCAGACGTGGCCGCCGCGGCCGGCGAGCGCGTCGATCGCGTTCTTCGTCAGCACCTCGATCGCCCACTCGACGAGCACCGCGTCGCCGCGCACGCGCGGCAGATCCGCCGCGACGGACGACTCGATGGCGATGGTGTTGGCGAGCGTGGGCACGCGTGCCTGGAAGTAGCGCGCGACCGCCGTCACGATCGCACCGACGTCGATCTCGTCGGACTTGGGCTCACGGCCGATGCGCTCGAACCGGTGCGCGACGCGATCGAGCCGATCGAGATCGCCGCGCATGTGCGCGATTGCCGCCTGGGATGACGGATCGGACGCGTTCTCCTCGAGCAGCTCGAGCCAACCGCCGAGGCTCGAGAGCGGCGTGCCGAGCTGGTGCGCCGATTCGCGCGCCATCCCTGCCCAGAGGCGCTCGCGCGCCGCGTTGCCGCGGGTGCGAATGATGTACAGACCCGCGAGCAGCAGGATGACCGCGGTGAGGGTCTGGAGCAGCGGGATGATGCGCAGGCCGCGCACGACGCGCGTATCGCCGTAGTAGATCCGGCCGATCAGCGGATCGACGATCGGCTTGTGCTCCGCCGCGAGCACGGCGACGTAGTCGCGCACGCGCGGATCGTCGTCGCGGACGGGATGGTCAGGATCGTCGAACGGAAGGTTCGCGTGCCCCGCCGGGACGCCGTGGATGTCCGTCCAGACGAGCGGCACGCCCTGGTCGGTGATGCTCTTGGAGAGCGCGAGCAGCGCCTGGTCCTGGGCACCCGGGGTCGTGTCGCCGATCGCGCGATACACGCGCGCGAACATCCGGCTGGAGATCTGCGCGTCGTGCTGCAGATCGACGACCACGCGCTGGGTATACCAGACGTAGGAGCCGAGCAGCAGGAGGATGAGCGTGGCGACCAGCAACTCGGGCGTGCCGCGTCGCATGGCCGGTCAGCGCAGGACGTCGATGCCCAGATACGGCCGGAGCGCGTCGGGGACGGTCACCGTGCCATCAGCATTCTGATAATGCTCGAGGATGCAGGCGATCGTGCGCGGAAAGGCGAGCCCCGAGCCGTTCAGCGTATGGACGAAGCGCGGCTTCTCGCCCTTGCCCGGGCGATAGCGAATGTTGGCGCGCCGCGCCTGATAGTCCGTGAAGTTGCTGCACGACGAGACCTCGAGCCATGCGCCGACGCCCGCGGCCCACGCCTCGAGATCGTAGGTCTTGGCCGAGCTGAAACCGGTGTCGCCGGCCGCGAGCAGCTTGCGACGGTACGGAATCCCGAGCTTCTCGAGCATGACCTCCGCGTGCCGCGTGAGCCGCTCGTGCTGCTCGGCCGAGTTCTCCGGCGTGGCGTAGCGCACGAGCTCCACCTTGTCGAATTCGTGCGTGCGCAGGATGCCGCGCGTGTCCTTCCCCGCCGAACCCGCCTCGCGCCGGAAGCATGCGCTGTACGCGACGAAGGCCATCGGCATCGCGTCGGCGTCGATGATCTCGTCGCGGTACAGGTTGGTCACCGGGACTTCCGCCGTCGGGATGAGGAAGAGCTCATCGGTGCGCGTGGCGTACGCGTCGTCCTCGAACTTGGGCAGCTGCCCGGTGCCGGTCATGGTCGCGCGATTGACGAGCAGCGGCGGCCACACTTCCTCGTAGCCGTGTTCGTCGCGATGCGTGTCCATGAAGAAGTTCATGAGCGCGCGCACGAGGCGCGCGCCGGCCTTGCGGTACACGACGAACCCGGAGCCGGAGATCTTTGCCGCGCGCTCGAGATCGAAGAGCCCGAGCTGCGCGCCGATCTCCCAGTGCGGCTTCACGCCGTCGGACGAGCGCGGCGTGCCCCACTCGCTCACGATCACGTTGTGCGACTCGTCGCCCGCGGGCACGTCGGGGAGCGTGACGTTCGGGATCTCGAGCAGCACGCGCTTCAGCTCGTCCTCGGCCACGGCGAGCTCCTGCTCCAGCCGGCCGATTTCCTCCCCGAGCGCGCGTCCCTGCGCGATCTGCTCGTCGGCACTCTCGCCGGCGCGCTTGCGTTTCGCCACGTCCTGCGAGTTGGCGTTCCGCTGCGCCTTGCGCTCCTCGACGGCCTGGATCAGCGCGCGCCGGTCGCGCTCGAGCGCGAGGCCGCGGTCAATGGTGGGCGCGAGCGCGTCGAGCATCTCGCGACGCTGCAGCCCCTCGCGCAGCCACTCGGCCTGCTCGCGAAGCACCCGGAGGTCGTGCACGGATCAGTCCTTGGGAACGCCGGACGCGAAGGAGCGGAAGCCGCAGTTCGAGTCGACCGTGTACCGCACCTTGAGCTGGCGCGACACCGGGTCGACTGCCGTGACCACGATCTTGGCGTACAGCGTCGAGCCGGTGAGCGAGACCCCGCACGCCTGCGTGTCGTGACTCTGCACGAGCACGGCGACGTTGGGCCTGGTCACGAGCGCGGTATCGGCGTGGTACCCGGATCCGGGCGCCCGTTCGATCGCGTCGTAGCTCTCCGTGCTCGTCTGCAGCCCGACCGAATGCGAGCCGGCGAGCCCGCTCGCGATCGTGGAGACGGGCCGGTAGACCACGTTGCCCGCGGAGTCGAGGTCGAACGCGACGTCGAACAGGAAGCTCGCGTCGGCGGCGAGCAGCGTTCCACTGAACACGTGGAGCGCGGTCGGCGCACCGGGCGGCGCGCCGTTGATCGCGTACACCACCCCGCTGTCGGACAGGGTGGGAATCGACGCGGGGACGCCGGTGAAATTGCCACACGCGGCGACGGCAACGCTCACCGTCGCGGCGAGGAGCGCGAGGAAACGCGGCTTCGAGCCAGTGATTCTCGTGATCATGTTGGGGAGTGCAAGGGCGAAGGATACGCCACGGTGTGACATTCTTCAAGCGATTGCGGTCGCTTGACTTCGACTATGTGGAGCTCTAGCTTCGCCACGACTTCGCGGGGGAGCTTTAAAGCTGGATGCCGAGCATTCGTGATCTGGTCGCCGCCATTCGGCAGCGCGAGGGCGTGGACGCCGCCATCGTCCTGGGACGCGACGGCCTGCTGATCGACAGCCAGTTGGGTCCGGGCCTCGATCCCGACGACGTGGCGGCGCGCATTCCGGCAATCATTGGCCCGGCCGACGAGCTCGGTGCGGCCACCGGACGCGGCGACCTGCTGACCGCGGTGCTCGAGCACAAGAACGGCATCGCGATCGTCTCCGTGCTCTCGCCCGAAGCGATCCTCCTCGTGCTCGTCTCGCCGCGCGCCAACATCGGCCAACTGCTGTTCGAGCTGCGTCGCAACCGCGAGCACATCGCGGCGCTCGTCTAGCCGGCACCGCACGTGTCCAGCCCGAATCCGACGTGCCATGTGCTCGTCGCCGACGACGAACCGCACATCGGCCGCATCATCAAGATGAAGCTCGAGCAGGGGCCGTTCCGGGTCACGCTCGCCTATGACGGTCGCGAGGCCCTGCAGGTGCTCGAGCGCGAGAGCGACATCTGCCTCGTGCTGCTCGATCTCATGATGCCGCACCTGAGCGGACTCGACGTGCTCGCCGCGATGCGCCGCGATCCGCGGTGGCGCGACCTCCCGTGCATCATCCTCACGGCGGCCGGCCAGGAGCAGCAGCACACGAGCGCCATGGAGCTCGGCGCCAACGATTTCCTCACGAAGCCGTTCAGCCCCAAGCGCCTGTACGCACGCGCGGCGGAGCTCGTCGGCCTCGCGACGGACGACACGGACGGCAACGCCGCATGAGCCGCTGGGCCGTCGTGCTCGCCGGCGGCGTCGGGTCTCGGTTCTGGCCTCTGAGCACGCCCTCGCGTCCAAAGCAGCTCCTTCCGCTGGTCACGGCGGAGCCACTGCTCGCCGATGCGGTCGCACGGTTGCGTCCGATCATCCCCGCCGACCACGTGCTGATACTCACCAACGAGACGTTGGTGCCCGCAATTGCCGCGCTCCTGCCCGACGTGCCGCGCGAGAACCTGATCGCCGAGCCCCGGGCCGGCGGCACCGCCGCCGCGCTCACGTGGGCCGCCCAGGAGATCGCCCGCCGCGACGGACCGGATGCGGTCATGCTCTCCGTGCACGCCGATTGGGCGGTCGCGGACGCGGAGGGGTTCCGTCGCGCCCTCACGAGGGGCGCCGAGCTCGCCGAGGCGCATCAGGCGCTCGTCACGGTCGGCGTCGTACCGACGCGCGCCGATCCAGGCTTCGGCTACATCCAGCCCGGTGACGAGCTGGCACCCGGCGTCCGCACCGTCGCGCGCTTCGTCGAGAAGCCGGACCGCGCGCGCGCCGAGCAGATGCGGGCCGAGGGCTATCTGTGGAACTCGGGAATCTTCGTCTGGCGCGCCGGCGACTTTCTCGATGAGGTGCGGCGCCTGACGCCGGAGATCGCGCCCGCGCTGCACGCCTACGCCGACGACATTCAAGGATTCTTCTCCAGCGTGCAGCCGGTGTCGGTCGACGTGGGCGTGCTCGAACGCAGCGAGCGGGTCGTCGTGCTCCCGGGCGACTTCGGCTGGGACGACGTCGGCACCTGGGGGGCGCTGCGGCGCGTGCGGCCGGGCGATCAGGCCGGCAACGCCGTGCAGGGCCACCTGCACGCCGTGGATGCGCGCGGCAACGTCGTGCACGCTCCGCAGGACACGGTCGTGCTCTACGGTGTCTCGGACCTCGTCGTGGTCGTGGAGGATGGTCTCGTGCTCGTGACTACGGTGGACAAGTCGAGCGATCTGAAAACGCTCATGGACGCGCTCCCGCGCGGGGTGCGCGAGCGCGAGACCGAATGAGCGCGCTCTATCTCTACGACGATGCGCGCGCGCGCACGTTCGAGCCGTTCGCCTCGACGCGCCCCGTCTCCGAGATGGTCGCGGGCATCGCGCTCATTCGCGAGCGGTGGCGCGTGGCGCTCCAACCCGGCGGCGATCCGATCTACTTCCTCGCCGGCCAGCGCCATCGCGACTTCGACGAGGGCGACGGATCGCGGCCGGCGGACGGCATCATCCCCGCGGGATCGATCGTCATCAATGCGCGCTGCGTGCCCGGCGTGCCGAGCGACATCCGCTCGCTGCACCAGCGCACCGCCACGTCGACCATGTGGCGGTGCGGCGATCAGCTCGCGGCGGTGCGCCTCACGGAGCCGGTCGACGCGAGCGCGTTCGACGATGGTGCGATCACGCTCGACGAGCTCGCGGCGGGCACCGGCGCGCTCGCGTCGATCGACGGGTGGTGGCTCGACGAGGTGTGGGATTTCATCCGGCTCTTGCCGGAGCAGCTCGAGCGCGACATCGACGCGTACGGCGCGATGCCGGATCGCTTGCTCCGCACGAGCACGATCCCGACACACGTCACCGTGCTGGGCAAGCATCGCGTGATCGTGCACGAGCGCGTGGAGCTGGAGCCGCACGTGGTGCTCGACGCCACGGCGGGCCCGATCCTGATCTCGCCCGGCGCGCACGTTCGCGCGTTCACGCGCATCACCGGCCCCTGCGCCATCGGCCAGTCCGTGCAGGTGATGGGCGGCGACCTCACGGCCTGCGCGATCGGCGACGTGTGCAAAGTGCGCGGGGAGTTGAGCAACACCATCTTCCTCGGACACTCGAACAAGGGGCACGACGGATTCGTCGGCCACTCGTACCTCGGGCGCTGGGTGAACCTGGGCGCGAGCACGGTGACGAGCAACCTGAAGAACACGTACGGCACCGTGGCGCTCTGGACGCCCGCCGGCATCCGCGACACCGGCATGCAGTTCCTCGGCACGATGTTCGGCGATCACGTGAAGACGGGCATCGGCCTGCGGCTCACGACCGGCACCGTGCTCGGCGCCGGCGCCAACGTGTACGGCACCATGCCGCCCAAGGCGGTGCCGCCGTTCGCGTGGGGCGACGCACCTCCCTACTCCACGTACCGCGCCGATAAATTCGTCGAGACCGCCGCGCGCATGATGTCGCGGCGCCACGTCGAGCTGACGGAGCGTGCCCGTCGTCACCTGACGTCAGTACATGCCGGGCGCTGGACCGTGGAGCAGGACGACACGTGAAGTTGTGGATGCTCGGCAGCGGCAGCAGCGGGAACGCGATCCTCATCGAGTGCGACGGGTCGCGGATCCTGATCGACTGCGGATTCGGGACGCGCACGCTCGCCGGACGGCTGAAGACGATCGACGTCGCGCCGGAGTCGATCGACGCCTGCTTCGTCACGCACGAGCACACCGACCACGTGAAGGGCGCCGGCGCCGCGGCGAAGAAATGGGGCTGGGGCGTGTACGCGACGCGCGGGACCGCGAAGGCGCGCGAGTTGAGCGAGACCGCGGTGCACGCGATCCGCGGCGGCGAGACGGTCGAGCTCTCGCGTCTCACCGTCACCGCCACCGCCACGCCGCACGATGCAAACGAATCGGTCGGCTACGTGGTCGAGAGCCGGTCGACGGGCGCACGCACGGGCCTCTTCTACGACATCGGCCACGTGAGCCGCGCGATCGCCGATGCCTGCGCGGGACTCGACATGCTGGTGCTCGAGTCGAATCACGACGACGACATGCTCCGCAACGGGCCGTACCCGCGATGGCTGCAGATGCGGATCGCGTGCGCGACCGGCCACCTGAGTAACGCGGACTCGGGCGCGTTCGCGCGAGAGACCGTGACGCCCGGCTTGCAGCACCTGGTGCTCGCGCATTTGAGCGAGAACTGCAACACGCCGGAGGTCGCGCTGGCGAACATGCGCGGCGCGGTGAAGCGCACGGCCTTCACGGGCACCGTGACCGCGGCGAAGCAGGATTACGTCGTCGGCCCGTTCGTGCTCGGCGGCCGGAAGCGCGACGCGCCGATTCAATATTCGTTATTGTAATTCGCTTACGGACCGCGCGCGGGGCGGCGTACGCGCGAATCGGGTTGGATTGCAATTGGGACGCGGACGAGGCGGAGCGGGCGAACGCGGCGCGGATCGGCGCGGCTTCACGAAATCCTCCATGTGCGCAACGAGCCCGGACGATCCTTTCTTAGGAACAGCCCCTGGACGCTCCTCGCGGCCTTCCGAGCGGCCGTACCCAAGAAAAATCCTGGCTCGTGGCGATTCGAGGCCTCACTGAAAAGCAGTCGCCCGCGCCTCGTCCGCTCGCCGCAGGCCCGCCTCGTCCGCGTCCCAATTGCAGTCCAACCCGATTCGGCGCGACGGACCGACCCGCCATGAGGAGCCACCAAATAAAACGGGAGCCGCTTTCGCGACTCCCGTTCTTCGTGCGGTGAGACTGGTCCGGCTCAGTACATGCCGCCCATGCCACCCGGGGCGGCCGGCGCGGCCGGCTTCTCTTCCTTCTTCTCCACGATCAGCGCTTCGGTCGTGAGGAGGAGGCCCGCGATCGACGCGGCGTTCTGCAGCGCCGTGCGCGTGACCTTGGTCGGATCGATCACGCCCGCCTGCACCAGGTTCTCATAGGTGTCGCTGAGCGCGTTGTAGCCGAACTGGTCGTCCTTGGAGGCACGGACCTTCTCGACGACGATCGAGCCTTCGCCGCCCGCGTTCTGGACGATCATGCGGATCGGCTCCTCGATCGCGCGACGGATGATGTCGACGCCGATCTGCTCGTCGGCATCGAGCTTCACGTTCTTGAGCGAACGCTGCGCGCGGATGAGCGCGACGCCGCCGCCCGGGACGATGCCCTCTTCCACGGCCGCGCGGGTCGCATGCAGCGCGTCCTCGACGCGCGCCTTCTTCTCCTTCATCTCGGCTTCGGTCGCGGCGCCGACGTTGATCACCGCCACGCCGCCGGCGAGCTTCGCCAGGCGCTCCTGGAGCTTCTCCTTGTCGTAATCGGAGGTCGAGTTGTCGATCGCGACCTTGATCTCCTTGATGCGGCCCTGGATCGTGTCCTCGGAGCCCGCGCCGTCGATGATCGTGGTGTTGTCCTTGTCGACGACGATCCGCTTGGCGCGGCCCAAGTCCGTGATCACCGCGTTCTCGAGCTTGAAGCCGACTTCCTCGCTCACGACCTGGCCGGCGGTCAGGATCGCGATGTCCTGCAGCATCGCCTTGCGACGATCGCCGAAGCCGGGGGCCTTGACGGCGCAGACCTTGAGCGTGCCGCGGAGCTTGTTGACGACGAGCGTGGCGAGCGCCTCGCCCTCGACGTCCTCGGCGATGATGAGCAGCGGGCGGCCCTGCTGCGCGACCTTCTCGAGCACCGGGAGCAGGTCCTTCATCGACGAGACCTTCTTGTCGTGAATGAGGATGAACGCATCCTCGAGGACCGCTTCCATCTTCTCCGGATCGGTGACGAAGTACGGCGAGACGTAGCCGCGGTCGAACTGCATGCCCTCGACCGTCTCGAGGCTCGTCTCGAGGCCCTTGGCCTCCTCGACCGTGATCACGCCGTCCTTGCCCACCTTCTCCATCGCGTCGGCGATGAGGTTGCCGATCTCGGCGTCGTTGTTGGCCGAGATGGTGCCGACCTGCGCGATCTCCTTCTTGCCGGCGGTCGGGATCGAGATCTTCTTGAGCTCGTCGGTGACCGTCTGGACGGCCTTCTGGATGCCGCGCTGGATCGCCATCGGGTTGGCGCCGGCGGTGACGTTCTTGAGGCCTTCGCGGAAGATGGCCTGGGCGAGCACGGTCGCCGTGGTCGTGCCGTCGCCCGCGTTGTCGCTCGTCTTGGTCGCGACTTCCTTCACCATCTGCGCGCCCATGTTCTCGAGCGGATCGGTGAGCTCGATCTCCTTGGCGACGGTGACGCCGTCCTTGGTGACCGTGGGGGCGCCGAACTTCTTGTCGATGACGACGTTGCGGCCCTTGGGGCCGAGCGTGACCTTGACGGCCTCCGCGAGCTGATCGACGCCGCGCTTGAGCGCCGCGCGCGCATCGGTGTTGAAGTGGAGTTCCTTCGCTGCCATGGTGCGGAATCCTCTATCAGATAATTGTTATGAGCGTACTTGGATAGGAGATCAGCCGATCACCGCGAGGACGTCGCTCTCGCGCAGGATCAGGAACTGCTCGCCGTCGAGGGTGACCTCGGTGCCGCTGTACTTCCCGTACAGGACCTTGTCGCCGACCTTCACGTCCATCGGGACGCGCTTGTCCTTCTCGAAGCGGCCCGGCCCGACCGCCACGATCTCTCCCTGCTGCGGCTTCTCTTTGGCCGTGTCGGGGATGTACAGACCGCCGCGCATCTGCTCCGTCTCTTCGAGCGCACGGACGACGACGCGGTCGGCCAGCGGGCTGACCTTCACACTGGTCTTGGTGGCCATACGGTGTGCTCCTCCCTGTCTATGGCTGCGGTGAACTGAGAATGAGATTGGTTGTGTTAGCACTCATGATGGATGAGTGCTAACAGCGCCCATAGTACTTTATCCCGCCCCGCAAGTCAAGATCCACGACCTGCGTGGGAGAGATACTCAACTCTTTGTCGTTGCGGCGCTTACACCTGTGCGGACGAGCCCGTCAACAGCGCGTGGGCGAGCTGGAGACCCGCCAGCGTCAGATACGGCTCCACGCGGTCGAATGCCTCACACAACGGCGCCATCGTCTCGGCGAATCCACCCGTCGCGATCACCATCGGCTCCGCCGGTCGCGGCCACGCGCGCTTGATCCGCCGCACGATCCCGTCGATCGCTTCCGCGCCGCCGAACAACACGCCGGCGCGGATGCACTCCTCCGTGCGGCGCCCGATCACGCGGGCGGGGACGATCAATTCCGTCGCCGGCAGCTTGGACGTGCGCCGCGTGAGCGTCTCGGCGGAGGTCATGATCCCCGGCGCGATCACCCCGCCCAGGAACACGCCGTCCGCCGTGATGCAGTCGTACGTCGTCGCCGTGCCCATGTCGACGACGATCGCGTCGCGCTCGTGGATGCGGCTCGCGGCCAGCGTGTTGATGATCCGGTCGGCGCCCACCGTGAGCGGCTCGTCGACGTCGAGCGTGATCGGGAGGCCCGAGCTCGCGTCGACGACGACCGCCTTCCCCACGGGGAAGTACTGCTCGCACGCATCGACGAGCGGGCGCGTGACGCGCGGGACGACGGAGCCGATCGCGGCGCCATCGACGCGCTCCGGCGACAAGGCGCGCGCCGCGAGCAGCGAGCGCAGGAGCACCCCGAGCTCGTCGGCGGTCCGCGCGACGTCCGTCATGATGCGCCAGTGGGCCTCGAGCCGCGGGCCGTCGTACAGGCCAATCGTCAGCTCGGTGTTGCCGACGTCGAAGACGAGGATCACGTCTCCTCCCTGAGGACAAGAGAACCCGCGCGGCAGGCGACCATCTTCGAAGCTACTTCGACGAGAAGCTGCCCGCCGTCGTCGATGCCGTGGACGCGCCCCTCGACCGGCTCGACGCAGGCACGTCCCGCGGCGAAGTCGCGCGCGGCGAACGCGGTCAGCTCATCGGCCGTGAGCGCGCCGCCCGCATCGGCGGCGGCGCGGAGCGGCGGCAGGATCGCATCGAGCACCTCCAGGCGCGAGATGGCGTCGCGGAGGCCGATCGCGCGCGGCTCCCCGATCGGCGTGCGCACGTTGATCCCGACGCCGATCGCGATCCACTCGGGCACCGCGTCTCGCCAGCGCGCTTCGATGAGAATACCGGCCGCCTTGCGACCCGCCACGTACAGATCATTTGGCCATTTCATCTGTACCTGCTCTCCGGCGAACGAATCGAGCGCCGGCGCGAGGGCGAGTCCGACGCGCAACGAGAGCACCGCGAGCGCGCGGGCGTCCACGGGACGCTCGATCGTCGTGAGCCAGATCCCTGCTCCGGGCTGTGAGCGCCACGTGCGGCCGAGGCGCCCGCGGCCGGCGGTCTGCGCGTCGGCGAGGACGAGCGTGCCGGCCGGTGCGCCGGCGGCCGCGAGCTCGTGCGCCACGTCCAGCGTGGAGGCCACGCGATCGAAAACCACGACCTTGGGGAGCCCGAACCGCGCCTCGAGATCGTCGCCGCGCTGGCCGTCGTAGCGGCCGGCGGCCGTGTGCTCAGCGGACGACGACAAGGTAGAACGCGATGGCGAGCACGATGCGATACCAGCCGAAGACCGTGAAGTCGCGCTTCTTGAGGTAGGCGAGGAACGACTTGATGGCGAGGATCGCCATGATGAAGCTGACGACGAACCCCAGGACGAGCGCGCTCATGTCGGCGTTCAGCGTCGAGTGATTTTTGTAGAGCTCGAGCAGGCTCGCCGCCAGCATGGTCGGGACGGCGAGCATGAACGAGAACTCCACGATGGTGCGTTTGCTGATGCCGATCAACGAACCGCCGACGATGGTCGCCGCCGAGCGCGACACGCCCGGGATGATGGCGATCGCCTGGAACACGCCGACGAGGAGCGCCTTGCCGTAGGTGATCTCGGTGAAGTCGGGGTCGGCCTCGGAGTGCTGCTTGAACCGCTCGAACACGAGCAGCGCGATGCCGCCGATGAACAACGACCACAGGACGACCGCGATGTTCCCGAGCAGGTAGCCCTTCACGACCTTGTAGAAGGCGAGCCCGATGATGCCGGTCGGAATGAACGCGACGACGAGCTTCTTGAAGACGTCCCAGTGCCAGAAGCGCGACCAGTAGAGCACGACGACGGACAGGATCGCGCCGAGCTGGATGATGATCTCGAAGCTCTTGAGGAAGTCCGTTTCGCGCAGGTGCAGCAGATCGCTGGCGAGGATCAGGTGCGCGGTCGACGAGACGGGGAGAAACTCGGTGATGCCCTCGACGATGCCGAGGATGAGTGCGTAGAGGTTGGAGACCGGCGCGGAGGCGGCGGGCGCGGCCTGCGCGGTCTGCGCAAGCGTGTCGGCGAGCGTGTGAGCGAGGATCACGAGGAAACGGTTGGGGTGCGGGCGACGCGCTCGATCGCCGAGGGGCGCGCGAGCGTGTACTCGTAGAATGCTTCGTATTCGGCGACGATGGTCTCGAGCGAGAACCGTTCCCGCGCGTCGGCGGCACCGCGCTGGCTCATTGCCTCCCAGCGGTCACGGTCGCGCAGGATCTCCACCGCGGCCTCGGACATCGCCTCCACGTCCCCGACGGGACAGAGCACACCGGTCTCACCCTGGCGAATGACCTCCGGCAGTCCGCCGGCATCGCTGCCGATCACCGGCACGCCGGTCGCCAGCGCCTCGAGCGCGCTCAGGCCGAAGGACTCGCTGCCCGACGGCAGCAGGAACAGGTCGGCGCCGGCGAGGAGCGGCGCGACCGCTTCGATCTTGCCGAGGAAGAACACCTTGTCCGAGAGGCCGAGCGCGCGCGCTTCGGTCTCGGCGTCGACGCGGTCGGGGCCGTCGCCGACCATCACGAGCACCGACGGAACCCGCTCGTGCACGCGCGCGAAGATCCGCACGACGTCCTTCACCCGCTTCACCGGCCGGAAATTCGACACGTGCATCAGCACCCGCGTGCCCGAGTCGACCTGCTCGTCGAGGATCGAGGTGTAGCGGGAACGATCGTAGACCTCGGGGTCGACGAAGTTCGGGATCACCTCGATGCGGCAGGCGGTGCAGCCGAAGGTCGTCAGCGTCTCCGTCTGCAGGTACCGCGACACGGCCGTGAGGCCATCAGACTTCTCGATTGAGAACTTCGTGATCGGCCGGAACGAGGGGTCCTGGCCGACGATCGTGATGTCGGTGCCGTGCAGCGTGGTGACGACGCGGATGTCCGGACGGCTGGGCCGGAGCATCTCCTTGGCGATCCACGCGCTGGTCGCGTGCGGGATCGCGTAGTGACAGTGCAGCAGGTCGAGGTCGTGCGCCTGCACCACCTCGTGCATCCGCACGGCGAGCGCGAGGTCGTAGGGCGGATACTCGAACAGCGGATAGCGCCCGACGTCGACCTCGTGGAAGTAGATGCGCGGCAGGAACGAGGGGAGCCGGAACGGCTGCTGGTACGTGATGAAGTGGATCTCGTGTCCGCGGCGCGCGAGCGCGATGCCGAGCTCCGTGGCGAGCGCGCCCGATCCGCCGTACGTCGGATAGCACGTGATCCCGATCTTCACGCCGCAACCTCGCGACGCGCGGCCCACCATCGGGCGACCGTATCGCGCCAGTCGGCGTCGAGCGGATTGACACGCGTGACCTCCTGCTCCGGCAGTTGATGCCGGAACCACGTGCGCTGGCGCTTGGCGTACTGGCGCGTCGCGATGACGATCGAGTCCCGGGCGCGCTCGCGCGACCATTCACCCGTGACGTAGCGGCGGACGGCGTCGTAGCCGGTTGCCTTCCAGGCCGGTGCGTCGGCCGGTACGGTCTGCATCAATCGCCTCACTTCCTCAGGCCAGCCACCGTCGAGCATGGCATCGGTGCGCTCGGCGATGCGAGCGCCGAGCACCGCGCCCGGATCCACGACAAGATAGCGGGGGCGCCAACGGCTCCGGCGCGCGGCGATCGCGTGCAGCGTGCTGAGTCGGCGGCCGGTGAGCAGCGCGATCTCGACTGCGCGGAGCAGTTGCGTGCGGCCGAGATGCGCGCGCGGCGGATCGAGCGCCTCGGCCCAGCGACGCAGCTCGCTGAGACTCCAGCCTGTAAGCTCGCGCTCGAGCGCGGCGCGCCGGTCGCGATCGAGCGCCGGCTCCTCGAACAGGCCTTCGAACAACGCGCGCAGGTAGAGCCCCGTTCCGCCGACGACGATCGGCGTGCGCTCGTCGGCGATCGCCTCGCCGATCCAGCCGTCGGCGGCATCGGCCCATGCCGCGGCGGAATAGCGCTCGGTCGGGTCGACCACGTCGACGCCCCGGTGCGGCACGCGGGCGCGTTCGTCCGCCGAGGGCTTCGCGGTGCCGACGTCGAA
>DASZUN010000074.1:0-36346 GCA_035547615.1 Gemmatimonadaceae bacterium | reverse complement strand
TGAGGCCGAGCGCCTTGAACTGCGATTCCATGTAGGCGACGGCCTTCTGCTCGCCGGGCGTGCCCGGGCCGCGGCCTTCCATGGAATCGTCGGCGAGATCCTTGATGTGCTGCAGCAGGCCGGCCCCGGTGATCGCCTGCGCGGCGGAGTCGGCGTCGGCGGTGCTCGTCATGGCCGCGTCGCTCGTGTTTTTCGTGCAGGCGCTCGGCACAGATAGAGCGACCGTCGCGAGCGCCATCGCGAGTGCACGGGTCCACATGGGGCCGCGGAAACCGCCGACCGGGCGGAAGACGCGGGAGACTGACGGTGAACCCGCGTTCGTGCCGCACATCCCGCGGGTTCCGCGGCTACTGACGAGGAGCTTTCCGATCACGGGAACTCCGTTCGGTGGGAGGGAGAGGAGACCTATGCGCTCACGGCTCCTTGTTCGACTGCCAGGAGCCGTACATCGGGTTGGGCAGAATGAAATACTTCCGCCCGAACTCGGCCAGGGCGACCGGATCGTGTCGCGCAGCCTGGGAGAGATTCGGGAAGTCGAGAATGTTGTCTCCGAGCCACTCGACCACCGTGAGCGCCGGCACACCCGGCGCGGCGGTGCCGTTCTCGACGCGCTGAAAGCGCGGGTTCTTGTCGCTCTCCTTGCCGGGCTGGCAGAGCACCAGATCGGTCTCGATGCTGTCCTTGGCGAGGTTGTCGCGCGTCGCGTCGCACAGGTTCTCGGCCCGGTTGGTGACGATCACCACGCGCCCGCCGAGCGCGTGCACGCGGCGCGAGAACTCGGGGCCGCCGGGCACCGCCGGCGCGGCGCGCTCGTTCACCCACGCGGCCCAGCTCGCGTCGGTGTAGCCGGCGTGCTGCACGGCGAGGCGGCGCTCGTACTCCGAGTTATCGAGCATCGTCTCGTCGGCGTCGAGGATCACCGCCCAGGTGCGCGGCGCCATGCCGCGCGTGAGCTCGGGCAGGCGGTCGCCGGCAACGCGATACGCCTGGCGCGCGAGCGCCCGGTATTCGCTGGAGACCCGGAACCAGCGGACGTCATTGGGCAACGACGCCTCGGTGGTGGCGGCGGGGGCCGCCACCGGCATCGCGGGCTTCGGCACCATGCTGGCGTTTCGCGAGCACCCGGTACCGAGCGCGACGACGACGCTCGCCGCGAGGCCGCTGATCATGATATTGGTATTCATGTTTTTATATCGCCGGACGATGGGAGTCATTCACAATCACATCAACCGCTGGAACTACAATCCAACGAAACGCGGCCGACTGAACGAAGCCAGCAGCGACGTCGACCCTTTCGTTTCCTGCAGCCGTGCTCCGCTCAATTGTCGTTCCCCGCTGTCACGGTCCAACGGGCCGCCGCCGAGATCAGGCGAGCCGCGATGCTTGCCTGTAGACTACCCCGCGCCGGGCGGCAAAGGGAGCCCGCGGCCGACTGGGCGGTGGACGCGGGCTGGCCCGGCGGTGGGTGCCGCGTCGATGCGAGCGCGGCGAGCACGGCACTCGATCTTCGCCGACCGCCGCGGGTAGTATTCTGATCATGCCCGCGCGCCGCCCCGGTCCGTTCGCGCTCGCGATCTCCCTCGGCGCCCTCGCCATCGCGGCGATTGGCGTGGCGCTCGCGGCACGCCACGCCGCGTCGGCGCCGCCGCGCTTCGTGGGCTCGAGCGCGTGCGCGCGCTGCCATGCCGCCGAGTACGCGGCGTGGAAGGGATCGCAACACGCCCAGGCGATGCAGGACGCGACGCCCGCCACCGTCCTCGGCAGGTTCGACGGCCGCTCTTTCACGAACGCGAACGTCACATATCGGTTCTTTCGGCGCGGCGACACCTCGATCGTGAACGCGATCGGCGCCGACGGTGCGCCGCACGACTACCCAGTCCGCTACACGTTCGGCGTCGCGCCGCTGCAGCAGTATCTCATCGCGCTGCCGAACGGACGCGTGCAGGCGCTGCTCGTGGCGTGGGACGACCGGCCGGCGGCGCAAGGCGGGCAGCATTGGTTCTCACTGTCGCCCGGGAACGAGGCGTCGCACACCGATCCGTTCCACTGGACCGGGCGCGAGTACAACTGGAACTACATGTGCGCCGACTGCCACTCGACGGCGGTGCGCAAGCAGTACGACGCCGCGAAGGACGCCTTCCACACGAGATTCGCCGAGATCAACGTGTCGTGCGAAGCGTGCCACGGGCCCGCATCGTCGCACGCGTCGTGGGCGAAGTACCCGGCGTTCATCCGACGCGTGCTGTGGCCGAATGATCCGCTTCCGGCAAAGCTGACGGAGCGGCGCGGCGTGACCTGGACGATCGACACGGCGAGCGGGAACGCGCATCGCAGCGCGCCGCGCACCACCGACCGCGAGATCGAGACCTGCGCGCAGTGCCATGCGCGGCGCAACCATTTCGCCGACGGCTACACCGCGGGCAAGCGGCTCATGGACTACTACACCCCGCTGCCGATCATCAGCCCGCTCTACTACCCGGACGGCCAGCAGCACGACGAGGTCTACAAGTACGCCTCGTTCCTCGAGAGCAAGATGTACAGCATGGGCGTGACGTGCTCCGACTGCCACGATCCGCACACCGGCAAGACGCGCGCGCCGGGGAATGCGGTGTGCCTGCAGTGCCACCTCGCCGCGAAGTACGACACGCCCACGCATCATTTTCACCAGGCGAACACGCCGGGCGCGCAGTGCGTGTCGTGTCACATGCCGGACACCACGTACATGCAGATCGACGCGCGGCACGATCACAGTATTCGAATACCGCGCCCCGATCTCTCGGTGACCTTGGGTGTACCGAACGCGTGCAACCGCTGCCACACGGACAAGAGCGCGAGTTGGGCGGCGGCGCAGCTCCGTGGCTGGTATCCGCACCCGAACCCCGGCTTTCAGCGCTTCACGATGGCGTTCGCCGCCGACGATCGCGGTGCGCCGGGCGCGACGGATTCGCTGGGCGCGGTGGCCAACGATCCGAGCGAGCCGTGGATGGTGCGCGCGTCCGCGCTCGCACGGCTGGCGGCGCACCCGAGCGCGGTCGCGCTCCAAGCCTCGGCGAAGTGGGCGACCGATCCCAACCCGGTCGTACGCCTGTACGCGCTGCAAATTCTGGAGAGCGCGCCCGCCGCCGATCGGATCGCGATTGCCGGCCCGCTGCTCGGCGATCCCTTGCGCGGCGTGCGACAGGAAGCGGCGTGGCTCGTCGCACCGTTTGCCGACTCGCTCACCACCGCGGCGCAGAAGCAGGCATTCGCGAGCGCCGCGGCGGAGTTCGTCGACAGCCAGCGGTACAACGCCGACCGCCCGCAGAGCCGGCTGACGCTGGCGACGTTCTACGCCGAGTTGGGCCAGCTCGATTCGGCGGCGGTGGAGTTCCACGGTGCCGCGAGGTTGGACAGCGCGCAGGCGGATCGTTTTGCGCAGGCGCTCGCGGCGGCGGCGCCGAGCAACGCGCAAGCCGCGGCGTTTCTCCGAGCAATCAGCGGTGCGCCTTAGATTCAGGCATGCGAATCGGCATCGACCTGGGCGGAACGAAAATCGAAGGCATCGTGATGAATCGCGACGGGCAGATCGTCGCGCGGAAGCGCGTCGCCACGCCGCGCGGCTATGCGCCCACGCTCGACGCAATCACATCGCTCGTCCGCGAACTCGACGAATCCGCCGGCGAGCGCTGCACGGTGGGCATCGGGATTCCCGGTGCGGTGACACCGGCGGGCATCGTGAAGAACGCGAATTCCACCGCGCTGATCGGCGAGCCTCTGCCGACCGATCTCGAGCAGCGGCTCGGCCGGCCCGTGCGGCTGATGAACGACGCGAACTGCTTCGCGATCTCCGAAGCGGCCGACGGCGCCGCGGCCGGCGCCGACGTGGTCTTCGGCGTGATCCTCGGTACCGGCGTGGGCGGCGGCATCGTCGTGGGCGGACGATGCCTGGAAGGACCGAACCGCATCGCCGGCGAGTGGGGGCACAACCCGCTCCCATGGATGACGGACGCCGAGCATCCGGGGCCCGTGTGCTACTGCGGGAAGCGGGGGTGCATCGAGACGTTTCTCTCCGGACCCGGTTTCGAGCGCGACTTCGCCGAGGCGACGCGAACGCAGCTCTCGAGTCCGGCGATCGTCGCCGCCGCTGAAGCGGGCGATCCGGCCGCCGGAGCCGCGCTCGATCGCTACGTGGACCGGCTCGCGCGCGGGCTCGCCTCGGTGATCAACGTGCTCGACCCGGACGTGATCGTGCTCGGCGGCGGGATGTCGAACCTGCCGCGACTGGCGCAGCGCACGAGTGAGGCGCTGCCCGCGTACGTGTTTTCAGACTCCGTGAATACCATAACACTCAAGAACGTGCACGGCGACTCGAGCGGCGTGCGGGGGGCGGCGTGGCTCTGGCCGCCGGCCTGAACCCGCACTGGCACCAATCCGCCGCGAACCGCGTAGGGATCGTGGTCGATCCGGCACGTCCAACTCCACTCGGCCTCAAACCCATGCGCCTCCCGTCCCGCCGCGCGCGCCACGTGCTCCCGGCGTTTCTCACGATCGCCACCGTGCCTCTGGCGCGGGTACAGCAGCCCGCCGCGCCCCAACCAGCCGCCGTGCGGAGCTTTCCGCCGGACTCGGTCGTGTATGCCATGATCAGGCAGCGCGTGGAGGAGCAGCGCAGCGCCGGGATCGTCGTCGGCCTGCTCGAGCCGGACGGGCACACGCGCGTGATCGCGTACGGCGATCCCGGGCCGGGACAGCCGCCGCTCGACGCCAACTCCGTGTTCGAGATCGGCTCGATCACGAAGACGTTCACGGCAACGGTGCTGGCGGAGCTCGTGCAGGAGGGCAAGGTCTCGCTCGACGATCCGGTGCAGAAATACCTGCCGCCCTCGGTGCACGTCCCGATGCGCAGCGGCAAGCAGATCACGCTCGGCAATCTGACCGAGCAGAACTCCGGGCTGCCGCGCATGCCGGACAACTTCCATCCCAAGGATTCGGCCAATCCGTACGCCGATTACGACGCGGCGCAGATGTTCGAATTCCTCTCGCACTATCAGCTCACGCGCGATCCCGGCGCGCAGTTCGAATACTCGAATCTGGGCGTCGGCCTGCTCGGCTACGCGCTGACGCGCGCGACCGGCCAGTCGTACGAGGAGCTGGTGCGGACGCGGATCTTCGAGCCGCTTCACATGGAGCACACGGCCATCACGCTCACGCCGTGGATGACGCAGCATCTCGCGCTCGGCCATGACGAGCAGGGGCACGTCGTGCCGAACTGGGATCTCGGCGTGCTCGCCGGCGCGGGCGCGATTCGATCCACGACGAGCGACATGCTCCGCTATCTCGACGCGAACCTGCACCCCGAGCGCGGGCCGCTCGAGCGCGCGATGGCGTTCGCGCACGAACGCCGCGCATCGGCCGGCGCCTTGGGTGATATCGGCCTCAACTGGCTCCGCACGCGCGTGGTCACCGACACGGTGGTGTGGCACAACGGCGGCACGGGTGGGTATCGCACGTTCATCGGCTTCGATCCCGCGACGAGGATGGGCGTCGTGCTGATGACGAACACGGGCGGCACGGGTGCGGACGACATCGGCATGCATCTGCTCGAGCCGCTGGTGCCGCTCGCCCCCAAGCCGCAGCCGGTCAAGCAGCGCACGGCCATCACGCTCCCGGCCGACGTGCTGTCGCGCTACGTGGGCACGTACCAACTGGCGCCGAACTTCGCGCTCGTCGTGACGCTCGACGGCGACGCGCTCTACGCGCAGGCCACGGGTCAGCCGAAGATTCGCATCTGGCCCGAGTCCGAGACGGACTTCTTCATCAAGGAGGTCGACGCACAGATCTCGTTCGTGCGCGACGCGCAGGGCACGGTCACGGGGCTCGTGCTGCACCAGAATGGCGCGAACATCCCGGGAAAGAAGTCGAATTAAGAGGAGCCAAGCGGCGTGAGCGATACCGTGCGCTGCTCGGTCTGCACCGAGGGACAGCCGCACTTGGGGGTCTCGGCCGCGTGCACCATCACTTCCAGGTGCACCGGCTGGTAGCCCGGCGCGCTGATCGTGAGCTGGTAGTCCCCCGGGTTGCCGTATACGGTGCAGACACTTCCCGAACACGGAGCCTCTGCCGTCACGGGACCGGTGGCTTGCATACTCACGCTGTCGACCGCGGCCCCGCCGACGGCGGACACGACCTGCACGTCGACGGCTGCCCGCAGTGCACACGCGTAGCCGATTGGTGGACAGGCCGCCGTCGCGTCGTGTCCGCAGGCGATTGCGAACACGGCCAAGGCGATTAGTGTGAGATTTCGGGGCAGGCGCATCGCATCAGACATGGTTGCCTCACAGGCAGAATCCAACAGGGCGACTGCAGCCCAACCGCGGCACGGCTATTCCGGTCACGTACTCACGGAGCGACCCGTACATGCTGAAAGCAATATTCTCGTCCGCTAAACCAATCGCCTTGAAGACGTGGGCGTTCCCGCTGCTCGGGATCCCGCTGCTCGCCGCCCCGATGCGGCAGCCGCTGTACATGCCGCGCAACGTCAAGGCGGCGATCGCGAAGGGCACGCGCACGCTGACCGGCCAGCCGGGACCCAACTACTGGGAGAACCACGCGCGCTACACGATTTCGCTCACCGCGCTGCCCCCCGACCGCACGATTCGCGGCAGCGAGCAGATCGTGTACCTCAACAACAGCCCCGACACGCTGCGGCGCCTCGTGCTCAAGCTGTTCATGAACATCCACAAGCCGGGCGCGCCACGCGTGGGCGGGGCCGGCCCGGACTACCTCACCGACGGCGTACACGTCGACGCCGTCTCGGTGAACGGCCAGTCGCAGAAGTTCAACGACGCGGCGTACTTCACGATCGCGCCGCTCAGCCTCCCCGCCCCGCTCATGCCGCACGACTCGGTGCACCTGTCGTTCGACTGGCACTACGAGCTGGCGAAGCAGCCCGGCCGCGAGGGGATGATCGACTCCACCACGTTCTACATCGCGTACTTCTACCCGCGTGTCGCCGTGTACGACGACTACAACGGCTGGGACACGATGAACTTCACGGACGCGCAGGAGTTCTACAGCGACTTCAACGACTACGACGTCACGGTGCACGCGCCGGCGAACTACATCGTCTGGGGCACGGGCACGCTGCGCAACGCGTCGGACGTGCTGCAGCCCGAATATCTGCATCGCTTCGAGTCGTCGCTCACGTCCGACCAGACGGTACGCATCGCCAACCAGCAGGACCTCGCGTCGCACGCCGTGACGGCGCAGGCGCCGCAGCTCGCCTGGCACTTCACGTCGACGTACGTCCCCGACGTGGCGTTCGGCATCAGCAACCACTATGACTGGGACGGCGGCAGCGTGATCGTCGACAGCGCGGCGCATCGGCGCGCCAGCGTGCAGGCCGCGTACAACGACACGGCGAGCGACTTCCACTACATGGTGCAGATGGCCCGCCACTCGCTCGCCTGGCTCTCGAGCAACTGGCCGGGCGTGCCCTATCCGTACGAGAAGACGACCGTGTTCCAGGGCGGCGCGGGCATGGAGTACCCGATGATGGTGAACGACGAGTCGTACAAGGACACGACGTTCGCCGACTTCGTCGCCGCGCACGAGATCGCGCACACCTACATGCCGTTCTACATGGGCATCAACGAGACGCGCTACGGCTTCATGGACGAGGGCTGGGCGACGACGTACGAGTACCTGATCAACCAGGCGGACATGGGCCCCGCGGCCGCGACGAAGTTCTACCAGCAGTTCCGCGTCAACGGCTGGGCGCACGACCCCTCGCCCACGGAAGACCTGCCGATCATCACGCCGGGCGACGTGCTCAGCGGCGCGGGACTCGGCAACAACGAGTACGGCAAGGCGTCGATCGGCTATCTCGCCATGAAGGACCTGCTCGGCGACGCGATGTTCAAGAAATGCTTACAGGCGTACATCGCGCGCTGGCACGGCAAGCATCCCACGCCGTGGGACTTCTTCTACACGTTCGACGACGTCTCCGGCCAGGACCTCAACTGGTTCTGGACCAACTGGTACTTCGGCAACAACTACATCGATCTCGCGGCGAAGAAGGTGGCCAGGGCGCCGGGCGGCTACGCGGTGACGATCGACAACATCGGCGGGATGGACGCGCCGGTCGATCTCGACCTCGTGTTCACGGACGGCAGCACGCAGACCGTACACGAGACGCCGGCGATCTGGCGCGCGAACCAGAAGACGGCCGTCGTGAAAGTCGCGACGAAGAAGGCGCTCAAGTCGCTGACGTTGAACGGCGGGATCTGGGTGGACGCGGATACGACGAACAACACGTGGACGGCGAAGTAGCCGTCCACGTGTGATCCGCGCTACGCCGCGGCGCGCGCGAGCATCGAATCGACGGCCTCGACCAGCTCGTCCATGCCGAAGGGCTTGGGCAGAAACTCGGTGATGACGTCCGTGAGCTGCTCGGCCCGAAGCGCGCCGCGCGTGTAGCCGGAAATGAGGATGAAGCGCAGCGTGGGATACCACGCGCGCAGATGATCGAACAGCACGGCGCCGTCCATCTCCGGCATCACGATGTCGCTGACGACGAGATGGATCGGCGCGCCGTAACGCGACGCGACCGCGAGCGCGTCCTCCCCGTTCTTCGCGGGCAGCACGTTGTAGCCGCGTGCCTTGAGCACCCGGCAGATCACGTCACGCACCGGCGCCTCGTCCTCGACGACGAGGATCGTTTCGCCGAGCGGGTCGTCGCCGACCACGGACTGCCCGACGCTGCCGCCCTCGGCCAGCGCGGCCGGTACGTAGAGCGACCATGACAGCTCGCCGCGGCCCGCGACGCGCGCCGTGAGAAACGCATTGAGCTTGGCCGCCGCGGTTTCGGCGAGTGCCAGCGCCAGGTCGGGGCTCCCGGACTCGGCGACCGGCGGCGCGCCCGCCGCGCGCGCCTGAATCGTCATCCGGAAGTACGTTCCTGGCGGAAGGCCGACGGGGCGCGTGGCGTCGCTGGATTCCACCGCGCACGGCCCGGTGGCGATCGACACCGAGCCGCGCCCGATCTGCCGCGCCGCGTGGCGCGTGAGCTCGAGCACGATCAGCTCGAACGCGAGCGGATCGACCACCACGGACATCGCGGACGGCGAGCGCGCGATCTCGAGCCGCACGGATCCGCCGAGCGACTCACGAATCTGTGGTTCGAGATTGTGAATGATCGCGTTGGGGGACTCGGGCCGCCGGCCGACCGGCGGCTCCGCGCTCAGGGCGAGGAGATGACGCGCGAGCTGGGTGCCGCGCGCCGCCTGCCGGGCGATCTCGTCGAGATCGGCGCGGTGCGGCGCCCCCGTGCTCGCCGCCGCGGCCACGAACTCCGCAAGGCTCAGGATCGCGGTGTGCACGTGGTTGAACTCCTCGGCGAGACCGGCCATGAGCCGGTCCATCGCTTCCAGGCGGCGGGCCTGCAGAAATTGCTGCTCCACCGCCGGCCCGGACTGTTGGTCGTCCTTTGCCTCGTAACTCACGCGACTCGCTCCTGTGACTCGTGTTCGTGGCGCTGACGTGCAACGTGCTCGTCGATCGCCGCGCGAACGCGGGCGACCAACGCCGACATCGTGAACGGTTTTTCGATCGTGTGTAACGCGAGGTCCGGGTCCTCGCCGCCCCCGGCGAGCAGGCGGTCGGAATAGCCGGTCATGGCCAGCATCGCCCCGCTGAATCCGCGCGCGCGGAGGCGGTGCACCAGCTCGATCCCGCCCAGCCGCGGCATCACGAGATCGGTGACGACGATGTCGATCTGCGCGGATATCCCCGTGGCCACCTGCAAGGCCTCGAGACCGTCGCGGGCGTCGATCACCCGGTATCCCGCGGACTGCAGCGCACGGCGCGCGATCGCGCGGACGCTCGCCGAGTCCTCGACGAGCAGCACCGACTCGCTCCCGCCTGCGGGTCCCGTCGTCACGAGGCCGCGCGTGTCCGTCTCGTGCGCGCCGGCCGGCGCCGCCGGAAAATACAACTCGAATCGGGTGCCGCGGCCCACGGTGCTGTGCACGTCGATGTAGCCGCCCGACTGCTGCACGATTCCGTAGACCGTCGAGAGGCCAAGGCCCGTGCCGTCGCCGATCGGCTTCGTGGTGAAGAACGGCTCGAAGATGTGCTCGCGCACGTCGGGCGGCATCCCCGTGCCGTTGTCGGCGACGGCGATGCCGGCGAAGGGACCGGCGATCGAGCCGCCCAGGCGCTTCGCGTCGGTGGCGCTGAGCATCGCGCGGTACACGTGAATCGACAGCACGCCGCCGTTCGGCATCGCGTCGCGCGCATTCACGACGAGGTTGAGCACGACCTGTTGCAGTTGCGATTCGTCCGCGACGATCAACGGTACGTCACCCTCGACGACGACCTCGAGCTCGATGTTCTCGTAGAGCAGCCGCCGCAGCATGCTCTCGACGCCGCGCACGACGCGCGCCGGGCACAGCGTCGTGGGCTGCAGCAACTGCCGGCGACTGTACGCGAGCAGTTGCCGCGTGAGCGCCGCCGCGCGGTCGACCGCGCTCAGCACCTCGCCGATCTCCGGCTGCGCTTCGTGCTCGGCCGGGAGCATCATGCGCACGAGCTCGGTGTAGCCGCGAATCGCCGTGAGCAGATTGTTGAAGTCGTGCGCCACGCCGCCGGCGAGCCGTCCCACCGCCTCGAGCTTCTGAATGTGCTGGAGCTGCAGCTCGCTCTCGCGCAGGGCGCGCTCGGTCTCGCGCTGATCGGTGACGTCGTGGCAGAGGGAAACGATGCCGCCGATCGCGGGATTGTCCAGGAAGTTGAGCAGCATGCCTTCGAGCACGCGCCATCGACCCTCCGAGTCCCGGCAACGGACCTCGGCCTGCTTGCGCGCCCCCGGGACGCTCGCCACCTCGGCGACCGACGCCTCGAGCGTGGGAAGATCCTCCGGGTGCACGAAGTCCGACAAGCTTCGTCCGACGACGTCGTCCTGCACGTAGCCCAGCGCGCGCACCGACGACGTCATCGTGAAGCGGCCGTCGAGCGTGAACACGGTCATGATCTCGAACGCATTCTCGGCGAGCGTGCGGAAGAGCGCTTCGCTCCGCCGCAGCTCCCGCTCCGCCGCGCGCTGCTCCGTCATGTCGACGATCGACGCGAGCCGAGCGCGGCGGCCGGCGTAGTCGACGTCGCGGCGGGTGATCGCCACCTCGAGCTCGCGACCGTCCTTGGCGCGATGCGTCGTCGCGCGCAACGGCTTCTGCCCCTCGGCCGCGTCGGTGAGGCGATCCCGCAGCGCGGCGACGTCACCGACGTGAAGCTGATCGAGCGTCATGTCCATGAACTCGGCCTGGCTGTAGCCGTACGTCGAGACCGCCGCATCGTTGACGTCGAGAAAGCGCAGCGTCTCGCGGTCGATGAGCAGCTTGGGCGAGGGGCTCGCCTGAAACATGACGCGGTGCAATTCCATGTTGCGCCGGATCAGGCGTTCGGCCTGATGTGCGTTGTGCGGCGCGCACGCCACGCCGACCGTACCAATCACGCGACCGTCAGCGTCGTGGAGCGCGCGGGTCTCATAGTGAATCGCCACCTCGCGCCCGTGTGCGCCGCGGAGGATCTCGGTGCCGACGCGCTCGTCGCCCGCGCTGATCCCGCGGGCGATCTCCATCGCGTCGCGGCGCAGACTGACCGGTGGCAGCAGCTCGACGATGCACTGCCCGACCGCCTCGGCGGCCGTGTAGCCGAACAGCTCCTCCGCGGCGCGGTTCCAGGAGGTAATGCGGCCCGCCAGGTCCGTCGCGATGACAGAGTACGGAACGGCGTTCAGAACTTCGTTGGGCGCGGCGATCGGAAGGGCTGTCACAGGCATTGCGGTGGAACCGGCGTCGGTGTGGCGCGCAATGTCACCCCTGCGTAGGGGAATCTGGATAGGGCGGATTCCCCTACATCGTCAGGGAAAGCCTTACGATGCGAGCGCGCTCACGTAAGCTTCGACGTACCCGTAGATTAGCCGTATGGTCCTCTCCCGAGACGAGCTCCTCCGCTACAGCCGCCATCTGATTCTCCCGGACGTGGCGCTCGCCGGCCAGGAGCGGATCAAGGCGGCGCGGGTGCTCCTCGTGGGCGCCGGCGGCCTCGGCTCGCCCGCCGCACTCTACCTGGCCGCGGCGGGCGTCGGCACCATTGGCCTCGTCGACTTCGACGTGGTCGACATGTCCAACCTGCAGCGCCAGGTGCTGCACGGCACGTCGCAGGTGGGGCGGCCCAAACTCGAGTCGGCGCGCGAGCGCATCGCGGACATCAATCCGCACGTGAACCTCGAGACCTACGAGACGCGGCTCACGTCGGCGAACGCGCTCGACATCATGTCGAAGTACGACATCGTGGTGGACGGCACCGACAATTTCGCCACGCGGTACCTCACGAACGACGCGTGTGTGATGCTCGGCAAGCCGAACGTGTACGGCTCGATCTTCCGGTTCGAGGGGCAGGCGTCGGTGTTCGCCACGCCGGATGGCCCGTGCTACCGGTGCCTCTTTCCGTCGCCGCCGCCGCCGGATCTCGTGCCCAGTTGCGCGGAAGGCGGCGTGCTCGGCGTGCTGCCAGGACTCGTGGGCACGATCCAGGCGACGGAGGCGATCAAGCTCATTCTCGGCACGGGCGAGACGCTCGCCGGCCGGCTGCTGCTGATCGACGCGCTGCACATGCGCTTTCATTCCGTGCAGGTCGCGCGCGACCCGACCTGCGCCGCCTGCGGCACGCGCGAGATCACCGCGCTCATCGATTACGACGAATACTGTGGAGTACCCGGAATGCCCGATCGGCACGCGAACGAAGGTGGCGACATCACGCCGAAGGAGCTCGCCGCGATGCTGGCGAGCCGCGACGATTTCACGCTGATCGACGTGCGCGAGCCGTACGAGTGGCAGATCGCGCACATCGAGGGGGCGCGGCTCGTGCCGCTCGGCACGCTCGCCGCCACGCTGCCCTCGCTCGACAGCACGCGTGACATCGTGGTGTACTGCCGGTCCGGCGTGCGGAGCGCCGACGCGGCGCGCCGACTGCGCGCCGCCGGCTTCCGCGTGTCGAATCTCGCCGGCGGCATTCTCCGCTGGAGCGACGACGTCGACCCGAGCGTACCCAAGTACTGAGCGCGCCGCTCCTATCTTTCGGCATGGACTTCACGCAGCACACGCCGTTCGAGCAGATGGGCGGCGAGCCGGGGATTCGCCGACTGGTGGATCGCTTCTACGATCTGATGGACACGGCGCCCGAGGCGGCGACCGTGCGCGCGCTCCACGCCGCGAGCCTCAAGGCGTCGCGCGACAAGCTGCACCTCTACCTGATGATGTGGACCGGCGGCCCGCAGACGTACGTCGAGCAGCGCGGCCACCCGCGATTGCGCGCGCGGCACTTGCCGTTCACGATCAGCTCGCGCGAGCGCGACGAGTGGCTCTGGTGCATGGACCGCGCGCTCGACGAGCATCCGATGCCCGCCGAGCTGCGCGAGTACCTGCGCGAGCGGCTGCACGCGCTGGCCGATCACATGCGCAACCAGCCGGACGCGGTGTAGCTACTTCATTCCAAGATTCTGTTTCAAGAACGCTATCGTCCGGGGCCAGGCATCCTTGATCGCGGCGAGGTTCGCCTGCTCTTCCGCCTCGTCGCGTTGCGGCTTGGGATCATCCTGCGCGCGCGCGAAGCCGTGGATCGCCCCCGGATAATTGCGGCCGAAGTACCACTTCCCCAGCGACTTCATCGCCGAGTCGACGGCCGGCATCGCCGCGCCGATGCGCGCGTCCTTCGCGCCGCTCAGTAGCATGATCGGCGTGTGGATCTTCGCGAGCGAATCGGCGCTCGGCACCGCGCCGTTCATGTACGGCAGCCCGTAGAACGCGACCCCGCCGGCGAACCCGGGCAGTCCGCCGTTGATCACGTAGCCCCACGTCGTCGAACCACCCCAGCAGAACCCGATCACCGCGTACTTCTGCGCGGCCGACGGCTGGGACATCGCGTAGCGCGCCACGGCGGTGATCCCGCGATTCTTCTCGGCGGCGTTCACGTCGCGAATCAGGCGCGTGGCGTCCGAGTAGGGCAGCGAGTCCGTGCTCGCGCCGCCGCGCACGCGCGACAGCAGGTCCGGCGCGATCGCGATGAAGCCCTGCGCCGCGAGCTGATCGGCGACGCTCCGCACCCACGTGGAGAGCCCGAAGATCTCGTGTACGACGACGACCACCGGCGTGTGCGCATTGCTCGTGGACGGATAGACGATCCACGCCATCAGAGAGTCCTTGGAACCGGGCTCCCACGGCACCGTCACCCACTCGCCATGCCGCGGGCTCGCGGCGAGCCGGGCGGCCGAGTGCGCGGCGCTCGGCGGAAGCGAGAGATCGCCTTGCGAGGCGACCGCCGGAGCGGACATCGGCGCCATGTCGCCGGCCGACATGTGCGCCATGTGCTCGTCGGCGGGCATCGGGCGCTGACAGGCGGAGAGCAGCGCGACGGCGCAGCAACTTCCTAAGAGATGACGCAACGAAGACATGACCTCTCCTGGGTGGCGGCGGAGATGAGACACGGGCAGCGGTTCGGGCTAGACAATACTGCACGTGTCAAGTATCTGCCACGCCGTCCGGAGGTTCGCGGATGCCGCCGCGGTTACACGCGCAGCGGCACGTCGCGAAGCCGGACGCCCGTCGCATCGAAGACGGCGTTCGCGATTGCCGCGGGGATCGGCGACGTCGACGCCTCGCCGGCGCCGACCGACGGCAGCTCGGGGTGATCGATCAGCTCGATCTCGATCGCGTCGGGAGCATCGGTGAAGCGCAGGATCGGATACCCGCGCCAATCGAGGCTCGTGACGCGCGAGCGATCGAACTGCACCGCCTCGTGCAGCGTTCGCGACGTCGCCTGCACGACGTTGCCCTCGATCTGGTTGCGCAGCCCGTCGGGGTTGACGATCAGTCCGCAGTCGTGCGCGACGTACGCGTCCGTGACGCGCGCCGAATGGTCCGCGGGGTCGACCTCGACGTCGACGACGGCGGCGACGTACGCCTCCGTCCCCTCGTACTGCACGAACGCCATGCCGCGCCCGCGCGCCGGCCGGCTGGTCGTCGCAGGCGACGCGCCGCTCACGCGCGGCGTCCACTTGGAGATGCGCGCGACCGCGTTGATGGCGGCGATGGCGCGCGGATCCGAGAGATGCCGCAGGCGGAATTCGATCGGATCGGCGCGGGCGAGATGCGCCAGCTCGTCCATGAACGACTCGTTGGCGAAGCTGTTCTGCGGCGACCCGAGCCCGCGCATCGACGACGTGCGGAGCGGCGCCCGCTCGAGCAGATGCGCGACGACGCGCATGTTCGGCACGTCGTACGTGTGCTTTGCGTTGCGCTCGCCGCCGAGCGACCCGCGCGCGCTGGGCACCACGCCCATCAGCTGCGCGGCCAGCAGATTCGCTTCGCCGCCCGGCTGCGCGCCGGGGCGTGACGAGTGCGTCGGCGTCCACACCTGGTAATCCCAATCCGCGATCTTGCCACTCGCGTCGAGCGCGCCGGCGACCCGCATCACCATCGCGGCGCCCTTCGGTTCCCAGCCGTGCTCGTCGGCGCGCGACCACTGCACGCGCACCGGCGCGCCGAGCTCGCGCGAGATGATGGCTGCGTCGGCGGCCGCGTCGTCCGAGCCGTTGTGGCCGTAGCAGCCCGAGCCCTCGGTCCAGATCACGTGTACGTCGTCCGGCTGCATCCCGAGGAGGTGCACGACAGCGCTCTTGAGCGTGTGCGGCCCCTGCGTCGACGACCACACGGTCGCCTTGCCGTTCCGCACGTCCGCGACCGCGCACGAGGGGCCGATGGATGCATGCATCTGGAACGGCCAGGTGTACGTCGCCGAGTGGATCTTCATCGGGCGGCCGTCGCCGGCGGTCGCGGCGCTGCCGGCGCTCGCCACGATCCGGTCGGTTGACGGAATGCTCATGAGCGTTTTGTCGAGATCGCCCATTGGCGGAAGCGTGGCGGCATCACTCCACGTGGGCTTCACGGCCTCCGCGGCGCGGATCGCGCCGTACTCCCGCGGCGCGGCGACGGCCAGGAAGTTCTCGTTGCGCACGAGGCGCGCGCCCGGGATCGACCGGAGCGCCGCGTCGTCCACGGCGAGGAGCTGCGCTCCGATGGTCGCGGGGCGGATCACGCGCGCGTGGAGCATCCCGTCCACGCGCACGTCCTGCACGTACGTGTGGCGCCCGGTCATCTTCGCCGGCAGCTCCACGCGGCGGATGGGCTTGCCGACGATCGTGTACTCGGCCGGCGGCTTCGGCGTGGCATTCCGGTTCACGGCGCGCTCGAACCGCTTGCCGCCGAGCAGCTCGTCGAACGACGTGCGGAGCGAGGGATCGTTGTGCACGTGAATCACGCCGTCGTTGATCACGAGCGAGTCGGGATTGGCGCCGAGCTTGGGCGACGCGAGCTCGAGGAGCGCCGCACGCGCGGTGGCCGCGGCCAGACGGAGCTGCGCGCCGCCGCGCTTGATCGTCTGGCTGCCGACCGTCGGCCCCTGATCGACCGTGCGGTCGCTGTCGCCCTGCACCCACACGATCCGATTGAACGGCGCGTCGAGCTCCTCGGCCACGATCTGCCGGAGCGCGGTCGAGACGCCGGTGCCCAGCTCCACCTTGCCGCTGAACACGGTGATCGTGCCGTCGTCGTTGATCGCGAGCCACGAGTCGAGCTCGTTGGCCGGCGGGGCGATGGTTGCCGCGCCGGCCGCCTCGGCGTAGGCGTGAATGCCGAACGAGAACCCGACGACGAGGACGCCGGTGCTCTTGAGAAAATCCCGGCGCGAGAAGGCGCTAGTCATCGCTGCCTCCGGCCTGCGCGGCCGCCAACGACGCGGCGCGCTCCACCGCGCGCACGATCCGCGTGTGCGTGCCGCAGCGACAGAGATTGCCGTTGAGCGACGCGCGGATCTGCTGGCGCGACGGATTCCTGGTGCGCGCGAGCAGCGCGGCGGCGGACATGATCATCCCGTTCATGCAGTAGCCGCACTGCGCCGCCTGCTCGTCGATGAACGCCTGCTGCACGGGATGTGGATGCTCCGGCGTGCCGAGGCCCTCGATCGTCGTGATCGGCCCGCGCGCGGCGGCGGACAGCGGCGTGCGGCAGGAGCGGACGGCAGCCCCGTTGATGTGGACCGTGCACGCGCCGCACTGCCCCAGGCCGCAGCCGAACTTGGGACCGGTGAGCCCGAGATCGTCGCGGAGGACGTACAGCAGCGGCGTGTCAGGCGCGGCGTCGACGTCGTGCGCCGCGCCATTGACGATGAGGCGAATCGTGGAGCCCGGCATGTTGCCACACTCGCGCTGCGAGGATTCGCTATGTCTAGCACCCGCGCGTGCGCGGTGTCAACGTGCGCCAGCCGGCGTGTCAGCGCACCGCCGGCACGCCGCTCTGCTGGATCAGCTTTGCCACGAGCGCCGTCCATCCCGTCTGGTGCGAGGCGCCGAGTCCGGCGCCCGTGTCGCCGTGGAAGTACTCGTGGAATTGCAGCATGTCGCGCCAGGCGGGGTCGCGCTGCCAGCGCGCGTCGTCGCCCCAGATCGCGCGGCGCCCGTCGTGAAGCACGAACAGACCGATCAGCCGTCGCGAGAGCTCGACCGAGACCTCCCACAACGTGAGCAGGTTGCCCGACCCGACAGGATATTCCACGCGGAACGTCTCGCCGTAGTACCAGTCGAACTTCTGCAGCGCTTCGATGAGCAGGTAGTTGAGCGGGAACCACACGGGTCCGCGCCAGTTCGAGTTGCCGCCGAACAGTCCCGTGCGCGACTCGCCCGGCTCGTACCGGACTTCGCCGAGCACGCGGCCGCTCACCTGCAGTGCGAACGGATGCTCGAGATGCCAGCGCGAGACCGATCGCACGCCGTGCGGCGACAGGAACTCGGATTCGTCGAGCAGGCGGCGCAGGATCGCGCGCAGCCGCGACTCGTCGACGACGGCGAACAACCGCCGATCCGCGGCACCCGCGCGCGACACCGACGCCGCGTCGCCCACGAGATCGGACCGATAGCGCAGAAACCACTCGAGCCGCTCGCGAAAGCCGGGCAGCCGCTGGAGCAGCTCGGCGTCGAGCGTCTCGACGGCGAGCAGCGGGATGAGCCCGACCGCCGAGCGGACGCGGACGAACTCGCAGCTGCCGTCGGCCTGCCGAAAGAGGTCGTAGTAGAACTCATCCTGCTCGTCCCAGAGGTCCTCCTGCTGGCCGTGGAGCGAGGTCCGGGAGTTCAGCGCGTGGGCGATGTAGAAGAAATGCTCGAGGAACTTGGTCGCGACGTCCTCGTACGCGCTGTCGTTGCGCGCGAGCTCGAGCGCGATCGCGAGCATGTTGAGGCAGTAGGTCGCCATCCAGCTCGTGCCGTCGCTCTGGTCGAGCTGCGCGCCGTCGGGCAGCGGTTCGCTCCGATTGAACACGCCGATGTTGTCGAGCCCCAAAAAGCCGCCCTGGAAGACGTTCCGATCGTCGGCGTCCTTCCGGTTCACCCACCAGGTGAAATTGATGAGCAGCTTGTGAAAGATGCGCTCGAGGAACTCGGTATCGCCGCGGCCAGTCGTGCGCCGCTCGATCTGGTACACGCGCATCGCGGCCCACGCGTGCACCGGCGGATTCACGTCGCCGAATTGCCATTCGTAGGCCGGCTCCTGCCCGTTCGGGTGCATGTACCACTCGCGGAGCAGCAGGATCAGTTGCTCCTTCGCGAACCCCGGATCCACGATCGCGAAGGCGACCGCGTGAAAGGCGAGGTCCCACGCCGCGTACCACGGATATTCCCACGTATCGGGCATCGTGATCACGTCGTGGTTGTTGAGATGCTCCCAGGCGTGATTGCGCCCGAACCAGCGCGACTCGGGCGGCGGCGGAAACGCCGGATCGCCCCTCAGCCACTGGCGCACGTCGTAGTGATAGAACTGCTTGCTCCAGAGCAGTCCGGCGAGCGCGCGGCGCTGCACCATCCGCTCGTCGTCCGACGTCTCCGCCGGCGACAGGCTCGCGTGGAACTCGTCGGCCTCGGCGATGCGACGCGCGAAGGTTGCGTCGAACTCGGGGCCGAACGACTCGGCGGTGGCGATGCGCGACGAGAGCCGCAGCTTCACCACGCGCGCTTCGCCGGGTGCGAGCGTCAGATGATACCGCGCGGCGGCCTTCGTCCCCTCGCGCGCCGGATTGACCGCGTCGTGCTGCCCCGCGATCACGTACGCGTGAAACGCGTCCTTCACGTACGCCGACGCGTTCGGCGCATCGTACAACCGACGCGCATTCGTCTCGTTGTCGGTGAACAGCAGCTCCGGATCGCCGTCGCACGCGAGATGGTAGCGGCCCAGCGACTCGTGCTCGGCGAGGATCTGCGCGACGCCGCCGCTCTCGGGGAGCACGGACAGCGAGGGCCGGTACCCGCTCAGCCCCCACGACCACGTGTTGCGGTACCACAGCGTCGGCAGGAGATCGAGCGTCGCACTCTCCGGGCCGCGATTCGCACACGTGATGCGAATCAGGATGTCGGTCGGACTCGCCTTCGCGTACTCGACGTCGACGTCGAAGTAGCGGTCGCCCACGAAGACGCCGGTGTCGAGCAGCTCGAACTCGGGATCACCGTGGCCACGCGCCGCGTTCTCGCGCACGAGCTGCTCGTACGGAAACGCCGCCTGCGGATACCGGTACACGGCCCGCATGTACGCGTGCGTCGGCACGTTGTCGACGTGGAACCAGTAGTCCTTCGCGTCCTCGCCGTGATTGCCCTCGTGGCCGGACAACCCGAACGGGCGTTCCTTGAGGATCGCGTCGGCGCCGTTCCACAGCGCGAGCGCGAAGCAGAGGCGTTGGTTGTCGTCGCAGATCCCGAGCAGCCCGTCTTCGTTCCAGCGGTACGCCCGGCTGCGCGCGTGCTCGTGCGGGAAGTAGCGCCAGGCGTCCCCGTCGGCGCTGTAGTCCTCGCGCACCGTCCCCCAGCCCCGCTCGGCGAGGTACGGCCCCCACAGCCGCCACGGCGCCGAGCCGGCGTCCGCGGCTCGCAGCCGGTCGCGTTCCGCGCTCACGATGCGGCGGCGCTCACCGGGGCCAGCCGCCCTGCGGCAGCCCCCGGGTCAGCTTGAGTGCGTTCTCGAAATAGACTTTTTTAAGTACAGAATCAGGAAGATCGATCCCGTACAGCTTCCAGAACGCGTGGTACGGGCGATAGTAGTCGAAGTAGTCGTCGGCCGTCTGGAACACGCGCCAGTAGTACGGATACTCCACCGGCTGGAACGCGTCCTTGCCGAACAGGATGCGGTCCTGGTACTTGAGGAAGAAGTCGTGCGCCGCGCGCGGCTGGCGGCCGATGTCGTACAGCACGGCGCCCACTTCCGTGTACACGTTCGGATTCTCGTCGAGGAGCATGCCCAGCTTGCCGAGGTCGTTCGCGTACCAGCTCATGTGCGCGACCACGAACGTCGTCTTCGGGTGCCTGCGCACCATGTTGTCGCGCTCCGTCATCAGCTCCGCGAAGCTCGGGTAGCGGTCCTGCGGGTAGCGTCGATCGGAGAACAGCGACAGCTCGAGCCACCGTTCGTTGTTGTAGTCGATCGGCTGGAAGAACTCGGCGGGATCGGCCGTGTGGATGAACACGGGAATGCCGAGCCGGGCACATTCGTCCCAGATGGGGTCGAGCTCGGGATCATCGATGCGGAGCCGGGAGCCGTCGGGCTTCCGGATCGACAGTCCCAGGCTCTTCGGAATCTCGCCCACGCCGACGGCGCCGGCCGCGACGTCGGCGTCGAGCTGCTTGATCGCCTGCGCCGCCCAGCCCGGGCCGACGTTCCGGAAGTTGATCCCGGCGAGAATGCGCACGCGATCGCGCATCGTGTCCGACGCCTTGACCGCGGCGAGCGCGCTGCGCAGCCGGTCGCCCGACAGGTTGTCGGCCGAGACCATCATGCGAACGTTGAGGCTGTCGAGCGCGGCGCCGAGCGAGGTCAGGCCGCCCTCCGAGAAGATGAGACTTTGTGGATGGCCGTGGAAGTCGATCGCCGGATACTTCGCCATGCGCACCATGTGCGCAGGCACGACGAGCGTCGAGCGCGGCCGATAGTCGAGGATCGACGGCGGCGTGAACTCGGGCGCCTCGCAGCGGTGCGGGCGCACCTCGGTCATGCCGGCCGGGCACTGCTGCGGCTGCTGTGCGGACAGCGAGGCGGCGGCCAGCGCTGCAGCGGCCCAGGCGAAAGCGAACGACGCGCGCATCGTGACTCCGGGATGGAGGTGACGTTCGCGGATAATCTGCCAACCCGGGTGAAGCGTGGGAACCTCGCGCGACGCTGGCGCACTGAGCCACACATAATCCGAACACGAGAGGCTCGCGCGGGTTACCGCCGCCTGTTACTCGGCCCATATTGGAGACAAATGAGCGCGATCCGCGAGCCGAGCCACGACCTCAGCCGGGAGCAGGCCTCGCGATTCTTCGCCGGCGCCGGCGAGATGCGCGCGCGCTGCCGCGACCTCGACTGGAGCGCGACGCCGCTCGGACCGGTTGCGGGCTGGTCGCAGAGCCTCCGCACGATGGCCGACGCCGTGCTGGCCTCGCGCAATCCGATGCTGCTCTTCTGGGGACCGGAGCTCGTCCAGCTCTACAACGACGCGTTCCGGCCGAGTCTCGGGCCGGCGGACGTTCCGGCGGCCCGGCATCCGCGTGCGCTCGGGATGCGAGCCCGCGACTTCTGGACGGACGTGTGGGCCATCGTCGGGCCGCAGATCGCCGGCGTGATGGAGCGCGGTGAATCCGTGTGGTTCGAGGATCTGTACCTGCCGATCGAGCGCGGCGGGCAGCTCGACGACGCGTGGTGGACGTACAGCTACAGCCCGGTGCGCGACGACGACGGGGCGATCAACGGCACGCTCGTCGTGTGCACGGAAACCACGTCGTCGGTGCTCGCCCGCCGGGAGACGGAGGCGCAGCGGAACGGCCTCCTCCAGGCGTTCCAGCGGGCGCCGGCGTTTCTCGCCGTGCTGCGCGGCGGCCCGGCCACCGGCTTTGTATTCGAGTTCGTTAATGAGAGTTATTATAGCCTCGTCGGCCAGCGCGAGCTGATCGGCCGGGAGGTCTTCGAGGCGCTGCCCGACGCGCGCGACCAGGGCTACGAGACGCTGCTCGCCCAGGTCGTCACGACCGGTGAGCCGTTCATCGGCCGCGAGGTGACGGTCATGCTGCAGCGCACCGCCGGCGACCCGCCGGAGGAGCGCATCCTCGACCTCGTGTACTATCCGCTGGTGGCGCCGGACGGCACGCGTGCCGGCGTCATCGCGCACGGCGTCGACGTGACGGAGTACGTGCGGGCGCGCCAGGAGATCGAGCGCCTGCTCGCCGAGAGCGAGCGGGCGCGGCGCGAGGCCGAGTCGGCCAATCGCGCGAAGAGCGAATTCCTCGCGATGATGAGCCACGAGCTGCGCACCCCGCTCAACGCGATCGACGGATACGCCGAGCTGCTCGAGCTCGGGATCCATGGCGCCGTATCGGAGGCGCAGCGGGAGACCCTGCGCCGCATCCGCGCCAGCGAGCGGCACCTGCTGGGGCTGGTCAACGGCGTCCTCAACTACGCGCGCATCGAAGCCGCGAACGTGCACTTCGAGCTCCGGGACGTGCCGCTCCAGCTCGCGCTCGGCGCGTGCGAGGCCCTCGTCAGCCCGCAGGCGCGCGCCCGCGGGCTCGCCCTCACCTGGCCCACCGTCGAACGCGGCCTCATGGTGCGCGCCGACGAGGAGAAGCTCCAGCAGGTGCTGCTCAACGTGCTGTCGAACGCGGTGAAGTTCACCGACGAAGGTGGCGCGGTGACCGTGGCGTGTGACGCGACGGCCGACACCGTCCTCGTGCACGTGCGGGATACCGGGTGCGGGATCCCGCGCGAGCAGCTCGGCCACATCTTCGAGCCGTTCGTGCAGGTGGACGCGCGCCTCACGCGCACGCGGGACGGCGTGGGCCTGGGCCTGTCGATCAGCCGCGAGCTCGCCCGCGGGATGGGCGGCGACCTCACCGTCACGAGCGACGTCGGCGCCGGCTCGACGTTCACGCTCCGCCTCCCCCGCGGCGGGTGACCGGCATCACCATGCCGCGTCGGCTCGTTACCGGCACGTGACGGCGAGCCCGCGCCGCTCGTGATCGGCGCGCGCGAGCTTCCTCGTCCGACTCACCGGAAGGTCGCATGGAGTTCTTCGAAGTCACGCTCGAGGCCCACCGTCACGGCGCCACGCTCTACGTCGCCGGACTGCTCGCCGAGCGCGCCGCGATCAGTCTCGATGTCCTCGTACGCGGCCTCGCGAGCGACACGCGGGTGCTGCGCGTGGATCTCAGCGCGGTCGTGATCATCGACCCCGCGGCGTTCGTGCTCGTCGTGCGCTCGCTCAATGCGTGGCGCGATGCCGGACCGCGCCAGGTGCGGCTCGAGTTCCCGAAGCGCTCAGCGCGCCCGCGGCCGGGCGCGTGGCGCGCCGCTCAGAACAGCGCGATGCCCAGCGCGGTGAACACCGCGAGCAACTGCCCCATGAGCACGTCGCCGGGATAGTGCACCCCCAGGACGACGCGCGACATGCCGACGAGCACGGCGACGGGGATGATGATCGGCGCGAACGCGGGGAACGCGAGCGCATAGACGAAGGCGACCGACATCGCGGCCGCCGAGTGTCCCGAGGGAAACGAGAACTGGTCCGGTTCGTCGACGAGCGCCGCCGTCGCGACTGACCGTGAGGGCCGCGGCCGACCCACGGTTCGCTTGATGAGCTGCACGATGACGTGCGAGATGACGAGCGTCGCCAGCGCGTGCCGAGCGGCGACGGCAACGGTGCCGTGCCAGGCGAGGGGAATCGCGGCCGCGGCGATGCTGCACGACACACCGCCGAGGTGCGTGAGCACCGTCCAGAACATTCGCGCCGGCGCCGAGGCGCGATCGAAGAGCGACCACCGCACGAACAGGTCGCGATCGCGCGCGTCCAGTCGGGCGAGAATCGTCCGCGTCATGCGCGCCTCCTCAGGCGACGGCCGCCGCGGCGCTCGGCTCGCTCCCGAACGCCTCGTGCAGCACGCGCCCTTCGTAGCTCGGCGGCACGTCCACGCCGAGAATGCGGAGCACGGTCGCCGGGACGTCGAGCAGCCGCGCATCGAGCAGCTCGCCCGACGCGACCGCACCGCCGTTGATCACCAGCGGGATGGTCGTGTCGAGCGGGTGATCGCTCTCGTGATCGCGCGCCGCGATGCCGCCGCCGCCATGATCGGCGAGTGCGATGAGCGCCGTGTACGGATCATCGGAGACGTCGGCCAGCGCGGCGAGCAGACCGAGCGTCGCGTCGAGCCGCCGGCACGCGGTGCCGTACGCATCGGACATCCAGCCCTCGGCATGCCCCGCGTCGTCCGCGTCGGGCCAGTGCATGAGAATGAGCCCGCGCCGCTGCGTGCGAATCGTGTGGCGCGCGGCCATCAGAATGTCCGGCGCGCACGTGCCGCCCGTGTGCAGCGTGCCGAACCCGAGCCGCCGTCCGATGCGCGCGGCGATGCCCTTGAAGACCGAGGGGACGCTCGCCATGTACGCGGCGCTCGGATATCCCGCGGCGCCGAGTGCTTCGGGCAGCGGCACGATGTCCGATGACACGCGCGGGATGAACAGCCGGTCGCTCGTGATTCCGTGGCGCGCGGGGGACACGCCGGTGAGCAGCGAGGTCATCGCCGCCGTCGTCACGCTCGGCGCCACTGTTCGCGCCTGCAGCGACGCGCTGCCGGTCATCGCGAGGCGCCGCAAGTGGTCCATTCCAAAATGCGCAATCGCGTCGGGGCGCACTCCATCGAGGACGACGACGATCACGCGGCGAATGCGCGGGGGCTGACGCATCGAGTCTCCGTTGCGGGGGAGCCGGTGTTCCACGCCGTGAATAGTCGGCCGCCGCCATGATGATCGCGGGACGGAGCGGTGTCGGTCGTGTAACGGGCGCCCACGGGCTGTCGACGCAACCGGCGCCCGGCCGCGGCGCCAGTTCCCTCCGGTTCGTGACACGGCCGACATACGCCCGTGACGTGTCAACACGACTTTTCCACTTCATCAACAATGATTCTTCTGGAATGAGGGTTTCGATGACCACCCGCCGCCGCTCGGATGCTCCGCGCGTGCTCTATTGCACGGACACGTACATCCCGCAGGTCAACGGCGTGTCCATCGTGACGGCGCTGTCGGTGGAAGGGCTGCGCCAGCGCGGGTGGGAGTGCGGCGTGATCACGCCCAGCTATCCGACGCACGCGTACAGCACGCGCGCCGCGGAGTCGGCGAACTTCGCGATCGAGATTCCGAGCGTCGCGTTCCCGCCGTATCCCGACATTCGCCTGGCGGCGCCCGCCTACCGCACCGTCGCCGAGGCCGTGCGTCGGTTCACGCCCGACATCGTGCACTCGGCGACCGAATTCATGATCGGGCGGCTGGGGCAGATCGCCGCGCACCGCGCCGGCATTCCGCGACTGTCGTCGTATCACACGGATTTCAGCCGGTACGCCGAAGCGTACGGGTTCCCGCGGCTGCGGCCATTCGTCTCGCGCTACATCGCGCGCTTTCACCATCGCAGCGAGCGCGTGTACACCCCTTCCGCGCCGGCACGCGACGATCTGGCCGCGATGGCCGTGCGCGACGTGGAAGTGTGGGGACGCGGCGTCGACACGCATGCGTTCTCCCCGGGCAAGCGCAGCCACGTGCTGCGCGATGCGTACGGCGTGGACGCGAGCGTCGTATTCCTCCACGTCGGCCGGCTCGCGGCCGAGAAGAACGTCGCGGTGCTGATCCGGGCGTTCAAGCGCGCGTGCGAGTCGCTGCCGGCCGGTGCAGCGCGGCTGATCGTCGCCGGCGCGGGCCCCGAGGAGAACGCGCTCCGCGCGCTCGGCGGATCCGACGTGATGTTCCTGGGCGTGCTGAACCGCGAGCGCGATCTGCCGCGGCTGTATGCGAGCGCGGATGCCTTTCTGTTCGCGTCGCTCACGGAAACGCTTGGCCTCGTCGTGCTCGAAGCCATGTCGTCGGGGCTGCCGGTCGTGGCGCCCGCGGCGGGCGGCGTGGCCGATCATCTCCGCCACGGCGTGAACGGCATCGAGGTGCCGCCCAACGACGTGGACACGATGGCCACCGCGATCGTCGCGATCACCCTCGACGCCGATCGGCGGCGGCAGCTCGCCGCGGGCGCGCGGCGCACGGCCGAGGCACTCGACTGGTCGGAGGAGCTCGATCGCCTGGATCGGAGCTACCGGGACGTGTTGGAGCGACGCGCGCGATCGCTGGCCCCATCGCCGAGCGCGCGCGATAGATTGCGGGAGCCCGTGGCGAACGGCGCCGCGGGGTGACACTCCCGCGGGAGGCAGCACCATCCATGGCGACCGCGATTTCCCTGGCTCGTGAAGCGCGCTCGCGGCGATCGCCCGCGCCGGGCGCGCGGCGTGTGGCCGCGATCGACATCGGCTCGAACTCGGTGCGCCAGATCGTCGCCGACGTGTCGCCGGACGGCACGATCCAGGTGATCGACGAGATGAAAGCCGCGCCGCGCCTGGCGACCGGCCTGGCCGAGACGGGGATGATCGCCGAGACGACGGCCCTCGCCGCGATCGATGCACTCGGACGCATGGCGACGCTGGCCAGGCAGTCGGGCGCCGAACGCATCGACGCCGTCGCCACGAGCGCGGTGCGCGAAGCGCAGAACGCGCGCGAGTTTCTCGCGCGCGTGCACCGTGAGACCGGGCTTCGGGTGCGCGTGCTCGACGGCGCCGAGGAGGCGCGGCTCAGCTTCCGGAGCGCGGTCGCGCACTTCGACATGGGCGCGGGCCGCGCGATCGTGCTCGACATCGGCGGCGGCTCGCTCGAGTTCGCGTTGAGCGCGGAAGGGGTGCTCGAGCGCTTGAGCTCTCTGCCCTTCGGCGCGATTCGCCTCACCGAGCGCTTTCTCGCCGACGGGGTGAATGAGAAATCCGTGAAGCGCCTGCGCCGCCACGTGCGCGACGGGCTGCACGGGCACTTGCCCGGGCGACTCTGGCGCGGCGCGCGCATCATCGGCTCCGGCGGAACGTTCACGAACCTCGCCGGGATGTTCCTCGCCCGGCAGGGCGTGCTCACCGCGCGTTCCGTACACGCGACGCACGTGCCGCGCGCCGACGTGGAGCGCATCCTCGCCACGCTCACCGAGCTGCGCCCCGAGGAGCGGCGCACCGTGCCGGGGCTCAATCCCGACCGCGCGGACATCATCGTCGCCGGCATCGCGGTGGCCGCGGAGGTGCTCAAGCGCCTGGACGCGCGCGAGCTGGTGGTGTCGCGCTACGGCATTCGCGAAGGCCTGCTGCTCGAGGCGGCGCGCGTCGCGCCCACGTTCGCCGATCCGGGCGAGGCGCGGGCGCGGTCGGTCGGCGACTTCGCCCAGCGCTGCGGCGTCGAGCAGCCGCACTCCGCGCACGTGCAGCACCTCGCGCTCACGCTCTTCGATGCGCTCGGCTCACGGCTCGGCTGCACGCCGGCCGATCGCGCCGCGCTCGCCGACGCGGCGCTGTTGCACGACGCGGGCTATCACATCAGCTACGACCGCCACCACAAGCATTCGTACCATCTGATCCTGCACGCCGAGCTGCTGGGCATGCCGCCGTCGGAGCAGGTGGTGATCGCGAACGTCGCGCGGTATCACCGCGGCTCCGGGCCGCAGAAAGCGCACCGCAACTACGGCGCGCTCGACAAGTCGCTCCGGCGGCGCATCAAGCGACTCGCGGCGATTCTGCGGCTCGCCGACGGGTTCGATCGGGGCCACACCGGCGCGGTCGCCGATCTCAAGGTGCGCTGGCTCAAGCGGGCGATCCGCATCACGCCCGTGCCGGCGCACCGGCGGCGGGACGTGCACCTCGAGCTGTGGGGCGCGGCGCGCAAGGCGGCGCTGCTCGAGCGGATCGCCGGCGTGCCGGTCGAGCTGGTGACGCCGGACGGCGCGGTCTACGATGCCGGCGCGCTCGCCGTCGATTAGTCTTTTCTAATCAGCATCCCCCGGGAGGCCCTCGCGCGTGAGGCCCCAGGGGTTCCGCAGCAGGCGCTCGTGCGAGGGGCGCGGCGCGCCGTCGGGCATCCGCTGTCGCCAGGTGCCGGCCGCATCGAGCTCCCACGCCTCGCGGTTGTCGTCCAGATACACCTGCAGGAGTGAGCGCAGCCGCTCGTGCAGCGCGGGATGCTCCACCGGCGCGACCGCCTCGACGCGGCGATCGAAGTTGCGGGGCATCCAGTCCGCCGAGCCGAGGTAGAATTCCTCGTCGCCCGCGTTCGCGAAGTACCAGAGGCGCGAGTGCTCGAGGAACCGGCCGATGATGCTGATCACGCGAATGTGGCCGCTGACGTCCGGGAGTCCCGGGCGCAGGCAGCAGATGCCGCGCACGATGAGATCGATCGTTACGCCGGCCTGCGACGCCGCGTACAGCGCATCGATCACGGCCGCGTCGACGAGCGCGTTCATCTTCCCGATGATCCGCGCCGGGCGGCCGGCGCGCGCGTGCTCGGCCTCGCGCTGGATCAGCTCGATGAAGCGGTCGCGCATGCCGCGCGGCGCCACGATCAGCTTGCGATAGAGCTCCTGGCGCGAGTAGCCGGTGAGCGAGTTGAACAGATCGCTCACGTCGGCGCCGATGGACGGGCTGCACGTGAACAGGCCGACGTCCGTGTACAGCCGCGCCGTGCGCGAGTTGTAGTTCCCGCTCCCCATGTGGATGTAGCGCCGGATCCCGTCGACCTCGCGGCGGACGACGAGCGCGGTCTTCGCGTGCGTCTTCATGTTCGCCGAGCCGAACGCCACGTGGACGCCCGCATCCTCGAGCTGGCGGGCCCAGACGATGTTGTTCGCCTCGTCGAAGCGCGCCTTGAGCTCCACAATGACGGCGACCTGCTTGCCGAGCTGTGCGGCGCGCACGAGCGCCGCGACGAGCGCGGTGTCACCGGAGGTGCGGTACAGCGTGAGCTTGATCGCCAGCACCTGCGGATCTTCCGCCGCCTCGACGATGAATCGCTCGACCGTCGCCGTGAACGACTCGAACGGGTGATGGACGAGCAGGTCGCCCTCGCGAATCACGTCGAAGATGGAGACGCTGTCGTCGCGAAGCTCCGGCGGCACCGTCTGCACGAGCGGCGGATCCTTGAGCGCGGGCAGGTCGAGCGCGGCGATGCGGTGCAGGTCGCTCAGGTCGAGCAGCGTGCCCGCGTCGTGCATGTCACGCTCGGTCAGCTTGGCGGCGACGTCTTCCTCCTGCAGCTCCTCGAGCAGCAGCGTGCGAATGTGCTCCGGCATCCCGTCCTGCACTTCCACGCGCACGACTTCGCCGAAGCGGCGCTTGAAGACCTGCTCCTCGATCGTGGCGAGGAGATCTTCCGGCTCCTCGATCGGCAGGTCGAGATCCGAGTAGCGCGTGATCCGGAACACGTACCAGCCGAGGACGTCCATGCCGGGGAAGAGCGCGCCGAGGTTGGCGCCGATCACCTGCTCGAGCGGCACGAACTGCAGCGGCTTGCCGCGCACCGGCACCCAGCGCGGCAGGCTCTTGGGCACCTTCACACGGGCGAAGCGCGTCACGCCCGATTCGGGATCTCTGATCTCGACCGCGAGCGAGAGCGAGAGATTGGAGATGTACGGGAACGGGTGGCCCGGATCGACGGCGAGCGGCGTGAGCACCGGGAAGATCTGCGCCTCGAAGTACTCGTCCACGCCGCTCCACTCGGCCGGCGCCAGCTCGCCCACGCTGAGCAAGCGCACCCCGTGGGTCGCCAGCTCGACGAGCAGCTCCTGGAGACACGACCGTTGCAACGCGCAGAGCCGCGCCACCTCGGGATACAAGGCGTCGAGCTGCTCGCGCGGCGTGAGTCCGTCCGGCGGCGCCTGCACGACCCCCGCCATGACCTGTCGGCGCAACCCGGCGATCCGGACCATGAAGAACTCGTCCAGGTTCGCCGAGAAGATCGCGAGAAACTTCACGCGCTCGAGGAGCGGCGTGCGCTCGTCCAGCGCCTCGTGCAGGACGCGAGCGTTGAAGGCAAGCCAGCTCAGCTCGCGATTGATGTAGAGCGCGGGGCCGGTGGTGGCGGCCGCTGCGCTCGATGTCATGTCGATGATTTTCTGCTGCACGGACGCGTCCGGCAAGGATCTCTCCTAAAGCTACGCCGTGAATCGACTCGAGGAGCGTGGCGATCCCTGGAACATTCGCCTGGGCCCGCCACCCGGCGAGCCGCTCCCCGTCACGATCGTGTCACGGTCCCATGCGTTTCAGGAGCCGTGCCGGCGGTCACGCGTATCCCGGCGGATTCTCGCCCACCACGCCGAAGGCGTGCTCCAGCGCCAGGCCCGTCCGCGCGATCGTCCCCTCGTCGAACAGGCGGCCAATCAGCGTGATGCCGTGCGGCACGCGGCGCGGCGGATGGAACGTCGGAAGCGGGTGCGCGGGATCGGGCGCCCAGTCGCTCCGCGCCTCGCTCACCTGCACGAATCCGGCGCGGAGCGTCAGCGAGGGATGACCGGTGAAATTCGTGATCACGAGCATCTCGTCGCGCAACGACGGGACCATGAGCATATCGATATTCGAGAATACTCGTGCCATCTCCGCGGCCACCTTGCGCCGGAACCGGTCGGCCTGCACGAAATCCGCGGCGGAGAGGAAGCGCGCCTCGCGGAACAGGTTGGGCCACGCGTCCGGCACCTGCGCCTTGAGCGTCGCGTCCTTCCCGCTCAGCGTCAGCTCCTCGAAGGCCGCGGCCGCTTCGGCGAAGAGCATCAGTTGCAGCGAGTCGTACGGCCAGTCCGGAATCGACACCTCGACCGGCGTCATGCCCACCTGCTTCACCGTCTCGAGCGCCGCGCGGTCCACGTCCGTCGCCGGCGCCTCGTGCATCCATTTGGGGAAGTAGCCCACGCGCAGGCCTTTCACGCTCGCCGTGCCGTCGTAATCGAGCCGGCTCGGCACGCTCGCCACGTCGCCGGCGTCGGGACCGCTGATCGCGTGCAGCACGAGCATCGTGTCTTCCACGCTCCGCGTCATGGGCCCGAGCTTGTCGAGCGACCAGCAGAGCGTCATTGCGCCGGTGCGCGGCACGCGCCCGTACGTCGGACGCAGGCCGGTGACGCCGCAGCGCATGCTCGGCGCGATGATCGATCCGCCCGTCTCGCTGCCCACGGAGAATCCGACGAGGCCCGCCGCCGTCGCCGCGCCCGGGCCCGCGCTCGATCCCGACGCGCCTTCCTCGATCAGCCACGGGTTCATCGTCTGCCCGCCGAACCAGATGTCGTTGAGCGCGAGCGCGCCGAGGCTGAGCTTCGCCACGAGCACGGCGCCGGCGTCCTGCAGGCGCGCCACGACCGCGGAGTCCTTCGTCGGCACGCGGTTCATGTACGGTTCGGCGCCCCAGGTCGTGCGAATGTTCGCGGTGTCGAGCAGATCCTTCACGCCGAACGGAACGCCGTGCAGTGGGCCGCGATACTTCCCCGCCCCGATCTCGGCGTCGGCCTGCTTCGCCTGCCGCATCGCGACGTCGGGCGTGAGCGTGATCACGCAGCGCAGCTTGGGATCGTAGCGCTTGAGCCGGTCGAGGTAGATGCTGGTGAGCCGCGTCGACGTGAGCTTTTTCGACTCGATCCACTTCGACAGCTTCCACACCGGCGCGAACGCGATCTCGGCATCGCTCGACGGCAGCGGCCCGGGATCGTCGGTGCTCCGCACGAAGCGATCGCGCGCGGGCATCGACGTCGCGTGCACGGCGACGACCGGATCCCAGACCGAGGCGGGAGCGAGCGTCTCCTCGAGCACGGCCTTGCGCGGTCCGACGCGCCGCTCGAGCAGCGGCGCCATCGACGTGCGCCAGCTCTTCGCCGCCATCTCGCGATTCGCGTCGCTCATCGTGACCTGCGCCAGCTTCTCGGCTTCGGCGAAGGTCGCGGGTGATACCTCCGGACCGGCCGCGGCCGAGGTGTTGAACGCCGGCGGCGCGCCGGGCGTGGACGTCGTGTCCTGGGTCTGATCGGCGTTCCCGGTCTTGCAGGCGTCGAGCGCGCCGAGGAGACCGAGGGGCGCGGTGATGAGGAACTGGCGGCGGGTGTTCACGGTGTCGGAGCGGAGAGAGGTGGCCGCAGGAGGAGAGGTGCTAGTAAAATGATATTATAGAAATAATATACTAAAACTCAGCATCGCTCGGTTGCGGCGGACAGCGATCCACGTTCCGCCATACGTCGCGCTTGCCGAGGGTGTCCGTGACCGTCCACGCGTCGCCGAAGACGTCGGTGTAGCAGACGTGGACGGCGATCCGGCCAACCTGATCCAGGAAGGTGGGCGGCAGGGCCGCGCGCAGCACTCCGAGAAGCTCGACGGCGTCGCCCGCACGAATTCCCCGGCCGGCCGCGCTCGTCTCCTGGTTCTTGTTCGCCACGCCGGCGACGGCGACGAGCACGGAGTCCCAGTTGCGCCGCGGCTTCCCGTCGACGGTCACGACGATCGATTGCACGATCGCCGGGCCGATGCCGTTGTTCTGGAGGGAGAGCTTCGCGTCCTTGGGGCTGGTGTACGTCCCGATCTCGAGGTGCGGCCAGACTTCCGCGCGATCGTGCCGCCGCTGGAGCGCGGCTTCGTAGATCCCGACCACGACTGCGGAGATGCTGACGATCAGCGCGGCGACGGCCACGAACGTCTCGGGTTCTCGATACCACGGGCGGTCGTCGGACATGGGGAGAATCTGTGGGTCCACCCGAAGCCGGGTAAGGCCACCGGCTCGTGCGGGGGATATCTTTCGAGGCATGTCACACGCTTCGATCAATCAGCCGGCTGGCGCGCCGCGTTCCCGCCGCGGCGGTCCGCGCGAATGGGCCCGGGCGTTCACCGGCTTCTATCCGCCGCTCGCCGAGGATCTCGTCGACCTCGACCCGATCGCGCGGTTCCTGTATTCGGCCCGCAGCGTCATCCTCGTCATCTCGTTCCAGGCCGCGGTGCTCGCCGGCCTGCTCACGCTCACTGATCGCGCATTCCAGCCGCTGCCCTTCGTGCTCGTGCTCGTGGGCTACGTGGTGCTGCACGCGATCAGCAATCTCTCCAACGATTACTTCGGCGCGAAGCGCGGCCACGACACCGCCGATTCGCCGCGCCGGCGCTACACCGTGCACCCGCTCTTGAGCGGAGCCGTCAGCTCCCGGCTGCTCGTGACGGGACTCCTCATCCTCGTCGCGATCGCCGTGGCGATCGGCGCGTACTTCATCACGCTCCGCGGGATGCCGGCGTTGTGGCTCACCCTCGCCGGCGCGCTCCTGCTCTGGGCGTACGACGCCGCGCCGCGCGCGCTCAAGGAGCTGGGACTTGGCGAGATCGCGGCGTTCGTCGTCTGGGGGCCGCTCATGGTCGCCGGCGGCTATTTCGTCATCTCGGGCCGTTCCTCCAGCGCAGCGCTGCTCGCATCCATTCCCTACGGCCTCGGCGTGATGTCGATTCTCGTCGGCAAACACATCGACCAGCGTGAGTTCGACGAGCGCAAGCACCAGCGCACGCTGCCGGTGGTGCTCGGCGAGTCGAGCGCGCGCACGTTCAACCGGGCCTCGGTGATCGCGATGTACCTCGTGATCTTCGCGGGCGTGGCGGCGGGGATGATCACACCGTTTGCGCTGCTCGTGCTGCTCGCCGCGCCGCGCGGACTGCGCGCGGTGAAGGTGATGTCAGCGCCGCGGCCGAGCGAACCGCCCGCCGGATATGTGGGCTGGCCGCTCTGGTATCATCGCGTGTGCCTGGTGCACAACCGCGCGTTCGGATGGTTGTACATCCTCGGGCTCGCGGCGGGCGCGGTGCTGCCGGGCGTGAGACTCTAAGCCGTCACCGCCCGATCGCCCGCTGCAGCTCCGCCGCCGTGGTGTGCGGTTGCGCGACTTCGATCACGAGCCGCTTGTAGTGCTCATGATCGAGCTCTAATACGATCGTCTTCTCGACATCGTGGACGTCGTAGAACACCGCCTCGCCCTGCTGGTAGAACGTGCCCGCGGTGAGCACGCCGGGGATCTGCGTCCCCGGCATGCGGAGCCCGTGCCACCACCCGCGCGCCGGCTCGGGGTCCACGCGCACCTCACGGATGTGCGCGAGCGGGATCTCGAGCTGGCTCTTGAGCGCCCAGAGCTTGTCCCACCCCTCGACCTCGAACCGCACGCGGTCGCCCACGATCGTCACATCGACCATCACGCCTCCGCCGGCACTCCGGCTTCGATCGACATCGTCACCTCGGCGCCATGGTGCAGCGTGTTGTGCGCCGGACAGCTCCGCGCCACACGCTCGAGCATCGCCGCATAGTGCGGCGGCAGCTCCGTCGGCAGGACGACGCGCACGGCGAACGTCCCGATCCGGCCGCCCTCCGGCGCGCCGTACTGTTCCACTTCCACGCGCAGCCCTTCGTACGGCAGGCCGCGCGAGTGACAAAATTGCTGGACGTAGAGGGCGACGCAACTGCCGAGCGATGCGCCGAGCAGCTCGAGCGGCGCCGGACCGGCGTCCGCGCCGCCGCCGCGAACGGGCTGATCGTTGATGATCCGATGCGACCGGATCTGAATGGAAAACTGCACGCCGCCGTCATGCGTGACGACGATGGGTGTACGATGGCTGGCCATGATTCGCTCCGGCGAGATTGAGGACATCCGACGGAGAGAATTCTATATTCCTCGTTGGTTATATAGCATTGATGAATTCCCCGACGGCGGGCCCGGGGATTGCCTGACGCGCACGCTGCCGGAATGCGCTGCGCGCCGTATGTTCCGGCATGCTCATCCGCGCCCTTCGTTCGATCGTCCTGCTCGTCGCGCTCGGCGCCTGCGTGCCGACCATCGCGCACGGCCCCGTTGTCGAGCCGGGTGCGAGCACCGGAGCGTCCCTGTCGCTCCCGTACGTCTCCGACAATTCCGGATATCTGCACCAGCCGTTCGCCGTCGGCCCGTTCGGCTTGAACGCCGCCTACGCGTGGCGTGACTCGGAATCCGGTCCCGCGCTCCGCGTCGGCGCCGCGTGGAACGTGTTCCCGCCGCGATTCGAGCCCGACGTCTACGTCGAATTGCCGCGCGCGATCGCCGACGGCATGGACGCGGGACTCGGCATAGCCGGCGGCACCATTCTGAGCCCTGCGGCGCTGCCGTATGCGCAGCTCGGCCGCATTCGACGCGGATCAGGCCCGTACGTGACGGCGGGATATCTCCATGAGATCGGCCGCGACTCGCTTCCCAGCCGGGCGGATTCGTACCACGACAACGGATGGCTCGCGACGCTCGCATACCAGCAAGCCAGCGGCGCGGTCGTGCGCCACTACTTCGTCACCGGCGTGCTCGGTCAACGCGTGGCGCACGACTGTTCGATGTCCGGCACGGCACCGCAAACGGTCTGCGCCGATTCGCGTCCGTGGGGCGTGTTCGCGGGGGTGACGCTCGAGCGGATGCGCCATCGCGGTCCGTGACGGCGCATCGGCCCGATCAGGCGCGCGGACGCTTGAGCAGGATCACCAGGTCGCGCGTGATGCCCTGCCCCGTGTCCATGTTGCTGAGACCGAACGCTTCCCATCCGTCGGCGCCGAGTTCGTTCAGCTTCGCCGTGAGTGCGTCGCCGTCGAGATTGGGACCGCTGAAAAAGCCGGAGACGCGGACGTCGAGCGTCATGTATTCCCACCGTGTCATCGAAGCGCGTGGTTGGAGGGACGACCGGAGCTAGGGCTTCGCTTTCCGCCGCTGCCGCTGCTTCTCCGATATGGATTTGATCACGAGCGCGCCCGTGCCCGAGCGCGGGAACGGCGTCTTCGACTGCGATGCGGCCGCGGCGATGAGCGCCTCCACGTCGGGCGTCGTGAGGCGCTTGGCACTGTCGAGGCGGATGAACCGGTTCTGCACGCCGGAGCCGAGCAGCAGCTTGTGGGGGTCGGGCAGCGTCGCGCCGTGGTAGAACGAGAGGCCGATCCCGCTCGCGCCGCCGGTGAGCGACACGACCGTATCCGACGGGCGCATCGTCGGCGAGTAGCCGATCACGAAGAAATTGTAATTGTCGTAGACGATCTCGTTGGCGGTCGGGAAGCGAGCGCGCAGAATGCGCCGCGCCGATCGCAGAATCGTCTGATGCTTCGGGTCGAACTTGGCGATGAAGCTCGCGAGCTGGCTTTCTGCGGTCATGGGCGGCGCCGGCGTGGGTGCACAACGATGCGCACGCGCGGCCACGGCGTCCAGCCTGGCTACTCGTATCGCAGGGCCTCGACGGGATCGACCTTGGCGGCGCGGCGCGCCGGCAGGTAGCTCGCGAGGAGCGCGATCGCGGTGAGCGCGGCCGACACGCCGACGAAGCTCACGGGATCGAATGGCGAGATCCCCACGA